>JACWAE010000111.1 GCA_014874385.1 Dehalococcoidia bacterium | reverse complement strand
TTTATTGATAGCCGCGCTAAAGGAACTAACACGGTCCGACAGGAATATGAAATACAGGGCAGCGGCAGCAGACTTTAGTCTAGCTATTTACGACGATACTCCTGAACTGGCATTGACAAGATTTTAATGAAGATGCTATATTTACGAAACTAGCGTCTGCCGCTTTTATATAAATATTCCTCTGAAAATATCAATGAAGGAGGTCCAATGAGCGCCCAGCAGTTCAAGTATTTGTTCACTCCCATCAAAATCGGGCCGTTCACGGTGAAAAACAGGATAATGGTATCACCCCACGGTCCGCTGATGAATGAGTTGGGGATGCCTACCGAAGAGTTCATACACTACGAGATCGAGAAGGCAAAGGGCGGGGCAGGATGGGTATGCATGTCGATTGGCTATACCATGCCACGCGACACGTGGTTCATGAGACCCAACGGCGGACACTTCGACCGGCATATCTGGGCCTGGCAGAAAGAAGTGATACCCGGCTTGAAGAAGATCGCCGATGGCATTCACGAATTCGGAGCCAAGTGCAGCTTCCAGCTTTACTCCATTGACCTGGGGAATAAGAGAGGACCATCATGTACTCCGGATGCCAACTTCGCCGACGAGATGTGGGAGCCGATGACCAAAGAGGATATAAAGGAATATCTTGATTATCACCGTATTTGCTGCGAGAACGTCATGGCAGCCGGCTTCGATGGCATAGATATTCACAACCACTCAGGAGTGATCGCAGATTTCCTCTCGGGCTCCATTAACAGGCGTACCGATGAATACGGCGGTTCTCTCGAGAACCGAGCCAGGCTGCTCATGGAGACAATCGAGGTTACCAGGAAAGTGGTGGGGAAAAACAAGGCCATCGGCTACACTCTAACCGTAGACGACCTGCTGCCCGGCTCCATTGTGCCAGATGAAGCAGTGCAGCTTGCCAAGTGGCTGGATAAGGATAAGATGCTGGATTACCTCGTTTGCGGCGTGGGCAGGGAGACCCAGTCCATGCATATGTATTTCGGTCCACACTATCTACCCCCTGCCTATCAGATGTACGCCGTGGAGCAAATCAAAGAGGTGGTGAAGAATATCCCCATAGTCGCTGTAGGCAGGATTAACGACCCCCTGCTGGCGGAGAGCCTCATCGCTGAAGGTAAATGCGATATCGTGGCTATGGCCAGGCCACTCATCGCTGACCCGGAACTACCCAACAAGGCAAAAGAGGGAAGGCTGGATGATATACGCCCCTGCCAGGGCGACAATCAGAACTGCGTAAAATATATGATGGACGGGCAGCCTATCAGGTGCATAGTAAACGCTACCACAGGCATGGAGCATATGGGATGGGGAATCGGGGGCTTGAAAAAGACTGCCACCAAGAAAAAGGTGGTAGTGGTTGGTGGAGGTCCCGCAGGGCTGGAGGCAGCCAGAGTAGCTGCACTGAGAGGGCACGATGTAACACTGTATGAGAAAGCCCAGGAATTGGGGGGGCAAGCGCTTCAGGCGGAGAAGCTGCCGGGCAGAGAGGAGATGGGAGGCCTCGTCAGATGGCAGAAGATCCAGCTCCCCAAGGCAGGCGTGAAGATAGTTACCGGCACCGAGGTAACATCGCAGATGATTCTGAACATGAATCCTAAGCCTGATGTCGTGATAGTAGCCACCGGCGCCGACTGGATGCGCAACGCCTACTCCGGCCAGAGCACTGCGGAAGTAGTAGGATGGCAGCAGGACAATGTGTTCACCCCGAGTGATGTCATCCTGGGAAAAGCCAAAATTGGGAAGAAAGCTGTTATCTGGGATGGCAGGCAGGATATTGTTGCCATCGGGGTCGCCGAGATTCTCGCCGATAAAGGCTGCCAGGTACAGATACTGGCACCCACTCCTTTTGTAGGCAGCCTGGACCAGATAAAGGACATGACATGGTTCCACACCATGCCCAGAATCCTGAAGAAAGGGGTGGTGCTCAGCCCCCAATCCTTCTTATTCATGGTCGCAGATAAGACCCTTACAGTAATCGATATCCATACCATGGACGCACGGGAAATTACCGATGTAGATACTGTGGTACTGATAACAGGAAAGAACCCGGTTGATAACCTCTACACTGAGCTCGAAGGTAAAGTCAAGGAACTCTACAAGATAGGTGATGCCAGGAACCCGCACACCATGGGTAGTGCCAACCGTGACGGGCATTTCGTAGGGAGATGGATATAGGAGGCGGAGAGAAGTCGTGCAAGATACGTAGACTGCGCTAGAATTGAATATGCAATAGCCGGCAGGGGCAACCCTTGGGTAACAATCGTCGTTGTGTTATAATTCTGAGTGACAGCTAGTTACCAGGGCTGCCCCTGTAGCTTTGTCGCACGCGATGGCATGGCCATATTAGAGTGCACACATGGCGGAAAAAGACCAGAGAATACGCCAGCAAACTCCAGATTCTCCGGAAAAGAATGCCAGAAAAGGCGTTTGGTTTATCGCAGAGCATAAAGACAGCAAGCTGGAAAAGACAGCCTTTTTACTCGCCGGAGAGGCCAAAGCCATTGCCGCAAAGCTGGGTGAAGAGACAGCAGCGGTAATCATAGGGCATCAGATTAAGGACCTGGCAGCAGAATTTGCCCCTTATGGAATAGACAAAGCGTTTGTTATAGAAGATAACCGACTGGAGAAATATACCGGCGATGCCTACGTTGATGCACTGGCACAAGTGGTCAATTTAAATAAGCCTTCAATTATCCTGTTTGCCACAACCCCTACTGGAAACGATTTAGCCCCCAGGCTCGCTGCCAGGCTTAGAGTCGGTGTGATAGCCCGATATACTGAAATCGAAGTAGACAAAGACAAGAAATTGACGGCGCGAAGACCTATTCACGGCGGAAAAGCCCAGGAAACGGTGGCTCTCCTCAGAAAACCAGTAGTAGCAACTATCGACACGCAATTGCTGACCCTGCAGAAGGCCAGGGAAATAAAGGAGCCCCAAGTCATAGAATGCAAGGTGGACATCGACCTAGAAAATAATAGAACGAGGCTGATTGACCATCTAAAAGCGGACCCGTGTGCAGTATGCGTCAGCGAGGCTGAGATTGTCATTGGAGTAGGTAAAGGGCTGGCCTGTGCCGAAAATCTCAAACCGATCGAAGAGTTGGCCAGGATTCTGGGCGCCTCTATCGGCGGCAGCAGACGCGCTACTGACGAGCGCTGGATAGTCGATGAAAGGAGAATCGGGTTAACCGGGAAAACCATAGCCCCCAAGCTTTACCTGATATGCGGTATCTCAGGGGCATTCCATCACACCCTCAGCATAAAAGGCTCCCAGTTGATGGTGGCAATTAACACCGACCGCAATGCCCCCATAGCTAAGATGGCCGACCTTGTACTAGTTGGAGATATGCAGAAGATAATACCTGAACTGACAAAACAGTTGCGCGAGTTAATGAAGCCAACCTCATGATAATAAATGTACGGTGACTATTATATCAACCCTATGAAGATTATAGTCTGCGTAAAACAAGTTCCTGACCCAACCACCGTTAAATTTAATATAGAGACCGGCACTCTGGATAATATTCGCTACATATTGGACCCCGTGGACGAGGTAGCTGTTAGCGAAGCTATCAAAATTAGAGAGAGGGACAGGGGAGAGGTTACCGTAGTTAGCCTCGGACCACCCAGGGTAGAGGAGGCATTGAGAGCTTGCCTGAAGATGGGGGCCGACGAGGCAATACATCTCTGTGACGAAGCTTTTGGCGACCTGGACGTATATTCGACCTCAATAGTTCTAGCCAAGTTGATCGCAACCCGCCAGTATGACCTGATCCTTTGTGGCCGGGAGTCCATAGATGAAGGCACCGGCTTTCTGGGAGCCGGCATAGCAGAGTGGTTGAATTTGCCGCTCGTTACCGCCGTCACCAGACTGGATATCTTCGCCGATACGAAGACCGCGAGAGTCCACCGGCGTTTGAAAGGTGGCGATAGAGAAATCCTGGAATGCCAGTTGCCTGCTGTATTTACCATCGAAACCGTGCTGCGCAAGCCTGTGTACCCTCCGCTAAAGACCATCCTGGCTGGCCTTAAGAAAAATATCACCAAGATAGACGCCAAATCGCTGGGTATCGACATGAGAAGCATCGAGCCAGCTATGGCTGTGGTGGGCATATCCCAACCAAAACCCAGATTGAAAAAAACCGCGACCATCGATAGCAAGCTCTCCGCCCACGAAAGAATGAAGCTTCTCATGTCAGGCGGCATCCAGCAGAAAGGCTCCAAAACAGTCGAAAAAAAACCCCAAGCAGCAGCGGCAGAGCTAATACAATTCTTGATAATTAACGGCATCATTTCCAAGCAAGAATAGCCGCCTGTAATATGCGCTGCCCGGTAGCGAATCTGCCTCTCATAGCTTCACTAATGACTACAAATTCACGAGCTAGTACTATAACAGTTACGATGATAGCAAATGGGCTCTTCCGTTAAATCGAATTGAGCTCAGGAGAAAACAAGGGATATTTTGCTGTAATTTCTGGTTATCTTCCGTAAGTGGTTGTAAATGGCCGTGGATAGACTTGCGATTAAATACAATCTAGGTTATCTTAAATACATTAGCACTCTCTTGAAGAGAGTGCTAATTACAGGTTTGGCGATAAGAAACAATTATAGAAAGGGAGGTTGGAGATGGCAATGAATCTGAAGCCTTTGGCAGACAGGGTAGTTGTAAAACCCATAGTCAAAGAGGAAGTGACAAAGGGTGGCATTGTCCTGCCCGATACTGCCAAAGAGAAGCCGCAGGAAGGTGAGGTTGTGGCAGTAGGCCCCGGTAAATTGGGCGAAGATGGGAAGCGGATCGAGATGGAAGTAAAAAAGGGAGACCGGGTGATCTATGCCAAATATGCGGGCACAGAGTGGAAATACGAAGGTGAGGAATATCTCATCCTGCGTGAAGGTGACCTTCTTGCTAAGACGAGCAAATAAATAGGGGAGACAATACTGTCCAAATCGAGAGAGGAGAAAGATAAATGGCAAAACAGATAATATATGACGAAGATGCCAGGCGTTCGCTAAAAAAGGGCATTGATGCCCTTGCTCAGGCTGTCAAGATAACCCTGGGACCCAAAGGCCGCAACGTAGTTCTCGACAAGAAATGGGGCCCGCCGAATGTTTGCAGTGACGGGGTGACCATTGCCAAGGAGATCGAGCTGCAGGACCCGTTCGAAAACATCGGCGCGCAGTTGATAAAGGAAGCAGCTACCAAGACCAATGATATCGCCGGAGACGGCACCACCACCGCTGTGGTGCTGGCACAGGCCATGCTCCATGAGGGCATGAAGAACGTAGCCGCAGGAGCGAACCCCATGGCCCTTAAGAGGGGTATTGAGAAAGCTGTGGCAGCTCTGGTAGACGAGCTCAAGAAGCTGGCAACCCCGATAAAAGGCAAGGAACAGATATCCCAGGTAGCCGCCCTATCTGCTCATGAAAACGAAATCGGTCAGCTTATTGCCGATGTCATGGAGAAGGTGGGCAAGGATGGCGTAATCACCGTAGAGGAATCCAAGGGTATAAAGTTTGAAACCGAGTTCGTAGAGGGCATGCAATTTGACCGCGGCTATATCAGCGCTTACTTCATTACCAACGCCGAGCGCATGGAAGCTGCACTTGAGGACCCCTACATATTAATCACCGATAAGAAAATCTCGGCAATTTCCGACATCCTGCCTCTTCTGGAGAAGTTGCTTCAGGTCTCAAAGAATCTCGTGATCATTGCAGAGGATGTCGAAGGAGAGGCCCTGGCCACGCTGGTTGTCAACAAATTGAGGGGGACGTTGAACTGCCTCGCGGTCAAAGCCCCGGGGTTTGGCGACAGGCGAAAGGCTATGCTGGAAGACATCGCCATCCTCACCGGCGGTCAGGTAATCAGCGAGGAAGTAGGCCGGAAGCTGGATTCAGCCACTATCGCAGACCTGGGCCGGGCACGCAAGATTGTATCGAATAAAGATGACACGACCATTGTCGAAGGCAAAGGCTCAGATGAAGATATCAAGGGACGGATCAAGCAGATTAAGGCTCAGATCGATGAGACCACCTCCGACTTCGACCGCGAGAAACTGCAGGAAAGGCTCGCCCGACTGGCTGGAGGCGTCGCGGTAATCAAGGTCGGCGCTGCTACCGAGGTCGAACTCAAGGAAAAGAAACACCGAGTCGAAGATGCCCTTTCCGCTACCCGCGCCGCTGTAGAGGAAGGCATTGTTCCTGGCGGCGGAGTTGCCCTGATAAACGCCATACCTATCCTAGATAAGCTAAAGGCGGAGGGCGATGAGGCAACAGGTGTGGCTATCGTGAAACGGGCTCTGGAAGAGCCACTGCGTCAAATCGCCATAAACGCCGGCAAGGAAGGTTCAGTGGCTGTAGATTTCGTAAAGAAGGCAAAGAAGGGTATCGGCTACGATGCAGATAAGGACGAGTATGGAAACATGGTAGAGCGCGGCATCATCGACCCGGCCAAAGTGACCCGCGCCGGACTGCAGAACGCCGCTAGCATTGCCGCCATGGTCCTGACCACTGAGACCCTGGTCACCGACATCCCAGAGAAAGAGAAGATGCCGCCGATGCCAGCAGGTGGTGGAATGGGTGGCATGGAAGGGATGTACTAAAATAAGCTGAAAACGCTTAAGACGCCCGTTTAATGTAAGAGTGGCTGCGGCATGAGTCGCAGCCACTCCCTTTTTTCTCAAATGTAGAAGACAGATAAAAACTAAAGCTTGAGCAGTCTCCCCAGACGCCCCTTGCTGCGAATAGGCCCAACTAGAGCCAGGTTAAGCTTGCTGCTGTTAAGGAATAACTCACGCGCCACACGCTGAATGTCGCTGGAGGTAATAGCATCCACTATCGACACCACCTCATCCACAGTCAGGATACGACCCGTAAGTAACTCCTGTCCCCCCATCCAGCCCGATACGCTACGAGTGTCCTCCATACGCAGCATCAGACGTCCCTTACCCATCTCCTTGGCCTTGATAATCTCGACCTCTGGAATCAGGTCATCTCTCAGTCTGATAAGCTCCTGCAGGATAGCCTCTACGGTTAACTCTATTTTCTTAGGATCAACGCCGGCGTATATAGCAAGTGAACCCGAATCACGGAAATAGCTAACGTGGCTGTGAATATCATAAGCAAGCCCCTTTCGCTCACGGAGCTCCAGGAAAAGACGGCTGCTCATCCCCTCCCCCAGAACCACGTTCAACAGGTCGAAGATAAAACGGTCCGGGTGCTGGCTGGATAAGCCGCGAACTGCCAGGCAGAGGTTGACCTGCTCTGTCTTTCTTGGCTCAACCCTAAGTCGAGGGGCATCCTGGCTGTCTTCAGCAGGGAACCAATCACCGGCTACCCCCATCGGCCAGTCTCCAAAAGCTTTGACGATAGAGCCTACCACCTCATCATGGCTGATGTCGCCGGCAACGCTTATTACAGAATTACCCGGAAGGTAAAGTCGAGACATATGGCCAAGAATCATCTGGCGATTAATCGCACTAACCGTGTCTTTTGTTCCAGCGACATCACGCCCTAAGGCCTGGTTGGGCCACACCACCTCGTCTATAAGAGTATCCACCCGGCTTTGGGGGGAATCCATGCTCATATTCAACTCTTCGATGATGACTTTGCGTTCGTTATCTATCTCCACCGGATCAAATTTGGAATGGCGAAGCATGTCAACCAGCAAGTCCAAAGCCACGTGGTAATGGGGCCGCGCTACCTTGACCCAATAAACCGTCAACTCCTTATCGGTTCCTCCGTTAAGGACACCCCCAACACCATCTATAGTCTCTGAGATTTCCTTGGATGTAGGCCGTTTCTCAGTGCCCTTGAAACAGAGATGCTCCACAAAATGTGACAATCCAGCCTGCTCGGGGAGCTCATACCTTGATCCGGCACCGATAAAGATGCTGATGCACACCGAACATGTATGAGGCATTTCGCTGGTGACTATCCTCAGTCCATTGTCCGAGACTGTCTTTTGATACATTGCTTACCCCTCACCTCGCTCAAATGCATACAATAGCACAAAAGGGGCTTTCGCCCCATTGGCAACATTTTAACGGGCTGTCGAAACACTGTCAAATGTCTTCCGACACGCCACCGAACGTTCTGAGATAGACATTTAAAAATTATGAGTAAAGAGGCGTTGAGATTATGTCAACGACCGAATATTTTGGCTAGAGGCTCATTCTTCAACGCCCTCAAGATCGAGTCACCATGCCAGTCGAAAGAGAAATCCGGATACTGAAGTATAGATTCATGTATATTGTTTGCCTGAATAATGTCAAATATATTCTCAATTTGCCTGTCACCCAGCCTCTCATACGTTTTTCGGGCCCAGTAGCCTATCTCAAGCTCTCTGGAAAGCTTCGCTTTCCAGCCCTTTTCATAGCGGGCCAATCGCTTCGCCGAAAAGTCGTCTGTTCTTAGAGCATCGTGTATAACCTCAGCAGCTATATCAGCACACAGCAGTCCGTAATATATCCCGCCCCCTGTTGTGGGTTTGACCTGCCCGGCCGCATCTCCAACCACGACTACCCTCTCCCTATATGTTTTGGGCAGAGGGCTCAGTGGAATCCCTCCATAGATGATCTTGGTTTCATTGGAGGTTATCTTCCCCTGAGCAAGAAGGCTGGCGATGAGATTCTTCAAATAGGAACCAGGGCTACGCCTGGAAAGAAGGCCCGCCAATGCTTTGCCGCCAGAGGTAGGAACAAGCCAACCGAAGAACCCGGGCGCTATCTCCTGCCCAAAATACACCTCCACCTCCTTCAGGTCTCCCACCTTCACTTCAGCCTGAGCTCCCAGAACAAAATCAGAGATTTTCCCCAATCCAAGCCTTTGGGGCAATGAAGCCCCAAAGCCGCTGCTGATAACTGCCATCCGCCCTTCGAAATCCCTATTCTCACCCTTACACTCCACAGTTGCTTTAACACAATTATCCCTGAAACTAATATCCTCCACCCTCGCTGAAAAAAGGTATTCTGCCCCCTCCTCTTGAGCTTTCTGAGCCAGCGCACGGTCAAAAGCAGGCCTGTCTACCACACAGGCCTGGACTGAGTCCTTGCTCAACCTGAGGCACTTGCCTGAGGGGGAAAAGAATTTAGCGGAACTATATTGAGTCAAAACACCGTTATTGACGATAGGAAAATGGGTGAAGCACTCTTTGCCTATAATGCCTGTACAACAAGCAGCGTCGCCAACCTTTGGCCGCCGTTCGAAAACGAGCACCTTGTACCCGAGCCCGGCAAGCCTATAGGCGGTATAACTGCCGATAGGGCCAGCACCCACTACTATTGCATCATACAATTCAGCACTGCTCACAAATTGTCATTAGCTTAATAGGGACTTCTGTTAATGCTAGCACCAAAGACTCCTCAATTCAAGGAGAGTACGATTCCAGACTTGCCTTTATCGTTGGAGCTAGTTATACTTACCCTCAGTTATAGAAGGAGTAAGCCAATGCCGTCCTATGCCTTTCTAAAGAATAAATTCGTCCCTCTAGAGGAAGCTAAAATAGGAATCTTGACTCACGCCTTACACTATGGAACAGCCTGCTTCGAGGGCATCCGGGGGAATTGGAATACCGAGGAAGAGCAGCTATATATCTTCCGCTGCCAGGAACACTACCAGCGCTTGCTGAATAGCTGCAAGTTGCTCAAGATCAGCCTCCCCCACTCCGTGGATAAACTCTGCCGCCTCACTGCAGAGCTCCTACAGAAGTCCGGTTACAAAGAGGATGTCTACATACGTCCACTAGCCTACAAGAGCTCTGAGGCACTGGGAGTGAGATTGCACGGCCTCGAAGATGACCTGCTTATACTGGTCACCACCTTCGGCCCTTATCTGGACGCCAGGAATGGCATAAAGTGCTGCGTATCTTCGTGGATAAGGCCTGACGATAATATGATACCGCCCAGAGGCAAGATTACTGGTATTTATGTCAATAACGCACTCGCCAAGACAGAAGCTATAGAAAATGGCTTCCATGAAGGCATCATGCTCACTTCGGATGGCTATGTGTCCGAGGGCAGCGGTGAGAATATCTTTTTGGTCATAGACGGTAGGCTGGTGACCCCTGCCACTTACGATAGGATTCTCATCGGGATAACCAGAGACACTGTCATGAAACTGGCGAAGGACGAGTTGGGTATCGAAACCATAGAGCGGCATGTAGACCGCAGCGAGCTATATACGGCAGAGGAATGCTTTCTCACAGGCACCGCAGCCCATATAACCCCTGTGGTTGAGATCGACCACCGCAAGGTGGCTGACGGCAAGATTGGGAAGCTAACCAAACGACTGCAAAAGCTTTATTTCGACGTAGAGTTCGGCAGGAACAAAAAATACCTTCACTGGTGTACTCCCGTCTATACTAGACCTGCCAGCAGCGCAAAAACCAGACCGAGGGCACGATAGACTTGTCAACGGTATTTACGATTAGCCCCGGGTGCTCCTTCAATACCAGATATCTGCCTCAGGACTACAGGGATGAAATCGCTAAGTACATCGAATCCTGAACTCTCTCTGATCGTGCCCACTTACAACGAGAGGGAAAACATCATACCGCTGATGGAGCAGATTCACAAATCGCTATCTGCTTATAGCTATGAGCTTATTGTGGTTGACGACAACAGTCCGGATGGGACTTCCGAGCTAGCCAAAAGCCTCTCCTCCAAATATCCTATTTCTGTGATCGTACGCACAATCGAGCGAGGACTGGCTTCAGCGGTGGTCGCCGGATTCAATCAGGCAAGAGGAGAAGTCCTGGGAGTCATAGATGCCGATTTACAGCATCCTCCGGAGTTTATACCCGCTCTACTGAAGGCAGTGAGGGATGGAGCAGATGTGGCAATCGCCAGCCGTTATGTCCCGGGTGGCGGCATCGAAGGCTGGACGCTTAAAAGAAAAATCATCTCCAAGGGAGCGAAACTACCAGCAAACTTACTTTTGTCCTCTGCCAGAAAAATAAAAGACCCCCTCTCAGGATTTTTCTTATTTAAGAAGAAGGTTATAGACGGCGTAGTGCTCAGCCCCACCGGCTATAAAATCCTCCTCGAGGTGCTGGTCAGGGGAAATGCCACCCATGTCGTAGAAGTCCCCTATATTTTCAAAGAGAGGGAAAGGGGTAAGAGCAACTTAACAGCAAAGGAGCAAATAAACTACCTTAAACACCTTTACCGCCTGGCATGGGACGAAGGCGGGATCAAGCGATTTCTAAAGTTCTGCGTGGTAGGGGCCAGCGGGTCAGGCGTTAATCTGGGATTTCTGGCACTCTTCGTGGAGGTCGCCGGCGTAAACAAGATCGTAGCTCAAATACCGAGTTATGAGATATCCATACTGACTAACTTCGCGTTCAACGAATTTTGGACCTTCAGCGACCGCAGAACCCCAGGCCCAAGATCTTTTTTGATACGCGCTCTCAAGTTCAATCTGGTAAGCCTTGTCGGCTGGGGCATAAATCTAGCTGTGTACGTACTCGCTTTGAAGGTTGCAGGAATCAACTACATCGTTTCCCAGGTAATCGCAATAGCTGTCGCCATGTTATGGAACTTTTCTTCCAACGTATTCTGGACATGGAGGATAGAAGCCAAAGGAGGTGACTAGCAATATGACTTTGGATTACTTCATACTGGTGTTCATATCATCCTTAGGGGTGTACCAAATAGCGGCAATTCATGCCAAGCTGGATGGTCTGTGTTTCTTCAGGCACCCGGTGGTCCAGTATATCTTCGGCATCCTGGCGATTATCGGCGCGTTCGGCTGGTTTTTCACCAGCACAGACCGTAACATTCATACCAGCGTAGAGGGCTCCCAACAGCTTGGCTTGTTCCTAGGCTCTATTATTGCGTCGTACGTATTCACGGCAATCCTCTCGTCCATAATGCAGGCCAAAGTCAACTCCAAAGGAGGCAGCCCCAGGGAAGGTAAGCAATACGACATGGGGATGGAGACGCTGAAGAAAACAACAGTCTTCGGCGGCATCATGAGCAGCCTGAGGAAAGAAAGAAAGGATAAGGTTTAATGCCACCGCTCGCAGGATGGACACTGACTGTAACGGGGTTCGTGGGTAAGTCCCCGGCTCTCGATCATGTGATGCGTCTCCTGGTCAATGACTTCTTCATTCCTTTAGTTATATGCTTAATCATGCTCGCCCTATGGCTCGGCTACTCGGACCGCGCCAAGAGGGAGCACATCCAGAGAACTGTAATGAACGCTGCCGTCGCCATTGGAATATCCGCACTAGTTGTGAAACTAATGAATAACTTTGTGAATCCCTGGCCGCGTCCCTTCCTGGTCAATGACTCCGTTATACGAGAGAGCGCGAGACGTGCCGCGGAGACTATTTTCTATTTTCCTCACGACCCGACCTTCCCCAGCAACGGAGCCACTATAGCTTTCGCTGCTGCCACGGGGGTCTGGCTCGGCAATCGCAGGGCCGGCGCTATACTATATGCACTGGCCACCCTCTGGGCAGTCGCCCGATTCTATGCCGGCGTCCACTTCTTTGTGGACGTTGCTGGTGGTGCTGTGATAGGCATACTCACAGCCCTTTTTATCAGTAAGATTTTCATGCCCCGAGTGGAGCCTTTCTCAACATGGGCTATGAAGCTGTGCAGGCTTTTGTACTTGGCTTGAGGCAGATAACCGGAGTATTCTCCATTAAAGTGCAGCGGCTGCTACGTCAAGAGGCTCTACGACTCCCTTTGTCCACACGACCATAATGTCCATTGCCATCCTGCAAATTCAGCAACTTCCGGGCTTAGGTTTCCGGGCCCCACGAGTCTTGGAAGATGCAGTCAGTTCCTGGTACTTTCTCTGGCAGACAGCCTGCTTCAGATGGAGCCCGCAGACAGCGCATACCCCCCCGCGGCAGCTCGGTGTTACCTTCTCCAGCCTGGCACGCTCGAATTCCCTTTTGAGGAAATTGAGTTCAATCCCTGTGTCTATATGGGACCAGGGCAACATCTCATCCAGAGGACGCTCTCTGCAGGCATAGAAATAGGGATCGAGACTGCACTCGCTGAAAGCCTTCTGCCACTTCTCAAAGCTGTAATGCTCGCTCCAGGCATCGAATTTACACCCCAGTTGCCAGGCACGGTGGATTACCTTGGCCAGGCGACGGTCACCTCGCGACAGCACTCCCTCCAGCAAGCTCACCTGAGGGTCCTGCCAGGAGAGGTGGGCACCCCTTTTCTTCAGCCCTGATTTGAGTATCTGCTGCCTGGCGGCCAAATCCTCGCCGGATGCTTGTGCCACCCACTGGAATGGAGTGTGAGGCTTGGGGACAAAGGTCGAGGCATTTACCCTGATATTCATGCCACTATTCCCGATATCCCTTATCTTGTGCACAAGTTCAACAATGCCCAGGATGTCGGCGGAGGTCTCGGTAGGCAGCCCGATCATGAAGTAGAGCTTAATATTTTTCCAACCCCGCTCCCAGGCAATCTCGATTGTCTGCAGTACATCCTC
>JACWAE010000110.1 GCA_014874385.1 Dehalococcoidia bacterium | reverse complement strand
TGCCTGCGCCCGATGCCCCTGAGGCGTCATCGCTTAATCGCTAATAGTGCTGGCTTGTCCGGCATCAGCAAACAGGGACACGATAGAGCGGTTGGTCGAGTAACAATCGCTCGTTTTGTTACCTCTAGGTCACAGTTCATCGTGTTTGTTCAATTCAGTCTTCAATAGGACCTGTGTCTATATCGTCCAGCCATTCAAGTGCTCTTTGCCGCATTCTCTCGCCCTTAAAACGAAACCACTTTTCCCTCTCTTCAGGATAGCGAAGCAAAACGTCCTTGAAGCGGCGAAAGACACCCTTGCCATTTATTGCCCTTTCAAGTAGCTGAGCGAGGTGCTCGTCTTCAACAGTGGCAGTGAAATTCTCCATATCCTCATAGCCCTCGTAGGATTCGACACTCGGTATTCGTTCATACTGCTCAGGCTCTTCGTCAATTCTACCCCTCAGCCTCTTACTTTCCTCGTCATCCATGTAGTCTGAAACAAACAATATTTCGCCTGTGTTCAGGTCAAGATAGTAATCATGTTCGGAGGAGCTATCCTCCATCGCCGAGCACAGTCCATCCAAGTCTATGTTTAGTGCCTTCTTTTTCTGCACGTCACGGCCCTTGCCTTGCTAGCAGAGGATACGCCTTGATTATACTCCACGGCATGAACCGATTTGCAAATCCCTATAGCGTGGCGAGGCTTGAGCTACAGTTAACTGAAACAGGGCTCAAAGCAGTTCAGGATGGTCATTTGCTCCATAAGTTGATCGGACAGTAGTTGAGGTGAAGCTTTCTCTGTCAAGCCTACAGGACACAGTAGGGTGGCTCTGCTCATACCTTATTCGGGCTGGTGGTTTGTGCCTAGCCTTTGCCATATCAACTTACCCTATGGATTACCCTAGCGTTTACCATTTAGCTTACCGTAGTAGTTTACCATAGGCGAAATTTGATGGCTTTCGCCCTGTTGACATACGATTTCCCGTGTCTTGTCTATCTTGTTTACCCGTATCATTATAAGTCTATAGAGGTGGCTCACAGCGGCCTAATCCCTCTGTACGCTGGGGAACACGCGAGAAGCAGCGGGGAAGGCCAGACTCCAAAGCCCGGGTGGCGCGTATCTCTTTTCTGATTTCTGATTCACGTCGAAATCAGAAAAGTTTTGAACGTTTTGATGAACAAATGAACATTCATCTGAGGGATTCTTTGAGTATTGCAGCCGGAGATTTGAACAGCCGCAAGTGACTTTCTTCATGCCCTCACTGCATGATCTTTTTGGGTTAATCAGCTATCTACCCTGGCTTCTCCACATCTTGCCCTCTCCGGGACGGGATTGTTGTTGCCTTCGCCGGCAGATTGATTGCGGGTGTATTATAGAGTAAACGTAACTGGAGGCAGGCCATGTCAAGCGATCGACACCAACAGTTGCATGATTATTTGCGGCTGGAGTATAGCTACCTGGGGGAGCGTGAGCTTAAGCGTCTCCTGAGACTGCCACTGAAAAGGAAGCTGGCAGCAAAAGCCGAGATCGAGCAGGTGAAGGTTAAGGGCTTGTATCGCTATCATGTGACCGGCTTGCTGGCTCCGCCCGTTTCACCTGAAACACGGGGAAGGAAGCGTGCTTTCGCGGCCAGGTACAGCAGCTACGAAGCCGCGCTTCGGGCAAGGCTGCTTCCTCACAACGTCTACTTCATCGAGGACGCGGCCGTTGTTCGGCGGGTCCTGGACCTGCCCCCGGCGGGGATAGAGCCAGTTCCGCCAGGGCGCATCCCCAAGACCTACTGGTGGTGGCTGGAGCAGGCGCCCCTGGACGTGGGGCTTCTCAGCAATGCGTGGGAGGCCATTCACGCTGCCAGGGCGCGAAACACGGCCTACACTGGTCCCGAGCTGCCGCGCTTCATACCCTGTTTCCTGCGCGCCTATCTTGCGGGCAAAGACGCGGTGCTCAGGCCGAGCCTGGCTCCTGAATGGCTGGAACGAGAGCCAGAGTTTCTCTGGGGCCGCCCACCCGGGTATCAGGATGACCTGCCCCTGCACCGCTTTGTCGCCGTGCTCCTGAACAGGTATGGCCTGCCCCCCGGCCTGTTCTGGCGGGTGCGCCGCTTCCTGTTCTCCCACGATGCCGGCGACCTGGGGTCCAGGGTGCCTGACCCGCCGCCTAAGAAGCTGGATGTCCCGGTGCTGCTGGCATCTGTAGAGTTTATACCACAGCGTACGCCCGGCGGCGTGACGGTGCACACGCTCACCATCACCGTCCAGGGCATTGACGCATTTACCACCCCGGATGATTGGCAGTCTATCTGGAAGGACTATATCGCGCCAGTGCAGCAGACATGGAGACAGCGGGTTGCTCAGGAACAGTTCAAAGAATTGACGGGAAGATACCCCACGCTGGAAGAGTACCAGGGTCTGCGGTTGAAACCCCCTGCCAAACGGCCTTTCACCTTTCCCGTCACCTACCTGCCGGTGTGGGAGAGAATGAAGCGGGACTCTGTCCCAGTTGACCGGGCCCTGCATGAGCTGGAGCGAGAAGACAAATGGTTCGATCGCCGGAATGCCCTGCGAGGGGTGAAGCGGCTGGAAGAGCTGATGCAGCCCCGGCCCTGACCTGCGTTTTTTTCTCCCCTGAATTTTACCACTAGAGTTCCCCCCAGCTATGCTGCAAAATGGGCCTCATGAGCAGAGATGTGCGCCTCAATATTGTATTGGGCCATCTTCCCGGCGTCAAAGGCCCTGACCGTCAGGGCTGGTACAGGCCAAAGGAATTGGTTCAATGCCAACACTATTACGCAGAAGTCTGATAAGGATGGGCAGGGGCGGGCTTGTAGTTACCGTCCCGAAGGGGTGGGCAGAATACTACGGATTAAGAGCAGGGGATAGACTTGAGATGATTGCGGATGGCGAATTGACCATACGTCCGCTCAAAAGAAAAGACCATGGCGAAGCAAGCAACAACCAAGCCAACCCGTAAGATTAAAATCGCCGTAGACATTCAGCCTGGGCCAGCTTCACCAGCTCAAAAGCGGGCCTGGATGAAGCTATGGCAGAGGCTGCTTAGTGAGTGCAAGCGGGAGGTACAGAAGGAGCATTAAGGGTACTGATTTTACATGTGGTTTGGATACCGTTTACTTAAAAAAGACAGACCGGAGGGGGATTTGCTCACCTGCTCCGGCCAACTTATCAAAGCGCTGAGGATGGGGCGTGACGCTATCAGCGCGACGAATTGTACTAGATTGTTGCATAAGCGAGCCGCAAGTGATGAACAGCAAGAACGAGACGGCGTTCGTGGTAAATCCCCAAACTGCCACTTTATGCAACAAAACTTCTCAGGTGTCCGCAATCCAGGGGGCAGAATCGGGGGCCGCTGAATCTTAATGTCAAAGATATTTGTGACACTTTACGAGACTGCGCGGACCTTTTCTTGGCCGCTAAGAGATTGAATTGCAGCCGGGCCTACATTTACAAGGTGCTTAAATCTCAGGGTTTAAGCCCCCGGCAGGTAGTTGGGGCTAAGCCTAAGAAACAAGGCAAAGGATATTGGAGTATTGACATAGTTAGCTTAGTGCCTTATGATAATAATAAACATAGGGTTAATAGGTTATTAGGGGGTTAGTCATGCCAGATACGATAAAGAAGACAAGATATTTCCTGGATATTGACCCTGAACTTCGCAACAGAGTTAAAGCTTTTGCAGCTTTGAAGGGGAAGACAATGAAGGATTGGCTAACTGAAGCAATAATTGCCAAGTTGGAGGATGAGATTGACGCCTCTGAAGGACTAGCGTCCTTAGCGGATACCGAGGGCACGATGTCTTTACAGGCCTACCTCGAATCGCGGCAAGGTGAATCTAAATAGGCTGAGTAATGTATAGGATTGAGCTAAGGCGCCGGGCGCAACGCGCATTAGATAGATTGCCTAAGACTGATTTTCAGGCAGTGGTTGAAGCTATCAAAGAACTAGCACAGACACCAAGACCCCGAGGTATTGAAAAGGTGAAAACTACAGGTTTGTGGCGAATGCGGCAAGGTGATTACAGGATAATCTATGCTATCGATGATAATCACCAACTTGTTACCGTTGTGCGCATAGGGCATCGCCGGGAGGTATACAGGTCACTTTAATCAAGGGGGTAAGAAATGAAAACCGCAGCGGTCTATGGTCGCGTGAGCACGGATAACCAGGAACGTGAAGGTACCAGTTTGGAGACGCAGCTAGAAGCGTGCCTTAACTACTGCCAGGACAGGGGCTACCAAGCGGCCCACAGCTTCAACGAGGCATATTCTGGGCTGACCTTAGAGCGACCGAAGCTGGAAGAACTGAGGGAGCTGGTGAGGAATGAGCAAATAGACGTAATCGTGGTTTACTGCCTTGACCGCTTGAGCCGCGACCCTACTCATGGTGTTATCCTGACCCAGGAACTCGAAAGGCACCACGTTACCCTTGAAGCTGTCACCGAGACAGTAGATAGCTCTGAGCTTGGCAAGCTGATAAGCTATATTCGCGGCTTTGCCTCAAAGCTGGAAGCTGAGAAAATACGCGAGCGCACCATGCGAGGCAAACGTGCAAAGGTGACGCATGGCGAACTGCCACAGGGGACAGGCGTCGGGATGTATGGCTATGAATGGAATAAAGAGACAAAGAGGAGACAGGTAAACGAGGTTGAAGCCATCATAGTGCGAGAGATTTTTAATCGCGTAGCCGTCGGCGAAAGCCTGGTATCAATAGCTCGCAGGCTGAACCAGAGCGGGGTACGCACCAAAGGCAGCAAAGAGAATGAAAGCAAGCGTAAACTATGGCACAGCCTTACCATCAGGCGAATTATCCGCAATTCGGGGTATTTCGGTAAGACCTACTTTAAGGGCACCTTACTGCCGAACGTGACACCTGCTATAGTAACCGAGGACATATTTCACGCTGCTAATGCCCAGCTTGATAAGCCAAAGGTGAGAACAGGTCAGCCAAAGCATGAGTACCTGCTGAGAAACCATGCCTTCTGTGCGATTTGCGGTAAGCCCCTTGTTGGTCACGTTCTCAATAAGAAGTATCGCTACTACCAGTGCAGCAATGCCAGACCTTACGAGAACTCAGGCAAGAAGTGCCAGTCCCGGTACATAAGAGCCGCAGACCTCGAAGAGATGGTTTGGAGTAAAACGGAAGCGGTGCTGTCGAACCCTGAATTGGTACTGACTCAACTCGCCGAAACAAGCGATGCAAGGAGCGTGGAGGCAATGGAGGCTGAGATTAAGGCATTAGAAAAGAACTTGCGGAACTACGAGCAACGCAGGGCTAATTTGCTTCAAGCCCTGGAATTGAGAGAGTTCGGAAACGACGAAGTCCTAGACCGCCTCAATAACCTCAAGCGCCTGCGCCGTGAAGATGAAGCCAAACTGACTGACCTCGTGAAGACCAGGGACAATATCACCAGCCTGGCAGAGGCCAAAATCAAGCTGGGCCAACTCTATGAGAGCGTGCTTGAGAACCTAAAGCAGGCCACGCCGGAGATAAAACGGCTGGCCCTGGATGCACTGGACATCAAGGTCTACGCCAGCACCGAGAGCGTGGAGATTCAGGGCGTGATACCGCTAGCTTTACCTACCACTGAACGAACATCGGGATGTATGCCTTTCCATGCGTACTTGGTGCGGGGTATGGTTTCTATCCCTTAGAGAATTTGACAATCACGCCGTGCCACTGTCTGGGAGCTTTTCCGAAAGGCATTGTTCAAGGAACTTCATTGCTTTGGTCCTGTCGAATTGATAGCGCGATATACCGGCGATTACGATTGCCGCTCCACAGTTTGGCATTGGATATCCGATTGAGAAACCGACTGGGAAATTTACGGTCGTAATGGAGCCAAAAAAGTTAGCCTGGTTAGTGTTGAAGATATATTTGCTACCTATTAGCAACTCTATGCCGTTTCGAAGAATTCTGCCTTTAGAAATGGTGATATCTGTGGGGGGCTGAAAAACGAGTTGCAGAAGGATTTCACTTTTACCTTCCTTTATTGTTAAGGTTTGACCCACCCATTCGATGTCCCATTGTCGGGTATCATAAACCAGCTCATTTTCGATGATTTGGATGATAGGCTTGTTAAATTCATCGAAGGCTATGAAGTTGAGAAAAAGTTTGCCTTGCTGCACGTCGAAGGCCACGATTGGCAAGCCGTCAACGACAAGGGGAGCAAAACCGCTTCCTTCTGGTAGATTCTCGTACTTGAAAACGCTGCCTCCGAGGGTGAGGTGGACGTTTGTACCAGCATAGTGCAACAGGTAGTTCTGTGATACGCCGACACGGCTATTATATGGTTCGTCGTTTGCTTGGGCAACCATTTCCTTGGGAAGTAGCCCCTTAGTCTTCTCGGTGTGATGACGGTCGCAAAGGAGCGTTATTTCGTCAGCAACGTGCCTGCGGACTTCAGCCCATTCGAGCATGTGTTCATACTCGTAGAGAGGTAGTCCACAAATTACGCATCCGAAGGCGCAACGCTGCCTGACTTCCCGCTTAATATCAGCAGGAATAGGAGGTCTCTGTTCGTTCGCCATAATTCATCAGTCCTCTTAGTAGATTGCTCTATCGAATCTGATAGAGTCACACCTGACCAACCAAATGTACTAACCGCTGTAAAATCATCGGCATCACTAGCCTGTCATGCGCAGGATTGCCGTTCAGAGTCCTCCACAACCGTGATATGTGAAGTAGCTTGGATTATGCCTGTTCGCCAGTTGCGCTCGCTCATGTGGACATTTGCCAACTCTTGAATAAGGGCGGGCGGTGCAGATTATGCCTTTGTAAAAGCCTATTGAAAATACCACGATGTGCGCCCTCGTTTTATTGTGAATGCGGTTTGGAGCTTTCTAATTGAGTATCAAATAGATACACGTTAATTGAAAAGAAGTCCTTATAGTCGCTTCTTGCTTGTAATGTCCTGCTCTTTGCCTCCTTCCTTCTCTGTGTTATCTCGAGGGTCTTGCCAAACCCACCTTTTTACAATGATATAACGACTCATAAACATTATTAATATGGCTAATGCAGCAGCCAATATAGAACGCAAATGTCCAAAATCAACAAAGATATAAAGTAATATTATGTCGCCAATAACAGTTGTTAAACACGAAGAAAGATACCTAAGATAGCTCTGGCTATACTTTTCCTTATCCTTAAATGTCCACGCTTTATTCATAAAATAATTAGCTGTGGTTGCGATATAAGTTGATATCAAAAATGGCGGTAAATAAAAGTGACTGCCAAGAAAAGTAACTTCACTGCTAAATACCAATGTAAGTGGATAATAGATAGCCATATTTATGATGTATCCTATGCCACCTACTATCATAAAATTCAATAAGCGATATTCATTAAGGTAGAAATTTATTGTACTTCGGGGGTGTCTAAAAAGACTATTTATCATATACCTTTGGCTGTCGTTGTTATACGATTACGTCAGTAGCTAACTGTTAAGGGATAATGTCAGTCATGAGAGGACTGACATTGACACAGCAAGAGCAAGGGAGACTACAGACATTGAACCTGGTATTGG
>JACWAE010000109.1 GCA_014874385.1 Dehalococcoidia bacterium | reverse complement strand
GATATCGCGCCGGGCTGGCAGCATATAAAGAGGCCGGCGTAAAGAACCCGCGGGAAGAAATCAGCATGGCCGAGGTCCATGACTGTTTCTCCATTAATGAAGCTATCGTCATGGAAGACCTTCAATTCAGCCCCAGAGGGAAGGTGAAGGATGACCTTGAGTCCGGCTTCTTCAATCTTGATGGAGCATTGCCGGTTCAACCCAGCGGTGGCTTGAAGTGCTTCGGGCATCCGGTAGCAGCCACCGGACTCAGGATGCTCTACGAGATGTGTCAACAGCTCAGGGGAAAGGCAGGCCCTCGTCAGGTTAAGAATCCAAAACTGGGGCTGACCCATAACATGGGCGGGCACCCGGCGGATAACGTCGTCTCCTGCGTCATTGTAGGGCTGTGACCAATAGCTTACAGGAGTAGAAATGGACTTTCGATTCACTCCGAAAGAAGAGGCATTAAGAAAACAGTTCGACGAGTTTTACAGAGAAGAGATGAAGAATGCTCCACCCGAATGGGGGACATCCTTCGAAGCCATCTACGGCAGCGACGAATGCTGGGAATTCCATAAACAAACAGCCAGGAAGCTGGGCGCTAGAGGCTGGCTCTCCCGTCCCTGGCCCAGGGAATACGGCGGCGAAGATGCTCCTCTGATAGAGCAATTCATCTTCAGTGAGGTGCAAGGTTACCACAGGGGAGCGGGCGTCGACCCCCTCGGCGTGAGCGTGCTGGCCCCTTCCCTTCTAGTCAGCGGGAACGAAGAGCAAAAAAGACAACATTTGCCACCTATGGCACGCGGGGAGCGATTCTGGTGCCAGTGCTGGAGCGAGCCGGGCTCCGGTTCCGACCTCGCATCTCTTTCCACACGTGCTGTAAGGCAGGGCGATGACTATATTGTGGACGGACAAAAGATATGGACTACAGGGGCACACCGCGCCGATTGGTGCAACCTGCTCGCCAGGACAGACCCCAGCCAGAAAAGAAGCCGCGGACTCTCTTTCTTTCTGCTGGATATGAAAACCCCTGGCATTACGGTCTGTCCCATCCGCAGCATGGAAGGCTCACACATGTTTAACGAGGTATTTTTCGACAATGTCAGGATTCCGGCACGCAACAGGGTGGCCGAGGAAAACCAGGGCTGGATAGCTTCCCAAATGTCGTCTAATTTTGAGCGCTCCATGATTAATGTATTTTCTTTCTGCAAACGAGAGATGGAGGAACTGGTGGAGTTTTGCCAGGAGACAGTAATCGGCGGCAAGAGCTTAGCCCACAATCCCTTCATTCGACATCGACTGGCCCAGCTTGCTATCGAGGTTGAGGCAGGACGCTCCTTTGCTTACTCCGTGGTTTGGAGCCAAATCAGGTTAGGCCTGGTAGCGGCTGGCCCTATGGCAGCCGCAGCGAAAGTCATGGCCACTGAGCTGAACCAGCGCCTCAGCTATTTGGGCTGCCAGATTATGGGTCTCTACGGACAGGTAAAAGAGTCAAGATGGGCACTGCTGCAGGGTAAATTCGAGAAGGACTATCAGCTATGCGTGGGGCTGAATATGGGTGGGGGCACTTCAGAGGTCATGAGAAACCTCGTCTGTTCACTGGGGCTGGGGCTGCCCAGAAGCTGGTAGCCGGGAACAAAATAGGCAACTGACTCCAGATTTACAGGAGGTACTGGCAATGGCCGATGGTTCAGAGGTCATGGACAAGCTCAAACAGTTGCTCGGTACCACGACAGGGCCAGTCATCAATGAGGTGGAAAGAGGCGCTATCAGGAGATATGCCGAAGCGGTGGATGACCCGAACCCCCTCTACAGCGATGTGGAGTATGCCAGAAAGAGCAAATATGGCGAGATAATAGCTCCGCCGGGTTTTTTCGGCTGGGCCAAAAAAGTCAGTGATGAATCAGTCGAGATGATGAGCAAAGTGTTTGGCACCTTGATCGAGGCAGGCTTGCTCCGCATCCTCGATGGAGGTGTGGAATATGATTTCTTCCTCCCCGTGCGCGCCGGCGATACACTGACCTGGTACGCCAGGTTCGCCGACGCCAAGGAGCGTACAGGCAAAGACGGGGGGAAGATGGTCTTTATTACCATGGAGCTCACCTTCCTCAACCAGAATGGCGATCTGGTAGCCAGGCGCAGGCAGACTTTCCTCGCTCGGTAGTTGGGAGAGAGGGGAAGAAATGGGAGTAAGGAGCTTTGGCAAGAAAAAGCGTTGCGAAGACCAATAGGATAAAAAAGCAGGCCCGAGAGGGAACAATTCCAGCATTGCAGGGAATTAAAGTGCTGGATATGACCTGGGTAGGCCCTGGCCCCTTTTGCACCACCCTTCTTGGCGACCTGGGCGCCGAAGTTATTAAGATACACGAGCCCCATCCTGAACGTCGCGGCGGCCTGATTACGCAGGTGTTCCCCAACTCGCCTGACTTCCCCGGTTTCAGGAATTGTAAGACCATAGGTCTTAATCTAAAGACCGGGGAGGGTCGCAACATTTTTTATGAGCTGTGTAAAACCGCCGACGTCGTGGTGGACGGGTCGAGGCCAGGGGTTATGAAACGTCTGGGCATTGATTACGCCACTATAAAAAAGATAAACCCGGCGATCGTTTACGCCTCACTGACAGGCTATGGGCAAGACGGCCCCTACCGCAATCTCGTGGGGCATGATATCAACTACGAGTCCATCGGAGGCCTTTTAGGTATAACAGGAATTGCCGGTGGAGAGCCGGTGATCCCAGGTGTACCGATAGCAGATTTCGCTGGCGGCGGCTTGTCCGCCACAATAGCAATCCTGGCAGCATTGATGGCGAGAGAGAGGACAGGCAAAGGGCAGTTTATCGATGTGTCAATAACAGACACGATAGTGGGGCTGATGTCTATATGGATAAACCCTTACCTCTCCTGGGGAATAGCCTGCCAGAGAGGCGAAACCTGGCTCAGTGGGCAGTGGCCCTGGTACAACGTGTATGAAACAAAGGACAGGAAGTACATCAGCATTGGCGCCATCGAAGCTGGGTTTTATGCCAACCTGTGCCAGCTTCTGGGCCGTGAGGATTTCATCGAGCATCAATATGCGGAGGGCGGGAAGCGGGAGGAGATTTTCCGATATTTCAAACAGACCTTCTTAACCAAGACCAGAGATGAGTGGGTAAAAATCTTGAGACAGAAAGATACCTGCGTCTCCCCTGTCTACACCATCGAAGAGCTTGTTTCAGACCCCCAACTGCTCGCCCGCGGCATGATTCAGGAAATGCCCCACCCCGTTTTAGGCAGTGTTAAGCAAGTGGGCTTTATGCTCAAGCTATTGAGCTCACCTTCTCAAATCAGGAACTGGAGCACGCAATTCGGACAGCACACTGAGGAGATTTTGCTCGAACTCGGCCACGATGTAACGAGTATAGCCACTTTGCGTCAAAAAGAAGTAATAGGATAGCCCTATTTTCTATTACTCTATTTGAGTCACCCCAGTGTTGTGGAGGTGGAACCGTGGCGGGCCAGGAGAATTCCCTGCTAACAGGGTATCGGGTTCTTGATTTAACCGACGAGAAGGGCCAACTCTGCGGCAAGCTCCTTGGTGACCTGGGGGCCGATGTCATCAAGATCGAGCCACCCGGAGGAGATCCTGCGAGAAACATAGGGCCGTTCTATAAAGGCATTCCACACCCCGAGAAGAGCCTTTTCTGGTTTTACACTAACCTGCATAAACGAAGTATCACCTTAAATCTCGAGACTTCTGACGGCAAAGAAATTTTCCAGAGGCTTGTTAAAACCGCAGACTTCGTGGTGGAATCCTTCGAGCCGGGATACATGGCAAGCCTCGGCCTGGGATATGCGGAGCTTGAGAAGATCAATCCCAGAATCATCGTGACCTCTATCACACCTTTCGGGCAGACCGGTCCCTATGCCCATTATAAGACCACCGATATAGTGGGAGTGGCTATGGGCGGGATGGTGTATATCTACGGTGAGATGGACCGCCCGCCGAACCGGCTTAGCTGTCCTCAATTCTACTTTCTGGGAGGACTTCACGGAGCCACGGGCTCGATGGTAGCTCACTATTACCGGGAGCTCACCGGCGAGGGGCAGCAGGTAGATGTCTCCTGCCAGCAGGCGGTGGTGCTATCCCTGATGATCGTTGCAGAAATCTGGGATATGCTCAAGTATAGCTACAGAGGGATGGGGCCCTTCTACGCGGGCGCCAGGCCAGGTGGTTCCCCTCTCTTCAGCCAGGTGATTTACCCATGCAAGGATGGACATGTCTTTCTGCTGGTCACCGGGGCATCTCAAGCCGGCATGGTAAGCTCTTCCCGCGCCCTGGTGGAGATGGCTAACCGGGAGGCTATGGCCCTCGAACTGAAGGACTATCCCTGGCAGACCATAGACGCAGCCACGATAAGCCAGGAGGAGCTCACCAGGCTTACGGACGCTATAGCAGGATTCATTAAGACCAAGACCAAGGCAGAGCTCTCCAGTATCGCGCTGGAAAAGGGTATACTGCTCGCTCCGCTCACAACGGTGAAGGATGTAGTGGAAAGCCCTCAGTTTGCAGCCCGGGAATTCTGGCAGGAGGTCGAGCACCCCGAACTGGGAGCAGCTATTAAATACCCCGGCTATCCGATCAAGATGAACGAGGCCCCTTACCGGGTGCAACGGCGGGCCCCTCTCATAGGGGAGCACAATGAAGAGATCTATGAAAAGGAATTGGGGTTTTCGAAGGAGCAGCTAGGCATACTCAAAAATGGCGGCATCATTTAGACTTTAACAAGAGAGCGGGGGAAGGGGGCAAAGATGAGCAGACAGGTTTTTGCAGGGCTGAAGGTAGCTGATTTCTCCTGGGTAGGAGCAGGGCCTCAGATCGCCAGGGAGCTTGCTTACTATGGAGCCACGGTGGTCCGCATCGAATGCCATCGCTGGCCGGAGACCACCAGAACAGCCGGGCCCTTTAAGGATGGCATTACAGGCATTAACAGGAGTGCTTTTACAGCGGCATACAACGTCAATAAATATGGAATAAGCCTGGACCTGAACATGCCCAGAGGCCAGGAGATTGCCAATAAATTGGTTCAGTGGGCTGACATTGTCACCGATAGCATGTCTGTAGGTGCCATGGCCAAATGGGGGCTGGACTACGAGAGCTGCAAGAAGATAAAACCCGAAATCATTTACTTCAGCACAACCCAGATGGGGCAACAAGGACCTTATAACAAGGTCAAAGGCTACGGCTTTATAGGGGTTTCCTATGCCGGCTACAGTCATCTTAACGGGTGGCCCGACAGAGACCCGCTGCCCCTTTTTAACAACTACAGCGATTTCATTTCACCCTACTATCTAATCACGGCACTTATTGCTGCACTGATTCACAAACGCAAGACTGGAAAGGGAATGTACCTCGATCAATCACAGGTTGAAGTTGGAGTTAGCTTTTTAGCCCCCTCGATGCTGGACTACATTGTAAATGGGCGGGTAGCCTGCCGCATGGGTAACCGTGACCCCTATGTCGCTCCTCACGGTATCTTTCCCTGCACTGGGACTGATTGTTGGGTCGCAATTGCCATCACCAATGATGAGGAATGGCAAAACTTCTGCTCCGTAATCGGTAACCCCGATTGGACCAAAGACCCCAGGTTTTCTACCATGCTGGGCAGAAAGGGAAATGAGGATGACCTGGAAGAGTTCATAGGGGAATGGACTCGTAACTACACAGCAAATCAGGTTATGACCATGCTCCAGGAGGCCGGGGTCCCCTCAGGAGTGGTACAGAAGGCCGAGGACCTTTTTAATGACCCCCAATTGAAACACAGGGAGCATTTCAGATTTTTGGAGCATAAGGAGATCGGAGTCCACGCTTATCAATCCCCGGCATACAGGCTGTCCAAGACTCCCTGCTCAATCACGAAAGCGGCGCCCTGCCTCGGTGAAGACAATGAATACGTCTACAAGGAGATTTTAGGGCTTTCCGATGACGACGTTGCCGACTTACTGATAGAAGGTGTAATTACCACAGACACGGATATACCTGAGGTGCTGGGTGGTAAGTAGCTTCGTAATTGAGAGAAAATATCTATTCATCAATTCCTTTGAAAATAGCCTTTTACCGTTCGCCCTGAGCCTGTCGAAGGGTGAACGTGTCATATCTATCCCGTTCATGGTTCGACAAGCCCACCACGAACGGGACTATCTCTTCATTATGCGATAATATATTTTCATTCTCCGTGGTGAACATCGTAATATTCAGGACAGATTCCTGCGTCAGGCCTTCACTTACGATGGCTCTAGTAGCCCTTCAAACGATAAACTGTCTCGAAGGAATTGAAAAGGTCGAGGTACTGTTCCAAATATCGGGTCAGCAGAAATTTCTCCCTGACGGTCTCCCTGGCCCTTTCTCCCAGTCGCTTCCGTAAGTCGGCATCTTTAATCAGTCGCACAATTCGTTCCGCCGCCTCCTCGACATCGGAGACCAGGAACCCGTTGACTCCGTCCTTGATCTGATAGCGAATGCCACCGACATTGCCGCCTATCACTGCGGCTCCCTTCCACATAGCCTCAGTAACCGTCAGGCCAAAGCCTTCGCGAATCGATTTCTGCAGTACAACAGCCGCCCGACGCTGCAGCGCATTGACCAGGGCACCATCCTGACGGCTCAAGATAATAATACGTTCCCCTCGCTCATCTAACAATGACTGATACACCTCCGCTCCCTCGGGGTCGTCAGTTGCCACGTTCCCCAACAAAACGAGCGTACACTGCACCTGCCTCCTGGCCAACTTGAAGGCTTTGATAGCGCCTGTAGGGTCTTTCCAACGGTCAAAGCGGGAGATTTGTACTACCAGAGGAAGATCGGTGGGGATATGATAATAGCTCAACCGTTCGTCTATTTCCTCCTGAGTCAAATCGCGGTTGGTGATAGAGAAAGGATCGATGGCCGGCATGAAGAATACCTGCGGCGTTTTAAGTTTCTGCGCATAGTCTTTGATGCTGAGGATTACTGCGTCATACTTCTCTATGAATGGAGTTAGGTAGTTCCAGAGGTCCCGGTGGGGATTGGTAAGATCGACATGACAACGCCAGATCCACGGCCCCTTCTTCCTGTAATGGTTTATTATCGGGAGAGGCTGGGGATCATGAACTATAATCATATCCTGATCCAGTTGATTGCGAATGGAGTTCTCGAAAACTACCTGCTCATAGAGTTCCATTTTCCTGCGGCTAAGATCGATTTCTCCACCCTGCAGCGCATTATGTATTTTTTTAGTCACACTGAAGAAATCCGGCGGACCGTGTATAACGCGCCATCCCGTCTTTATTCCCAGGCTGTTCATTAATAGCGTCAAAGGCGCGAGTATTTGCGCTACGCCACCGCCATAGTAGGTAGAATTCACATTTACTATGTGCAGGTGCTGAATCTTCTTAGCTTTCCTCTTAATCCGTTCTATCGATTCTGCCCCGGCCAACTCTTTATATTGGTCTACGTGGACAATTCTGTGATGTCGCAGCATAGCTCGATCCTCCGGGATTTTTATCGCTGAAGCCACTATGTGCACGAGCGAAGTACTACCGGGCATAAAATATTCAGCGTACTAAATCTGTGTTTGATCGACGAAGTCCAAAATGTGCTGTGCGACTTCTTGGCCCTTCTCTTCCTGAAGAAAGTGCCCGGCATCTCTGATTACGATCTCAGGTTGGTTCTTCGCTGTGGGTATTAGCTTACGCAAGAATTTATCCCCACCCCTGGTAATGGGATCGCCGTCAGAGAACATGATTAGCGCTGGCTTGTTCCATTTGGAGAGCACCTCTCGCGCTTGGCGCATTTCTGCTGCACCAGGGTCGTCAGGAAGAATTGGAACAAGCAGCGGCCACACTGCTGCCCCGGCCTTGTAGGAAGCGTCAGGAAAAGGTGCCTCATAGGACGCAATTACTTCCGGCTTCATTCTATCTCCATGCACGCAACCCATGCGTATCACCTGTCCGACGGGAAGGTCCGGTGTCCTCTCAGCAAACTGTCGCCACGCTAAAAAAGCATTGACTCTGTCCCTATCTGCAGATTCCTCAGCCGTGGGCAGTCCGGTATTCATGATGACTAAACGTGCAAATATCTCTGGTGTCTCGCCTACCAGTCCCAGACCGACCAGACCGCCCCAGTCATGTACCACCAGAGTTATCTTATTAAGTGCCAACTTATCGATAAAGCCTGCCAGCGTATCTTTATGCATATGGAAGGAGTACTCGCCTCGCTCTGTGAACTTGTCTGACCGGCCGAAGCCAACAAAGTCCATCGCTATGACCCGATGTTTGGTTGCCAAGATAGGAATTATCCTGCGATACAAGAACGACCAGGTGGGTTCACCATGTAAGCAAAGGACTATTCCCCCCTTACCCTCGTCGATGTAATGAATACGCAATCCGTTAATCTCGATGTAGTGGGGTGCGAATTCGAAGTCGGGCAGGTCGTTAAAACGTTCTTCCGGTGTACGAATAACTGACATTATTACCCCTGCTCACGAACTCCTTACTTGATCAGGATAATGTTCATGAGAGATATTAATACAGTCTTCCATAAATGAATTTTCACTAACCTACTCGGTTCTGGCACCCGACTCTCTAACCAGGAGGAGCGAAGTATTACCCGCCCGGAGAACTCTTTCTGCCACGCTTCCCAGCACCCAACGGTTGACACCGGACCTGCCATGTGTGGACATAGCAACAAAATCGGCATGGACCTTGTCTGAAAAGTCGATTATCACCTCAGCCACAATGCCGAATATGACTTGATACTTTGTGGTTATCCCCATTTTCCGAAATTTGGCTGCTATACCTTGAAGATAATCTGTGTAAAAGGCTTTCATGGACTTTCTTTGCTTTTCTGAATAGGCATCCCAGTTGAATCCTCCGACAGTAAAAACATAGTAGCTAGGTTCTAACACATGCAGCAGGACAACCTCGGCTTTAATCCTGGAGGCAAGTTCCTCTACATAAGGTATAACTACTTCACTTTGGGCTGAACCATCCAGGGTTACCAGTATCTTGTTAATTATATTCTTGGGGAGTGTATTAGGTCGAATATTCTTGGCCCTGATAAGTGCCAGCGGCTTTCTCGTAGCTCTTAACACTCTATCGGCAACGCTCCCCAGAGCCCAGCGTGTTATACCTGTCCGGCCATGGGTTGACATCACAATTAAGTCGATGTTTTCTTTGTCTGCGTAATCTACAATCTCCTGTGCGGGGTCACCAGCCAGTATTGTCGACTCAACAATAATTTTATCCCTGCCCGGTTTGTCCGTGTACTGTTCTGCTCCGCTTTTCATAGCCTCAGCTATTTTCTGAAGATACAACTTGTGCATGTTACTATACTTGTCTTCATGCGGACCCCTAACATATATCAGTTTAATCTGCGAACCAAGGCTTCCCGCTAATTTTTCAGCGTACGGTATAGCTTGCTGAGCCAGGTCCGAACCATCCAGCGGAAGAAGGATTTTCTCGTACAAAGTGTTCACTCTCCTTATTGTGTTATTGCTTTGTCGAGTTTAGGGCCACATTAGAGCTCACAGATTACCGTTATGTGACAGTATATCACGAGTACTGCGTAATCGGTATATCACGCCTTACCGATGCAATAGTGGCTCTTTCCTTCTATACACTTTCCCTTCGCTAACTTTTGTTTCTTCAACTCCTCCAGAACAGACCAGACTTCTAGCTGTCTTCCACCCACCTCTTCCGCCAGCTCCTCAATCGCAAACGCTTCAGCAGGATGTGATTCCAAAAATTTCAAAACTTTTTCCGACAGTTTGTCTATAGCTTTATCGAATTGGCTCCTCGGAATAGGCATGCTGTCCTCCTTCCATACATCTCCAAGCACTAGAATCTGCACAGATTCTCATCGATTCTCAGCCTGTTATGACACCAGCCTGTCTAAAATAGCTTTCGCTGCAATAGGAGTCTCCATCGCTGACTCGACATCCTGTAGCGAGTCCACTACGGGCTTCAGCATCTCCTCAAGGTCTCCTACGGCAAGATCGTGGAGTACGTGATGGGCGCCCTGACGTAACCATGGCGAATCTGAACGCTCGATCAGCGTGCGCAGCAAAGGTACTATCCCCTCACGGCCTATATTAATCAATCCCTCAGCCGCTATCCAGCGCACATCGAACTCTCTGTCTTCTAAAGCTTTCACCAGAGCGCCCGCCGCCGCAGGATCGGCGATGGCGGCTAATGCCTTAGCTGCCTCCCAGCGAACCTGCTTTTTGCGAGCTCGCAGCGTTTCGATGAGGGGCGGCACCGCAGGGCTCCCGATATCTACCAAAGACATGCGCGCTCTCTCGCGCTCAAAGCCGTCAGATCCAGATAACTTAGACACTAACAAGTTGATGCTATCTGGATCATCGGGGATATCCTGGTTCGCAGTGAAATGGTTCGTCTGGTCGCCCGATTCTTGCATGATTTTCCTCCTGTCTGTTAATTATATTGACAATTATTACCCAAACAATATCGCACAATCGTTTTTTTTATACTTTTACCGGTGAGACTGAGCGTTGTCTCTCGAAAATTCTGTATGCCAGTAGCTTTACCCTATCTTGAATAAGGAACAGACCCAAACAATAGCCCCAGACTATTCCCGCATAAGTCCAGCCCAAAGGCGTCATGAATAGCCCGAATACTGCGATGAACGTAGCTGCAATCTGCGTACCAATCACCGCTATCAGTAGAATCGGCGCAGGTCGGATGGACCAGAAGTTCCATCTGGTTCGTGCCACGAAAAGTGTGAGATGGCCTCCCACGGAGAGGTTCAAATATACCAGCGTCTGAGTTACGCCATGGCTTAGATGGAAGACCCTATCGCCGAGATAGAAGATGCCGAAGGAGCGAAGCATGGCAAAGCCGCCGATTACTGTAGCCACGCCCAGTACCGTGCGCATGTTCCATGCCTCCGGCTTGTTACCGTAGCGGACGTTGTCATAGGCAATGGACAGGATAGCGCCATCGTTGAGTATGGCTAGCAGGACTATCATAATTGCGGTCACAGGTCGGAAATTGAATATCAATATGGCTATGGTAAGAAATGCCAACAAAGCGATTGTCTCGGCAACACGATAGATAGCGTAGTTCGTCATGCGCCGAAAGGTCTTGCGGGCCTCTTTAATGGCATCGATTATCACGGATAGGCCGGGAAGCAATAACACGATACTGGCTGCCGCTCGAGCGGCGTCAGTAGCTCCGGAAACTGCAATACCTGCATCAGCCTTCTTCAACGCCGGTGCGTCGTTAACACCATCACCGGTCATGCCCACAATGTGTCCTTTTTGTTGGAGAACCTCGACGATGTGATATTTATGCTCAGGGAAGACCTGGGCAAAGCCGTTAGCACGTTCAATGGCATCGGCCAATTGCCCAGCTTGCTGAGGTTTGGTTTCGTCGAAGAGGGTGGCATCAATAATGTCTTTGCCCAGATCCAGTTGGCGTCCGATCTCCTTGGCGATGGCAACCTGATCCCCGGTTACCATCTTTACGTTGAGGCCCATCTCTTTTGCAGTATCAATAGTGGCCTTGGAATCCTCACGAATCGGGTCATAGAGCGGGATTACACCCAGAAATTGCCATTGGCCTTGATCTTCGGCCCTGGCCACCCCCAGAGAGCGAAAGCCACGTGATGCGAATTCATTTACAGCTTTATCGACTTGAGGTTTAATCTGCGCCGCATTGGGGGCAAGAGCCAAAATCACCTGGGGGGCACCTTTAGTCACCTTAAAAACATACCCGTCTTTCCCCTTTACTGTAGCTTCGGTACGCTTGTGAACCGGATCGAATGGCAGAAAATGAACGACCTCGTAAGAACTCAATTGCTGACCATCCTTCACTCCGCCGAGCACAGCTAAGTCGATGGGGTCCTGATTCTCGGCTCGGGAAGCCAGCGCTGCGCTAAAAATCAACTGCCCCGATTCGACGTTGGGAAGGGTAAAAGGGTCCCCCATAGTCAATTTATTTTGGGTCAGCGTCCCTGTCTTATCAGAGCAGAGCACATCAACCCCGGCTAACTCCTCAACAGAAGCGAGCCTTGTAACAATAGCCTGCTTCGTCGCCAGAACTCTGGCCCCCAGCGCCATGGTTATAGATAACACTGCCGGCATGGCCACGGGCACAGCCGCAATGGTCAAAATCAGTGCGAACTGAAGCACGACCAGCGTCCCCTCGCCTCTAGAAACGGTTACCCCGAATATCAGGATGGCCAAAACTACTGCAATTACTATGAGGTAGTCAGCAATCCTCATTACAGCCTGCTGGAAATGACTGCGTGTCTGGGCTGTTGCGACGAGTTCAGCGGTTTTGCCATAGTAAGTATTCTGGCCGGTGCCATAGACAAGTGCGTCAATTTCTCCTTGCCTGAGAATAGAGCCCGAGTAGACAACTTCACCGGATTTGCGTTCCACGGGCAGAGACTCCCCGGTTAAAGCCGACTGGTCAACTTCGACCGGATCTCCGCTCAATAACCGCGCATCAGCAGGGACGATATCCCCTATATGCAGCCGGGTGACATCGCCCGGTACCAGCTCACGCGCCGGTATGGTTGCCCAAGAGCCGTCTCGCTTTACCTTGGCCTGAAGTGCCAGCTTCGCTTTGAGCGCCGCAATGGCATTACCTGCCTGATATTCCTCGCGGAAGCCCACAGCGGCATTCATCACCAACAGGACAAGTATGACGCCGAGGTCAGGCCAATGACGCAGAACGCCAGAGAGAACTGCTGCAATCATAATCATCCCGGGGATAGGCCCCCAGAAATAGGAGAGGAATTTCAGGATGGGATTGACCTTCTCCTCAGCAAGCTCGTTGTAGCCGTACTGGGCTAACCTATTTTGAGCCTCGGCCTTACTGAGCCCATTCTCAGTAGAGCCCAAATGACTTAGCAGTTCAGACATCGGCATAGTCTGCAAAGCCCTGGCCTGGGATGCCCTGGCCTGTCCTTCTGGTTGCTTTCCCTTTGGGCCTTTTGTCTGTTTAGCCTTTTTCATTTTCTCATTCACGGCTTAGCCTCGGACTTTCAAAATAGGGCAGCTCTATGTAACAAAAATACAACACTAATAGTAAACATTACCTATAAAGAAGTTATAAAATGAAAGGGGAAAAGGTTAAAAAGTTATCAAATTTAGGGGAATGTGGTATCTCATACCGTTTACAAATTTACGGTAAGCCAGGGTTACGTTAAGTAGTAGATACCAGAGCGATAAAGTAGACAACCATGAATACCAGACCCATGGGGATGCCTATTTTTGCCCACTCTTTCATATTTATCTTCAGCCTTCCTGCCGCCACTATGTTCGGGATATTGCCCGGGATGAGCATCCCCCCTGCGATAAGCAGAGCCATGGTGGCACTGATAATCTGGGATAGCGCCATAGTGGGGCCTATCTCGACCGCGGTCAGAGTGGCGTTATCCAGAACCGCTGAAATCGTGTTGATCCAGTAAAGCCCCCAGGGGGAAATCTTCTCTAAATACCATATCATTAATGGCTTCATGCCTTCACCTAATAGTATGAGTGCGGCGATGAAAACATAAACCCAAACAGCCCTCATCAAAGCTCCCCTAAGGGTTTCCGAATACTCTGGGACCATCGCCTCCGCTTTGAAAGATACCTTACGGCCGATATACACCGCCCCGAAAATAGCTGTGGCTATGACGCCGGGAATTATGTAGACCCCGAATTTCTGTAACGGGAAAAGAAAACCTGCATGGTATGGCGCGCCAGCCAGCTTACTCACCAGGATAGTAGATAGAGGTTCGCCTAGCGGTGTCAGTCCAGCTCCCAGACCCACCGCAAAACAGGTAATCACTGTTATCTTCACCCTATCGCTTTTCGAGAAAGGGAGCGCTGCTATAACCTCAGCTAAGATGCAAGCCGTAACGATGACAGAGACAATGCTAGAAAAAAGGCCCAGCAGCACTATAAAAAAGAAAATGAAGACTGGGGGACCAAGCTTGCCCGCTAGAGATATGATGCCATTAGCGAAAGGCTTGTTGAAATAGTAAATGAGAAGGCCAAATATAAGCACCACCTGGAAAATGCCTATAGGTAGTGAACCAATCATCACCGGGGCCTTAAGGGCATCCTTCGCCAGTTCCCAACTCCATAGGCCGGAAAGGCTCACGGCGATTACGCCCATAATCAGGAAGAACGGCTCTAAATGTTCTCCTATTTTCTTAACTACGAAAGGCAGGATTAGCACTATTAATGTTATAGCGACTAATCCTATTGCGATATAGAGGACTGGCTCTTGCGGGATATGGTCCACGTCGTCTCTTCCTCTAGGGGTCGAAGGGGTAAATATACTGTCTGGGCAAAATTATTCTAGCTCATCGACAAACATTCTGGTAAAGCGAGAAATTGTCTCCGCCCACTTTTGTCATAAATCAACAGAACTTCTCAGCTCATAGAATGGCGTCAATAAGGGCTTGCACTATGGAAAACAATTTTAAGCCCCGTTCCTCTTTGACTTTACCAGCAAGATTGGTAGTCCCGACTCTCTCAGGACGAAGTCTGCAACGCTGCCAAAGACCAGGCGGCCCAATCCACTGCGTCCATGAGTAGCGACGGCAATGAGGCCAACGTTATTCTCATCAGCGTAACTCACGATCGCTTCACCAATCTGCAATCCGCGCAGAGTAACGCATTCTACATGCAACCCTTTTTGTTGCAGAGGTAGAGCTAAACGTTCCAGGTATGCCTTCGTCTCTTGTTCCTCACTCTCCATTTGCTGTGTGACCGCCTCAGTCGTATAGGCAGGCACCCCTGCTGCCGCCATAGGCATAGAGCTGGAACCAGTGATGACTCGAAGAAGCACCAGCCTGCTGCCGAAGTGTACAGCTTCCTCAGCGGCATAGGGCAGAATCTGCTCGGCAAGCTCAGACCCATCCAAGCATACAAGGATTTTCTCAAACATTTCAGAAAGCCTCCTTGGTATCTCTACGAGCTGCCAACGAAAATGACTGATGCGATCCTATCTATGACAGATAGATAACGTCTTCGGAATGGTCTAGAGACATAAACAGGAGCAAATACTCCTTCAGGTGGCGCGTAATAAGAAAATTGTGTCTGACATGCTCCTTACCATTCTCACCCAGCCACTTGGCGTATTCCGGGTTAGTCAGAATTTGCCTGATCGCAAAAGCTGTACCCTCTATACCATGAGAAAGAAGTCCGGTAAATTTGTTCTTAACCTGCAGGGGTATCCCCCCTACTGCCGAGGCGACCACAGGTTTTGCCTTCCACAAGGCCTCGCTCACAGTAAGTCCAAAGCCCTCTTTCAGAGATTTTTGCAGAATAACCGTTGCAGCTCTTTGTAGTGCGTTGATCTCAAGATCGCTACCAGGTGGTATAAGCAAGATATGAATATCTGGATCGTTGCCCGCTTTCTCTTTAACCTCTTCCAGAACCATGCTGGATTCCGGGTCATCAGTAGCTGTGCCGCCGGCCAGGACCAAAGAGCAGTTTATACTTCTTTTCACCAACTTGAACGCCTTGATGACGCCAACCGGGTCTTTTAAATAGTCGAAGCGAGATATCTGGACGATCATGGGTTTGTCATTGGGAACACCGTACTTCTCCAGGACAGCATCTATTGTGCCACGAGGTAATCCTTTATTTTTGTCGCTCAGCGGGTCAATGGAGGGTGAGATAAGGAACTGCCGTATGGGAAGTGGCCGCGAGAAGGCCGGCGCAGAAAATACTGCTGCATCATATTGGGTTACCCAGGGCTCCAGAAAGCCCCAAACTGGCTCTATGGGCTGGGAAACGTCTATATGGCATCTCCAAACCCATTTCTTACCGATTTCTTTTTTCTTTTCGACCAGGGCTATAGGCTGAGGATCGTGAATAAATAGAATGTCTCCACTCGGGTTTATCTCCTCGATATTCTTTTGGCTCGTTTCCTTGAATAACGAGATGTCTCGAGCCGAAAGCGGCTCCCCCTTTCCATGCAGAGCATTGTGTATTTTTTTAGTTACCTGGAAAAACTCATCATTGCCCTTGATCGCGCTCCAGCGAGCATCCACGCCAAGCTGATTCAAAAGTGGCAACATCCTGCTTAAGATCTCAGCCACACCCCCACCGGCATAGGTAGAATTTATATTCTGGATTACCTTACCCGCGAGTTTATCTGCCAGCAGTCGCAACTCTTCGATGCCGCTTTTGCCAACGATAGGCTCGTAGTCGTCAACCCTCACTTGATGCGTTTTTCTATAAGCTGTATCAGTGACGATCTCAGTCCCTCCAGTGTATAGTTATAAGGATCAAGCCGGGCAACCTCCTGTGCCATCTCCTTCTCGTCCAAACTGCTTTCTAGCCAGGCAGAGAAGTCGTTCTGCCCTTTGCCCAGGCGAAGCCTCGATTCGAAAATATGGAAATACAAAGAACTTAAACTGAGTATTCGTAGAGCTTCCACAAACTCCCGCAGGTCGTGTGCTATATAGTGTGTAGGCATGATTATACTAATAGACTTTATAAAGCGAAATTCTCTTCCTTCAGGAGCGTCTCGATGACCATTTACATGCTGTGTTTCCTGGCTCAAGTCCTCCTCTATTATGCTGACCAGCCTGTCTCTCAAAGCTGCCAAAGAAGTGAATTCGAAAGTATCGATAGCCGCTAATCTTTCTCCTAGGATATCATCGCCCAGAGCGTCACTCACCCATACCGAAAAATCATTGGCTGGCTCCGGGGTAAGATAGTGGTGCTCTTCTATGAAGTTGTGGGTATGATAATATACAACAGAATCTGGAACGGTTTTGAGAATATTCACCAGTTCTCCGATATTAGTTGCCTTCAACCCGGTCAACTCTTTAAGATGCGCCCGTCCAAAAAAATGAAACGCTTCCTTGGCTTTCTTAAGCTGACGCCCGTAGTTGATCACTGTACTTTGGACGATTTTTCGATTGGGAATTGAAACGATGCCACCCCCTAGAGCTTCTATCTGTGTATTTGCCCAGTCCATTTCCTTGACATAGCCCTCCTCACCCGTCTCCAGTTTTATGTAATCCCCAATCTTGATCCGCCCCCTGGCGTTTAGCTGGAGTCCGGCGAAGAGGTTGGGAAGAGCCTCTCTCAAAGACAGGGCAAGTATCAGAACTGCCACGCCTATTACGATAAGCAGCGCGCCCGTGGGTGCACCCCAAACATCAAGCAGCCCCAATACAACGAAGATGAAGATTACAACCCTGACGATATTATTGGAAATGACAATGCTGCGCTGAGATGCCTTATACCTATCGCCATAGTAATCTATAAGTCCAGTAGCCAGATTAATTACCGATAAGGCAAGGGAAATTATAAATAATGTCCATAGCCCATTGCCAGCTCTTGTCTTCCAAATGGCAGATAACGTGGATACTTCTACTGCCAAATAAGCGCTGATTATTATGCACCACAGTATCGATGGCCCCTTGGTAGCCGCAACCAGTATGTCATCGCCCTTCCATTCGGTGCTCTCAGCCCATCGAAATAATGCTTTATAGGCACGTCTGCGCAGCCACAATGTGACGATGAGACCGGCCAGTAAGGCTACCAGCGGAGAAATTATATGGGGCCAATTCTCAGCTAACCAATGCATTTAATATTCCCTTATAACATCACTGCTGAGCAGATTCAGAAACTCCTCCACCTCATATGGGGAACTCAAGTAGTATTGTGCTACAGTATCTCCTGGCTCATTTCCCACAAAAATAGGGATGCCCCCGTGCTGATTTATGACTTTAAATCCATCCTCGTCAGTTCGGTCATCGCCCAGGAATATAGGCAGTGTCTCGCCATTACCTTTTAGGTTGCTCAACCTGTCTATAAGCAGGTCTATAGCTTTGCCTTTGTCCCAGTCTACCAGGGGTCTAATCTCGTAGACTCTCTTGCCCAGGGTTACTTTGACTTGCTTTAAGGACTGCGCAATAGAGATAACACTTTCAAATACTGTCTTTACATCGTCTAATTTCTCTTCTGGCACCATGCGGTAATGTACGCTCAGAGTAAGGCCTTTGTCTTCCACAAGAACCCCTTTAATGTGCTGAAACGCTTTGCCTAATACCTGATATATCAAACGGAACACAGGCCGTACTTCTTCTGCCAGAGGATTGACAAAGTTGATTGCAGAACCCTCTATTTCGAGCCCGTGGTTACCTGCGTAGATTATATTGTTAATAGCCACTCTTCCTTTAAGGTCATCCAGCGCCCTGCCGCTTATAATACCTACCATAAACTTGCGCTGAGCGTTCAGGGTCTGAAGGAGCTGCCTTACCCTTTTGGGCAATTCCGCTAACTCAGGCCTATCCACGATCGGCGCCAACGTACCATCGTAATCACACAGAAGCAGCACGCGCCTTGATGCGCTAATTCGGCGCGCAACATCCCGCCATACATATAGAACATTCTGCAACGTTCAGCCTCCGATATCCAACTTGACTAACTCGGAAATTATATCTGCAGCCCACTTGAAAATATTGTTGTTACTGACCACCTCACGCATTTTCCGCATTCGTCTCTGCCTCTCCTCCTTTGGCATCTCCACCGCCTTCCTAATAGCCTCAGCGAAATGGTCAGTGGCATATGGGTTAACCATCACTGCATCTGTAAGTTCTCTGGAAGCGCCTGTGAAGGGGCTGAGAACTAAAACACCATCTTCGTCGAAGCGACTGGCGACAAATTCCTTGGCCACCAGGTTCATGCCATCGTGTAAAGCGCTCACTACGGCGAAATGGGCCATGCGACGCAGTGCCATTAAAGAAAGTGGAGAAAGGTGCTCATCAATGAAGATTACAGGCTTCCAATACCGAGCAGCGTGTTTCCAATTCACCTCTTCAACCAGGCTTTCTATCTCCTCATTTATTCTCTTGTAAGCAGTGATGTGAACCCGGCTGGGGACACCTGCCTGGACGAATACCACCTTCCCCTTCCATTCGGGATACTTCACAAAAAACTGGTCGATAGCCCTTAGTCGGTTAGGTATCCCCTTAGTGTAATCAAAGCGATCCAGTCCCAGTCCTATCAGTTCATCGCTAATTCCCAACTCGCCTTTCAGCCTGTCGATCTCGGCAGCTACTTTTTCGCTCTGTGCTTCTCTAGATATTGTCTCGAAATCTACACTAATGGGAAATGACCGCACCACAGTCTTCTTGGCACCACGGGTCACTTCGTACCTCTCCCGATCAGACTTTGCTTCAATCGTTTTATCCACAGTATCAAGGAAGTTGTGGCAATGGTATAGTATATGAAAGCCCAACAGGTCATTGCCCAGCAACCCGTCCAGGATTTCCTCCTGCCAGGGGCATACACGAAAAGCCTCCGGGTTAGGCCAAGGAATATGCCAGAACTGGGCTACCTTTATACTGGCATTTCCCTCTTTTATCATTCTGGGCAATAATGCCAAGTGATAGTCTTGAACAAAGACAAAGGCTTCCCTGTCCCCCACTTCATCCAGGACATTATCAGCAAATAGCTGGTTCACTTTGCGGTAGGTATTCCAGGCTGATTCCTCGAAGAAAGGAGCGGTATAAGCAATATGACATAGAGGCCACAAGGCCTCGTTGGAAAAACGGTAATAGTAGCCATCTTCATCCTCTTTGGAGAGCCAAATCCGCCTGAGGGCGTATTGAGGCGCTTGTGGTGGCACCATTACCTTGTTTTTTTTGTCCACCACGTCTGCGTCCGCATTTCCGCTGCCGTGGGCGATCCAGGTACCTCCACAGCACTGCATTACAGGATCCAGGGCAACCGTAAGGCCACTGGCCGGCACCTGGCATTGAATTTCCCGCCCCGAGAAAGTATGAATGTAGGGCTCCCTGTTTGAAACCACGATGAATAGATAACCACGCAGTTTTTCTTCAACCAGTTGACGCAGGCTTTCTTTCGTCCACATTACCTATGCAGCGCCCTTCTGTTTCATATCCTCGGGTTGGGCAGGGATCGGATTACCAAAGAATACTTTGGTATGGGGCCAGGGTATCTCAATACCTTCTTCATCGAAGGTCTTCTTCACCCTTTTTCGTATCTCTCCCATCACGTCCCACTGTCGGATGGGCTTAGTATCGCCCAGAATCTTGAGGTCAATCCCAGAGTCACCCAGGTTGTCAACTCTCAACACCTGTGGCGTTTTTATGATAAGTGGGGCCCACTCGGGCTCCTGGGCCATCTCCTGGCAGACCCGGTTGATAACCGCAGTGGCGTGGTCCAGGTCTGTCCCGTACGAGACACTGATGTTCAGATTTACCCTCGACCACTCCTTGGTAAAATTGCTGGCTACTCTGATCTCACCATTTGGCACTGTATGTACGATGCCATCCAGATCCCTCAATATCGTACGTCTAAGGTTAATCTGCTCTACCAGGCCTGATATATCGGCTATTTTAACCACATCTCCTACCCGGTATTGATTCTCCATTATTATGAACACACCAGCAATTATATCTCTTACCAGACTCTGGGCACCGAAGCCGATGGCAATGCCTACGACACCAGCGCCAGCCAGAATAGGCCCAATGTTGATTCCTAACTCGGAGAGGACGATGAAAGCAGCTATGACTATGATGAAGACCTGCCCCGCAGTTATGAGAACCCTGCTCAGGGTATCAGCCCTTTTCTTTACCTCCTCATCCGGTTGCCCCTCTGCGCCGCGGGCCACAAAAGCTCTAATGCCTTTAGCACCAGTGAAGCCAAGAATCAAAAGCGCAGCAACAGATAGCACTAATATTAAACCTATACGCGTCCCATGTACAACAAGCCAATCCCTAACCGCACTGGTGTCTATGTTAAATAACTCCAATACGGCCAGAATTGCTATCAGTATAATCAATATCGGGGTAACTATTCTCAGGGCGCCTACAATCCAATCATCCAGAGCCGTTTGTGTCTTTGATGCCACCTCAAGCTTGAACCACCGATAAAGGCTATCTAGCAGCGCTATCCCTCCGTAGGCGGCCAAGAGGATAAAGACGGTATGGAAGGCTCTACCGATTTCGAAATGGATCGATTCTTTCCAGGGCAGGTGGAGTACAGCAAAGTACATCCCTGATAAGACTATGCCGGCAAAAATCGGCCATTCCAGGCTCTCTATTAACATGTTGTCCAGGACTGTGGTCGTCCTCGCTGCCATACGGCGCGCTATTCCCCTGAGGATGAAGTAGAAGATACCTGCGAAGACGAATACGGGCAGTGCAATAGCCAGAGCATAAAGTATGTCTCTCATAGAAATACTTGCCGTAGTAAACACATGTCACCCCTCGACAACAGATACGAGACTTCTATGATTCGAATGAGCGTTCTTGAGATTCCTGCCGGTTTCCTGTGTTTTCCCATCAGGAGGTCTCACAGCCAGACCGGCCATATATGATTCCCACAAGAGCTTATTTTTCTTGGCGAGCGAATAGCTTGAATTGCTGAGTGCCCACAGAGTAACAGTGGCATGAACCAGAGCAAAAAAGGTGAGGGCAGCCGTACCCGGGTCTATGTCCGCCCTAATTTGACCAGACTTTACGCCGCGGGCCAGTAGTTCCTCGATCGCGTTCAGGTAGCGGTTGATTACCTCAAACATCCTCCTGCGCAAGTTCTTGTCAGCCAGGCGTACAGTCTCACTAATGACTATCAAAGAAATTCCACGTCTTTGCTCTACATAGGAAAGATGAGCCTTGAGCACGTTCCCCAGACTTTCCAGAGCTCCAGACTTTTCAGCGGCGGCTCGCTCCACGGTCTCCAGCAGTGTCCTCTCTATATCCTCAATAAGTAAAATAATGATGTCTTTCTTGCTGGGGAAATGACGGTATACATCTCCTTCGGAAATGCCAACCTCTTTTGCTATCTCGCGGATGGTCAGCACCTGCATACCCTTCGCCGCTGTGATCTTCCTGGCCGCGCTCACGATCTGGCGCCGCCTTTCCTCGGTCGTCTCTCGTGTTTGAGTCATTTTATAACTCCTAATGTAAGTAATCGTTTACTTGCACTATAGCATCAACCCTTCCGGCTGTCAAGGTCTGTATCGTTCGGCATCAACACATTTCGCATCCTGAAAATAGCCTTGGCTTATCGATTGCCTGCATGTTATAATATACTTTGCCAAAAATCAACCTTCAGGAATAAGTTCATGATATACTGGGCGCAATTATTCCATTTCTACCAACCGCCAACTCAGTTACCTTCGGTATTGAATAAGATTTGCCAGGAGTCCTACCGACCCCTGATAGAAGTATTCCGACAACACCCCGGCGCAAAAGCGACTTTCAATATAAACGGGGTGCTCACCGAGATGCTGAGCGACCACGGACAAAACGATATAATTGATGGGCTAAAGGAACTCGCAGAGAAAGGGCAGATCGAATTCACCGGCAGCGGGAAATACCATCCTATTTTGCCCTTGATTCCGCCGGAGGAGTCAAGACGACAGATTGAGATAAACAAGGCCGCCAATGCCTTTTACTTCGGAAAGAAGGACTTTAAGCCCACGGGCTTCTTCCCTCCCGAGATGGCCTACAGCAGAGCCATATTGCCTGCAGTTATCGCCACAGGGCATCAGTGGATAATCCTGAGCGGAGTGGCATGTCCGGCAGACTGGCCGGTGGACAAAATCTATCAGATTGAGCATGACGGAAAGAGATTAGCCGTATTCTTCAGGGATGATATCCTGAGCAACAAAATCAGCTTCCACGAGCTTGGGCCGGGAGATTTCCTAAACCACCTCAGGGCCTGTAAGAATGAGAAGGAGAACGTTTACGTTGTCACCGCAATGGATGCGGAGACCTACGGCCACCATATTAAACACTGGGAGGAGCTGTTCCTGGGTAAGGTCTACGCTGAATTGGAAATCAAACAGGAGACATACAGTGGAATTAAACAGCGGACAGCCCTGGCAAACGAGGCGACCAAACTCATTGATGAAACGGTAGAGCAGGTCGAGACGGTGACTATAGGGCAGCTTTTGAGTCTTTTCCCCGCTGGTGAGACTATCGACCCTAAACCGTCATCCTGGAGCACTACTGCGCAGGACATCGATGCAGATAATCCATACCCACTATGGGACGATAAGGGAAATGAGATCCATCGACTCCTTTGGGAACACCTTCAAATAGTTATGGAAATTTCGAAAAAAGCGTTGGAAAGCGCAGACAACGATGAAAGTAAGCATTTTGCTAACATAGCACGCGGCTTACTGGATCGAGCGCTCCAGAGCGACCAGTTCTGGTGGGCCAGCCGAAGACCCATGTGGGACATCAACCTTATCCATATGGGACTCATTGACCAGTGGCGAGTGATCCTGAATGCCTATCGTGCCTTAAATGTCAGCAGCGCGAGCGGTGATATAAAAAGGGATTTCTATCACAAACTTGCGGCTGCTCGCGATATTAGAAACAAAATAACGGACCGTCTTTTCATTCTCTAGAATGACAATGTATTGGGCTAACTTTCTACATATTTATCAACCACCGACGCAGACCGAGCAAATCGTACGCAAGGTCACCCGCGAGGGTTATCGCGTCCTGGTAAAAGTGCTGCGGTCATCGCCGAACGCCAGGATAACTCTGAATATCAGCGCAGTGCTAACCCAGCAGCTAGCGCGCTATGGTCTCGATGATGTCATTACTGGATTGAGAAAGCTAGCTGAGCGAGGGCAGATTGAATTCGTCGGAAGCGCTATCTATCATCCTATTCTGCCTTTGATTCCTCGAGATGAGGTTATCCGGCAGATAGAGCTCAATACAAAGGTTAACCGCAGCTACTTCGGCGATGTCTACAATCCAAAGGGGTTCTTTCCGCCAGAGATGTGCTACAGCCGGGATATTGCACGTACTGTCAGCGAGTTGGGCTTCCAATGGATTATTGTTGATGAAATCGCTTATAACGGCAAAATAGGCTCAGTTAAGAGTGATGTGATTTACACGGTGGATGGGGTCGATAAACTCGTCGTTTTCTTCAAAGAACGCCCCTTCAGCGCCGGGATAACCTACGGCAAGTATCCTTCCGGGAAACCCTTTTCGCAAGCGTTGGCAGACAGGCTGGACAAGGATTGCTATCTCCTTACCGGCACCGATGGGGAGGTATACGGACACCACCGCCCCGGGCAGGAGAAGCTATTGGAAGATATATGGTCTCAAGGACGACCACCTACCTGCACTATCTCAGAATTGATCGAACTTTTCTCCAAGCGCAAGAAAGCGCGGCCTCTGCCTTCTTCCTGGAGCACCTGGGAAGACGAAATGGCCCAAGGCATACCCTATCCCCAATGGGACTACCCCGACCACGAGCTACACCGCCTTCAGTGGCAGCTTACTCATCTGGCTTTAGAAACGGTTAAGTCTGTCCCTCCCGACATTCGAGGTTATCCCGAGGCGCGCCAGCTTTTAGACGAGGGACTCCACAGTTGCCAGTACTGGTGGGCAAGCTGCCGGCCCTGGTGGGATACCGGAATGGTGGAGTGGGGAGCGAAAAAACTCTTTGACGCTATCTCCCAGGTCAAGAGCGCTCTATCGCACGACAAGCTGGGAAAAGCAACTAAGCTTTTCGAGTCGGTTGTTGCTACTGCACGGCGCTGGCAGGATACGGGCGAGGCGAGAAGACGAAAAGAGGAGTATCTGAGACAACACGGTGAAGTAAGCACCGAACTCACATTCGGAGGCGATGGCTCGCCGTGAAGAAAGTTTACGTTATCCTGGCCTTCCATGCCCACGAGCCGTTGTGGGAACTCCCCAGGATGCTTGTGGAGAATATCGATGATGTAGACCTGAAAAATACCCTGGCCGGTGAAAATTGGATTGTCCGTCGTAGCGCAGAGGGCAGGGATTTTTATACCACTCTAATAGACTTCGCGAACTCCTTCGATATCCCCGTCACCCTGGAAGCCACTAACGAGCTCCTTGTTCAGCTTGCCAGCATCGTACCTGAGACATATGGAGAGCTTCGTAAGGCGTACCGCAAGGGAACGATCTACCCTCTTTATGGCCATGCTCACCATACACATGTCTCCCTCCTCAACAATGCAGAAGTGGAAGACGAGATACGGCTCAATCAGGAATACATACACGATGTAATGGGCGCACCGCTTCCCCGCTATGCCGGACTATTTCCTATTGAGGACTCGCTGGATTCCTCCAAGCTCCAGGGGATAAAGAACAGAGGAATAGATTTCGTCATCTTTCCCAACCTGGACAGGAGCAAAGCTCATTACAAAGCTGACCCTGGTCTGGACGAGAAGTACGAGCCATTCGTCATAGGCCCCGATATCATTGCATTGCCTCGCCATTTCCCTGTCTCGCAATACATATGGCGCCCTATTACCAAGTGGAAAGTCAAGGGAGTGAGAAACCAGGGGTATATCCTTGGCCGCTACTGGGTGCTGCCGGAGGAATACAGGCAGCACCGTTTCGTCCATTTTCCTATCACCCGCAAGCAGGCGATAGAAGAATATTACCGGGTGCTGAAGAAAGCGCTATCCGAAGCCCCTGACGGAGGGCTCATCTTGTACATCCAAGACCTGGAGTTGATGGATTTTGGTGATGTAGCCCTGGAGGTTCTGGGGGCAGCATGGAGGCGAGTGCTCGATAGGCATCTGGCGGATGTGCAGTTTGTTACCCCTGATGAATACTTGAGCCAAAAAGTGATGCCTAGTCTTGGGAAGCTCAAGCGCCTGCGCTTTCACCAGATAACCTGGGCTCCCGAAATCCGCCTGGTACTTCGTTATGACGGACATTATCCTCCTCTAGAAGCTGGTAAATTCCGGGGAATGGATGCTGCCCGGGGAATCTTTCGCCGTTGGCCTTTCATCTTCTGGGAGCCAGGGCGTTACATTGTGCGAATTGTCGACTCTTTGCTGAACATCTTCAGCATCAGCACCATATTGGAGGTTAGCGCTGTAAAACTTCAAGACATAGGATACCGGTTCGAGGAGCTGAATGCGGAGGACCGCCTTAGACTTCATTCCCGGATCATAAAGCGTGCCTGCAATTGGGGCTGGTTCCCCAACGAAGGACTTCAGAAGAGACCCTTTTTGCATGGTTACATGGTCGCTGACCTGCTGCTGAAGCGCATGGAAGAAAATCCTACTACAAAATTTAATGAAGAACCAGTTGTTATGCCTCTTTCTAGCTTCAGAGGACTCGAGCGGCTGCTTGAGGTAGTGCTGGACACCCGATACGGGTATCTCTCCGAAGCTATTGTGGAACTGGCAGCCAACACTGCCGAGGAGTATAAAGACGCCTTCCGCGAGTTGTCGCGGGCTTTAGAATGGCGCGAGGAAGCGCGCCGCTCAATTCTAAAAGCCCGTTTCTACGCCAGCAAGCTCCCTTCATCTGAGCTGAGCAAGGCATCGAAGGAGTTGCGTGAGTTGCTCACGGCGTTCCGAGATTACTGCCGGGCCGTGTTTGTCTCCCTGGACCACCTTCAACGCGTCTGGTCACGTTCACGCAATATAGAATATGTGCTTCTGAAGATGTACGATTACCTCTTTGAGCTCTATCCACCCAGATTCCCCGCCATCCTGGAAAGTACCCTGAATGAGGAAGAAATAAGTGGAGTCGACCGGCCTGTCCTGCGATAGTGCCCCTCGCCAAATCCTTAAAGACATCTCCACCCGGTTGCAGTCGCTCGCTAGAATTAAGAACCTCTACTTCGTGTAATCCCGGCGCCTTCCGGGTACGAGGCCAAACTTGCGCACTCATCGAGGCAGAGCTATCTAATTTTTGTGTGGAAATTCCGCACTGACTACTGTATTATGTGCCTGAATAATCTTGATCTATTCTATAGTTTAACCATTAACCTGGTACGATGTAACGGGAGGTAAAAAGACCTTTGGGAAATGCTCTGCTCTCTATAGGTCTACTCCTTATCACTGCAAAATTGCTTGAAGGGGTAGCTATTCGATTGCGACAGAGCCCGCTGCTGGCATATCTAGCAGCCGGAATCATACTGGGCCCTGCTTTAGGCAGGGTAGAGCCTACCGATGAATTGCGCCTCTTTTTTGGCATCGGGGTACTCCTTATGTTCTTTCTCATCGGTATAGATGAGATGGATGTATCCGGACTCGTGGCAACAGTACGCGGGCGTTTCTTCCTCGCCGGCTTTATTGCTTTTGTAATACCCTGGGGAATAAGCTTCAGCGTGATGTTTTTCTTAGTCAAAGAACCATTACCCAATAGTATCGCTCTTGCCGGCATTCTTTCCCTGTCGAGCCTAGCGGTCGTAGCAAAAATCTTGAGCGATATGGGACGGTTAAAGGACCCTTTCGGACTGGAAGTTTTTACCACTGTAGTCATCGTGGAGATCATAGGGCTGCTCGTGGTCGCCTTCTCACTGCAACAGGTCAGCCAATCCAGCGGATTTACTCCCTGGAAGATACCCATGCTACTGGGTGAAATCGCTGGTTTCGCGGTGTTGGCGTGGTTCCTTGCCTCGCGAGTATTTCCTCCGCTTGTGGCTAGACTCAGGCGCTTCATAGGAGCCCCCCAACTGACTTTTGGCCTGGTAATAGGAGGGCTTTTTCTAATGGTGGGAGGCGTCGAAAAGATCGGTGTGCACGGCTCTCTGGGCGGTTTGCTGCTCGGGATGGCGCTCTCTGGCTTGCCGCACGGCCTGCGTTCAGAGATTCTCCCCGGGGTGCGAGGGCTGGCCCAGGGTATTTTCATCCCCCTATTTTTCGCATCCGCAGGACTATATTTGAACCTATCATTCACTCAGCTTTCTGCGCTTGTCATTGCCTCAATCGTGCTTGCAGCAGTGCTGGGTAAGTTTGTAGGGGCTATTCTGGGCGTTGTAATAGCACGACTGGACCATCCCGTAGCCATTGCTTCCGGTCTGATGGGTAAGGGAGTAGTAGAAATTGCGCTGCTATTAGTCATGCTCGATATTGGAGCTATATCGCCGCAACTGTTTTCGCTGCTTACTCTGATAATGGTATGTTTCATACTTCTGGCAGGCCCAGCTATAGGTATTGCCATCCATCGCACAAAGGCTATTGAAAAGCCAAAACTTCCCAAATTGGTTGTCCCTTCCTTTGCCCGGTATGTTAAATATACCGCTGCAGTCAAAGATATTATGGATAAGAGCCGCCAGTTCCCTTCTGTCAAAATTTCAGTACAACAATTTATCGATATGTGGGTGGTACCCGAGCAGCAACATTATGTTGTGGTAGATGAATCTCATCACCTGGCCGGTATTATCTATTTACCGGACCTGCGCCACTTGCCTAAAAACTCCTGGAAAGAAACTATTCTGAGCAATCTGATCCAGCGCGACCCGCCTGTGGCGTGGTCAGATGAGCCCTTAGACGATGTATTGGAACGCATGGCAAACAATAATATGTCGGTAATTCCAGTAATTAGCCCTGAGACCGGCGAACTCATCAGCTCCATAAGCAGCAGTGATGTGGTGGCCCAGATTATAGGCACTGAAAAGCAGGGGCTGAAGTCGAGTTAACCTAATAGTTGCTCTTATTAAACACGCTAAATAAATATCTTCTCGACTACTGTTAATCTGTGATAGATGCAATCTATTCTGTCATGTTATGACTGCAGCCTGTAATTCTCCTCAGATAATCAGCATCGCGTCGCCGATACTGATTATTCCACGGGAATTCAAAGAGTGTCAAACTTATCTGGAATTAAGCTTGGTGCAGTCATGAAATATTCAGGCAGAGCTGCAAATCTAAGGTACAGATTGCAAAAGAGTGAGAAGTGCCTGACTTTTAATCAGGGTGTCGTGGGTTCGAGTCCCACACCGCTCACCAGCACAATTTTAGCTTCAAAGTCCTCTGGTTCCAGGGCCGGTTTACCACTGATTTGCGGCGAGTTAAGGTGTCGCGGTTCTTGAGGTCTTCCTGACGAGTTAAGGACTCATCACCTAGGCTTTCGACCAGCAGCATTATAACAAACAGGGGCTTTTCATGCAATTTCTGTGATGTGGGTGTGATCTTCTTCTAGCGACACCCTTATTTTTCACTAAGCCATCTTTTGGGGTGGCTCGCCAAAGGTGGTGGTTCGCTTAGAACTTAAGCAAAGACTCTTAGGAAGACTTTTCTGTTGTTTTACTGATCTGAAAATGACCTCCTCACTTCAGCCAACCATAAGTTGAGCTCTTTATAGAAGGACAGCGATTTGTTGTCAAGCCTTGCCTCAATATGAGATGATTCAGAGGGATGATATAATTGCTCCTCTCCGCAAGACACAATAGGAAGTTGGGTGTCACTGATACCATCCCACTCCTTGTTCACTGGGAGCCCCAATCTCTCCAGCGCTGGGTCTAGAGTGGCATCCACCAATACGAGTTCTCCGTTTATCTCCACTTTACAGGCAATATGATAGCTTGTAGGAATTACTCTGGCCAACTTCCTTAGCTTTGGAGGGTAGTCAACTTCAACCTCGTCCCATCTGAAGGGATAGCACGCATATAGTACTGTCATTCCCAGCCTTTGGTACATTTCGCATAGTAAGAAATGCTTTGGAGTGCATGACCCCTTCCCAGCAATGAGTATCTCAGTGTATCTTTAAGGATCAATAAGTTCCGGGATTATGGCATAAGGTATATCTCTTATCCTAGTAAATACGCTCACCCTCGCTAGTAGCGCACTTTTGCCTCGAGTCCACTGATTGAACTTCTCTAATACGATCCCAGACATGTTCTCCGATTCGATCCCCAATCAATTAAAGCCAATTCTTGATTTTGCGTCAAGTCTCATTGGTAGTCTAGCCTTGTCCTCGCGCGATGTAAGAGGTCATAACCTCCGGATTATGTATATAGTGACCCTAATGACTGTCAGCTTAAAGTGCAATACCCTATCTGCTTCTTGTTCCAAAATGGGGATGGTCAGACAAGCCTCGACTGTGGCTAAATGGCAGGGCTTCACGCTAGCGACAGATACGGACCCTAATGCCTTTGCTCTTTCTCTGTAGTAGTGCTTCCATAATATTCTTCACCCACTGTGATTCCCATACCCATAAGAAAATCGTTTATCCCAGTCCCCATTATTTAACCCTTTACATATCTAACACTCGAATGTCTTCAAATAAGTCTTGCCATTTTCCTTATAGGCCCTTATAAGCTCGCAGTGTCTCAAAACTGCAAACTGGGTTTCCATCTCGCGCGGCGAAAGTTTGAAATTGTCCATCACCTCTTCCAGGGTAATCTTGGCTTTACACTTGATGAACTCGTAGATTGATTTCTGTAACGCGCTCAAACCATCGGTACCCTTTAGCCCTAGAGCCTCCCGATTACTGGTGGCTATATAGACTGCCCAGGGGTCACAAACTCGAAGTCGTTGAATCGCTTCCAGATAGCAGTCCTCACAGAGTGTCTCGCCTCTATGAACGTATGCGTCATCTCCGGGTACTTCCTGATTGCAGTGTGAGCACCTCATTCTTAAACCATCGCAAATTCGAATCTAAATGGCCCCCAAATTTCATCATCCCGTCAGTTTTCTCGCATAGAATTTTTCCCCCCGATATGTCGTCTCGGTAATGAGGCCATCACGCATTAGTTGTTCGACGAGTTCCCAGCCCACGCCTTCCTTTCTCAGAAACCGGGTCACAGCTTCACTTCTCATAGGGTGAACTGAGGTGATGCCGAGAAGGTCTGCTGCAACATTGCCAGTAGAGGTAAAATTAGTTCCCTCATAGTCGACCAAACACTCCACATTGCCGAGTCTATTGCTGAAGCAGTCGTATGCAGCGGTGATTACCTTCGCGCTAGCACCCTTTATATGCCTGACAGCAGGCGGCCGTATGGGGATAGCCAGATAAGCTTTGGCTGGCTTCAAGTCCGCCAGGAAATCTGCCGTTCTTGCGATATCTTCTGGGCTATCGTTTATATCATGAATGAGCATAGTTTCAGTTGCTATCTCACCTTTATAATCGTTGGCGAACCTGAGCATTCCCTTCAGGATTAACTCAAGCTTCAGTGAACTATGAGGTCTATTGACTTTGCGCCACGTTTTCTCAGATACGCTGTCTATTTTTAAAGATACCCAGTCCGCTTGCTTTAGGTCTCTCCTCACATCATCACGCCATAGGAGGGAAGCATTTGTGATTACCGCAATCTTAATGCCCAGCCGTTTCAGCAGTTTGATCTCCCCGCCCAGGTCAGAATCCAGGGTAGGCTCGCCATCCGGCACGAAGGCTATGTAATCTATATGCTCTCCCTTCCGTTCTACCTGCTCAATCTTATCCCTTACGGTTTGTGCTATTTGTTGCACATCATTGAATTTCCGCCGTTCCACCTGCATTGTGGTGGTCTTGCCCAATTGGCAATAAGAGCAAGAGTAGGAACATGTCTTTGGTAAGACATTGTTTACCCCCAAACTCCGTCCCAAACGTCTCGACGGAACGGGACCATAAACAATCGAATTCACTAGACTTTTACCTCATCAGTCCCAAGATGAGAAACGGCGACATCGCCGTCCATAACCACGAGAACAACCCCCTGGTCGTCGCCTGCCTGCAATATCAACATAGATGCCAAGTGTGGCAAGCTCCCTTAAAAGAGCCTCAAAGACGTCGCTAGGGGCGACATTACTTTGAAATGCCTCCTCCGTCTCATAATGCCAAGCTCGCTGCGCCGTGTAGCCCGTAAGGTAGTCATACTCTCGCCGTCTTGACTCATCTATAAGCACTTGGTAAGCTTCGTTTATCTCCTTGAATCTGTCCTCAGTCCCTTTTGGATTAGCGGGATTTCGATCTGGATGATAGCGCATAGCCAGTCTGCGAAAGGCTTTCTTGATTTCTTCCTGGCTCGCCCCCCTATCAACACCGAGTACCTCGTAGTAGTCCTTAAAACTCATGCTTACTCACCCCCTCAGCCTATAGCATTTTTCAGCATTTGCAGAATGGTATCCATTTCCCGGCTATGGGACTCAATCAAATTACTGAAACTTTCTATTGCTTGTCTTGCTTGTTTTGTCTTGACTAGTAAATCTGTTGGTGACAGTTGGCTTTGCTCGGTATCCTCCAGTGCAGCTTTGACCTTTTCAAACTGCCTCGTAATCTCGCTGCATTCTTTGTTTATCGCGTTCATCAAAACGTCACCTATAAGTGGTCTCAATAGAAGGCTCTCTCGCTGGTGGTGGTCTTGAAGTCCTTCTCGAAGATACTGTAGAGTTTGTCTTAGACTGAACTGCCTATCGGCAACAATCTTGCACTGCTCTGAATTAAATTCATCTGAACACTGGGATGACACCAGTACCAAATCGTCGATGCTCTTCTTCGCCTCCACTACATAGTGCCTTATGGCCTCATGCACTTTAGATAGTTCCCCGATTGTTCGTATAGTCTCAAACACATTATCACCTCTTTTACAGATTAGCTATCAGTGCTCCTCATGACGAACATAGCGGCGTATTATTGTAGTTTATCTCTTTTTTATTGTACTTTGTCCCTTATATGAATCACATGTTTTACCTGATACGATTACCGTGAAACCTGCATCAACAGAGAATCCAACTTGTGGAGGTTCCATTTCGTTCACTTCACCGGGTTTCTGAAAAAGAGCGGAGATAACCTTCTCAATAGTGAAACCTGAAGTTATAAGCAACCTTTTCACTTCCTGGTAGCTATAAAACGTAGCATGCTTATAAAAGCGGTGCCCTTCATGCTTTTTCGCCAGATAGAATTGTCCCCAGGGGTTGTCTCGCAACACGAGACCGAGGACTACCTTTCCGTCTGCTTTGAGTATGCGATTGGCCTCGTACAGTGCTGCTAGTGGAGAGTCCACAAAACACAGGGTAACAATTAAAAACACAGTGCCGAAGCTCTCGTTCTTAAAACATTCGTTTTCGCCACGAGCTAGCAGAACGGATATGCCTCGTTTTCTAGCCAGTGCTAGCATATTCACCGACGGGTCAATACCTGTTTCTATTTTTAGGACTTGGGCGAAACGACCGGTACCTACACCTACTTCAAGCCAGGTCTTGGGTAATGAAGGTAGAACCTTCTCTAAAGCAATGACCTCTATGGCAAAGATGAGCTTCCCTTGCTCTTCAAACCATGCATCGTAAATCGAGGCCAGGGGATCAAAGGCCACGCTTGCCCGATTCAACTGGTGGGTCTCCCTTCAGGATAGGTCATGTGCCTTCTGCTATTATTTACTTTCCATGATTAAAATGTCATCATTATCCTAGCTCCGCTTCCTGGATAATTTGGGGAACCAATTCATCCCAACCAAGAGGCATAAGGTGAATACCCTGACACATCGGTTTCACATGGTGAATAATACGCGCAGCAATTTCAACTGACTTTTTCTTACGGTCTTCCTTTTTGGTTTGCTCCATCTCGGTGATTATGTTATCAGGCACATTTATTCCTGCCACATTCATGTTCATATAGCGAGCCATTGTAGCACTCTTGAGCACGACAACTCCAGCCATAATGGGTATGTTAAACCTCTTCGTCTGATTTACAAACTCCTCAAACTTCTCTGGCTCATAGATTGCCTGGGTCTGAAAAAATTTGGCCCCAGCCTCGATCTTCTTTTCCATCTTAATAACCTGTGGCTCCAGAGGATCTGCTGCTGGCGTGACTATCGCACCTAGGAAGAAGTCGGGTGCGCCCTCCAGTTCGTGACCCGACATGTCTATTCCCCCGTTGAGGGTGCTGGCGACCTTGAGCAGTTGAACAGAATCAAGGTCATAAACCGGTTTTGCCTCTGGGTGGTCACCCATGACAGGGTGGTCCCCGGTAAGGCATAGAACGTTCCTTATGCCCAGCGCCCAAGCGCTGAGCAAGTCGGACTGGAGCGCAAGCCGATTGCGGTCACGGCAGGTCAACTGGTAAACGGGCTCAAGACCACGCTCGACAAGCTTAGCGCAAACTGCCATTGAGCCGATTCGCATAACTGCACTTTGAAGGTCGGTAACATTAATAGCAGCTACCTTGTTGCGAAGCTTTTCTGCATCGTTCAGGCATCTCTCTATATCTACACCCTTGGGCGGCCCGATCTCCCCTGTGACTGCGAACTTACCCCCTTCCAGAAATTGCTTCAACTTGCTCAATTATTCTCCTTTCATAAAGCTGACGATATCTACTCATGATTGGCGATTTTTCTATCACCTGCTAGGGAGTTGAAAGTTGCCGCTCCTTTGTCCAGAACGAGAGATCGGGGCCGACTCCACCTAGCATTATTTTTAGGTTCAATATAGCTCTTCATCTGGTCGAGACGCCCTAGCGCCTTAAGCTTATCGTAGATGAGTTGCCAAGCACAATCCCTGTTTCTATCTACTTCGCACTTGCCGTTCTTGGCTCCGCCGCAGGGGCCGTTAAGCAGGCCTTTAGCGCACAGGGTTACCGGGCATAGACCACCAGTGTAGTCCACAATACACTCCCCGCAAAGACAGCAGTATTCAGCAATGAAATCCTCAGTAACACTCTCTCCCCCGAAAATAGCATCACAGCCCGGGTGAACCAACCCTCCCTCTGTGGCGTCTATTACTGTATGGAAACCTTGCCCACAGGCTAGAACCAGAAATGAATCTGCATCCCTAATCTGCGCATCATATTTCTCAAGAAAAAACTTTCGCGTGTTTGATAATTTGCAAAGTGAAACACCGGGGGGTTGTGGTACGCACCACGCGATTACATTAACCCCTCTTTTCTTAAGCCTATTAGCCATCTCTTCGGTCTCAGCTATTCCACCAGAATGGCACTTAGCTGCGCAATTGTCGCAACCTATAATGCATACCTTTTCACCTGGCTTGAAATAGCTAACTATCTCATCAATCGGCTTCTGAATAGTAGCATGCATGTATACCTCCTGTATTTGTCCATTTAGTCAGAGCCTTTTTCAGTTTCATGCTGAGAGGTTCATTCCCTGAACAAATGGGTATTTCATACAAACCTTCTTCAACCATAGGCAGGAAATAAATCGGAGCGGGTGCGCTTTTGCCCCTACATCCCGGAGCCTTCTATGAAAATTGCAGGGGACTGGATTTTAAGCACTCCTAAATGGTGACTTCCCAGCAATATGTCCGGCTTCCAATTCACGTGTGGCTCCTTTCCAGTACGACAATATCATCTGTCTAAAAACAACTCCAATTCATTCCTTCTCTATTACAACCGAATGGTCTTGCCAGAAGTCTATGCTCTTTATTCTGCCTTGAACGTACCTATCTTCACCTAAGAGATTAGTTAGTCGAAACCCTGTGTTTTCTGCATCGATATAAATTACGTCACGCATTGCCTCTGTCTTTTCATCACCGCAACTCGAATATACGATTGCAATACACATCACAGCCTACCTGTTCTCGTCCGATGTCAGACAGTCTACGATTTGTTTCATTTCCTGGTCTCCGCTTTCACTAGCAAGCCTATGTCCCAGTAGACTCGCCTCGAAAATATCCGAGCGATAATGGATACTTCCAATAATCTGGACACCTCTCTTCACCAACTCGTCTTTGAGCTTCCGGCTTATATCTTCCGAAATCACCTTGTTCAGCACAGCTGCAATTAATTTGACGCCGGCATCAGCAGACAAGTTTTTTATTTTTGCAGCCAATTCTATAGACTCCAGGGATGGCTCAACTACCACTAGTACGCTGTCTATACTCGTCTCTATACCCCTGCCAAAATGCTCAACTCCGGCTTCCATGTCCACAATTACTACCTCGTTTTTCTCCAGGCACAACTTTCGGAGGAACTCACGACTCAAGACCCCCATGGGGCAGGCACACCCCTCAAGTGATTGCATTATTTTGCCTATGCTCACCAGCTTCAGGTTACCGTCTCCTATAATATATGGAGGGGTTATGTCCGTAATCTCGATTTTATCCTGCGTCAGTACATCCATCTTGACCTCTGTTTCCCCCGAGGAGAATTTGACTGCCATCTTTTCTTTGAGTCCCTTCTTTCCTCCTACAAGTTCCATAAGAGGTACCGGTGGATTTTTAAAACCCAGCAATCGGAAAAGTCCCGAATTAGACTCGTCTGAATCAACGACGAGGACATGATTACCTCTCTCTGCAAATTCATTTGCCAGAAGGGTAACTGCAGTACTCTTTCCACTTCCACCCTTACCGCAAACCGATATCTTCATGCCACTTTCCTCTTCTTACTAGTTTTAATAAAACGAATATGCTACCTGCTTCACCATTGGTATCGACAGATTAAGAAAATGAATCAGACATCTTCTGTCTGTGTATGACTCCTGTAAGATAAGAGCGACTCTTTCATTGCAGGGGTTCCCGTAGTTACTATCTATCTCTATTTATAGAGGTCTGTGTATTGCCTGTTCCCTATAAACGCTAAGTGTTGCCGAGCTTCTCCAGGAGCTCGTCTAGCGCCATAGTAACCGCTTCATATCCTGCGCCTGTAGTCGGCGAGTAACATGTGTCAATTAAGGCCAACCGATGTACAGTAATTCGCTGCGCTGCGGCGACTGCGAGCCTGTCGACTTTACCAGCTATCAGCTCTTTGCCAATGAGTTGTGCCCCTATCAGGTTCCTGGTCTTGCGGTCAGCAACCAGCTTGATGTGGATAGGTTTGCCGCCGAATAGGCGGCGTCGTGTTGAGGTGGTCGTTATGCCGGAAACGACATCAAATCCGTGCTCTCTCGCGCGTGACTCTGTCAAGCCAACCGTACCTACTTCATACCCTGATATCTCGGTGATAAAAGGCATCACTGTACCCTGATAACGGACCACGTTACCGAGAACCAGATTCCTGCCTGCTATCCGTCCTGTTCGAGCCGCATTGGTAGCTGTGTGGTAAACTATTTTGTTCCCTGTTAACATATCCCAGTTCTCCATACAATCCCCGATGGCATATATATCTGGTTTGCTGGTCTGAAGATATTTGTTCACGGCAATAGCTCCGGTTGTTCCGACCTCGATACCTGACCTTCTCGCCAGTTCAGTATTAGGTTTTACTCCGGCAGCAAAAAGAACAAAGTCAACATCAAGTTTTTTATCGGACAGGTAAAGGTGTTTCTTTTCTCCTTCAGTCCTTATATCAACCACCCTGGCTGATAGTATAAGCTCGACATTCCTTTCCCTTATCTTGTCCTGAATGATTCCAGCCATATCGCTGTCCAAGTACGCACGCATAACGTGCTCCGACCTCCCCACCAAATATACCGCTCGGTAACCCCTTTCTTTCAGTATGGCAGCTACTTCCAAACCAATCTGTCCGACTCCTATTATGGCCGCGGTGGAGTATTTTGAAATCGCTTCCTCAAATGATTTGGCGGGGTTAAAGCCAGAGGTTAAAAAGAATTCGTTTCGGCCATCCAGTCCAGGCAGCGGAGGAATTGCTGGAACGGCTCCCAAATCTAAAATTGCCTTGTCGTAACTATGACTCTCGCCACCTGCAATCAACGTCTTACTCTTTGTATCTATATCTGTCACTTCTGTATTGAGATAAACTTCTATATTTCTTTCCTTGTAAAATCTCTCCTTAAAGGCAACGCTACTTTCCCACGATGAGAGCGTACCGGAGAGTACAAACGGCATTTCGCATGGCAGATTCCCTATCTCACCGCGGTTGGTAAATATTTCTATCGTTGCTTCTTTATCCAGTGCTCGAATTACATTGGCGGCATTGCTAGCTCCGCCGCCGCCGACTATACATACTCTCAACCTATCATCCCCCGTCACTCTGGTTCAAAATATAGTAATCACCCACCGAGCTTCGCTGGATTTAAGCATAGCCAAATACTCGTCAGCGTACTTACCGTTCTTAGCCCCCTCAAATATCTCACCTTTTTTGACCATCTCAAGCGCTAGATACTCACTGGCAGCCATGCCTGCTGCAGCCCCCTGGGCAGCTACAGAAACGAGGTGCCGATCGCAGCCGGTTATCTCCCCGCAAGCGAACACTCCAGACTTGCTGGTCATCATGTGTGCATTGGTCTTGACAAAGTCCCCTACCATCTCTATGCCTGCCTGACGAGACAGCTCGGTGTTAGGTTCGGTACCCACGCACACAATTACCCAGTCAATCGCTATCTCGCTCTCCTGCCCGGTCCTGTTGTTCACTAGCAGTGCATACTCTAATATATCCCCGCCTTTCAACTCTTTGACCTCCGTGTTATACAAGACCTGTACGCCCTCCTTTTGCAGCCTCTTAACCATAGCTGGATACGCTCTCAGAGACTCTCTACGATGAGCTAGAATTACCTCCTTAGCCGTGCTCCTGGCCATCAGCGCACTCTTAGCTGTTGTGTTGCCACCACCAACTACCAGTACTTTTCTGTCCTTGAATTTCTCAGTATCGAGCTTCGCATAGTAAGATACGCCCTTTCCGAGGAACCTATCCTCACCGGGTATGCCAAGCTTCTGCATATTGCTTCCTGTGGCTAATATGATAGTTTTAGCCTGATACTCATTCATATTCGTTTTCACTACGAGGTTCTCAGCACCAAAATTTAGCACCTTTTCACTTCTCAGTTCAGCCCCTACCCCCTGGGGAGGAGGTGAGGTCACCTGTTTTCGCAGATTATCGATTAGTATTGCCCCGTCGCCCGGCAGATAGCCGGGATAGTTGCTGACAGTGTGCGCAATAGCACCCTGTCCACCCACCCAGTCACTCTCCAGCACCAGCGTACTCCAGCCGTCTGGCTGAGTAAAAATAGCAGCGGAAAGCCCTGCGGGCCCGGCCCCAATGATGATAACTTCACGTTTTTCCATAATGCCCCCTTCCATTCGACCTCCAAGATAGACTTCGCTCGGCCTTGCCCCGATAGGCAACTCTCTCCAGGTGATACTCAGGAAATATAACGAAAAGCTTGTATCTCCTCTGTTTTTGGGTCATCAACATCAAGTTGGCATTTCCGGTGTCTGTCCCTCCAGCGGCTCCCAGGCAACGAGCAATTTACCCTTAGAGCCCTGCTTCAAATGCTGTTTTGAGCACGCTCTCAGGAAGCTGAGTATCTCTTCGAATAGGTTAGTTTCCTCCGCTGTTATGGTGACGCCTGTACTCCAAGAACACAGCTGACAAGATACCTCGCAGGTGAATTCCTTCTTCACTCCCACCTTCTTCCATTATGACGTTAATTAGCTATTGGCGGCTGCCAAGCAACTGGCTTATAGCATATATATTGCCTTTAAGGGACATGCCTGAACGCATTTAGCGCACCCATGGCACCATTTGGACGGGTTGATTTCGGGCGCTTCATAGGGGTCTTCTTGCACTAGACTTCCGTGCTCACACTCAAACACGGCAAGGCATATTCCATGGTCACATTCCGCAGGATTGCACTTTTGATAGTCCACCACGGCTACCCTTTTAGGCATCAGCTCCTCCCATCGCCTGCCTCGCTCTCTCGAGCTCCTCCTCCAACTCCTCAAGTTCCTGGAGCATCGCCGGCGGAATCGAGTGGGGCGGTATGCGCCGCCTGAGCTCTGCTATCTTACTCTCAAGCTCCCTGACCCTTTGAGTGTTCATTTAGACCATTCCAGACCTAAGGGCCATCGAACCACCCATGGGCATATCTTCTCATATGTTCTTGCTTGGGATACGCCCTGGCTACATCTTCCCGCCGGAAGGTATATCTGTAACGCGCACAATAATCTGTCAGCAGTTTGTAAGCCCGGTTCAGCCTTTTCATTGTGTCGGCGTTTTGCGCGCCCACCTTACCTCGGTCGGGATGGTATCGAAAAGCCATCCGTCTGTAGGCCCGTTTCATCTCCGTCATGCTTGCGGCTTCCGACAGCCCCAGAAGCCTTCGAGCCTCGTCTATCTCTTCAAAAGCGGCCATGTTCACGTCCTCGGATTTATCCTAATCCGTCCATCGTGTCTAGAGCAGTGCCTCGACCTTGGGCCGAATCATATTCTCAGGGACAGCACCGAGGCTCTCATCTACCTTTTGCCCGCCTTTGAAAAACAATAATAAAGGTATGCTCATTATCCGGTATCTCGTGGCAGTTTGACCGTTCTCATCTACATTTAGCTTGCAGAACTTGACCTTTTTTGCATACTCATCCGCAAGTTTCTCTGTTATAGGCGCAAGCCTTTGGCAAGGACCGCACCAAGGTGCCCAGAAATCTACAACTACCGGTATTTCCGATTTAATCACCTCACCCTCGAAGTCATGATCCGATACGTCCTTTACCATTTGTGCTCTCCTTGGTTTAATCATTACTGCCGTAAAGAAGACATTAAATCTCCCATGAAGATTTACAGATACTTATCCAGCCAGCGCCTTATCGACGTCTTATAGTGGAAGCCAATCAATTTCGATATAGGTTTGGAATCTTTGAAAAGAAGGATAGACGGTAAGGCTAGGATTCTGTACCGCTCTACCAACTCTGGCTCTACATCAGCATCTATCCTTACAAACTTTAACCTTTTATTGTATTCTTCAACCAGATCATTGACTATCAGACACACAGGGAAGCATACCTCACACTGGGAGGCAGTAAAGCATACGAGCACCGGCTGGCTGGATTTGAGTACCTCATTGTCGAATTCTTTTCCTGTGATACTCGAAACCATCGCGATCACCCCGGTAAACTATTTAAAAGACCCTTAACAAATAATTGTTATTTAAACATACATCAGCCTTTTACTCTCGCCTTCCCATGCCCGTGAAGGCCTTGATAAAGGCGTCTGGAATCCTGTACCTATCCTCCCATAGCCCAAGCTTTCTCCTGGCCTCATGGTAGTCTGTGCTTCCGAAAGACTCGTCCGGCCCGAAGGCTATGCATAATATCTGCCTTAATGTCTCCAGCCCATCGTTGAGGTCGGAATCATTCCACATGGGTATTACCAGCGAGCATGGCGCATATTTCGAGGCGAACTCCTCCCCGTAGTTTTCGCTCAGCCAGTCCGTGCAAAGTCTATCTATTTGATAAGCACTCATCGCCTTCTCCTCGCTCCTTAATAGCTCGGCGATCTACCTAGGCGAAAGCACGCTGTTTGACGAGACTACTTTGTCCGTGAAATCATCGGGCCCAACGTTTGGCACTATCTTACAGTTGCAACCAATAGCCGTATACGGCGGCACTGTCACCCCTTCACCTACCACTGTCACACTCATTTTCCTCAAGGGAGCAGCACCACCTAAACCTAAGTAGCAGAACTTGCCTATATCAACGCCTTCGTCCAGAATGCAATGGTCAACCACGCTGTGGTAACCAATGAAGCTATTCGTCATAACTATCGAGTTTCTGACTTCCGCTCTTTCCTCGACCCAGACATTGGATGAGATGATGGAATTCTCGACCCGGCCTTTGATGACGCAACCGGGACTCACTAGACTATTTTTTATGCTTCCCTGTTGAAACTTGCTCGGTTGTGGCAGACAGTTGGTCTCGGTAAGAATAGGCCACGTACCATCGAGGCTAAAGCGAAGCTCTGGCAGAAGAAGTTCCATGTTTGCTTCATAGTACGCTTCAGGGTTGCCGATGTCTCGCCAATAGCCATCGAAGTTGTAGGCGTAAACCTTGTCGCGGTTCACCATGCCCGGCAGTATGGCATGTCCGAAATCATGGGGTGAGTGCTGTAATGCAGCATCCTCGATAAGCCTTTTCATCAGAACCTGTTTATTGAAGACATAAATACCCATAGAAACCAGATTGCTTTGGGGCATTGCCGGCTTCTCCACAAAGTCCACTATTGCTTTGCCATCCGTGGTAACTATGCCAAAGCGGTGCGCTTCTTCCGTAGGTACCCGAACTACGCCAACGGTAACATCCGCTCCCATCTGCTGATGAAAAGCAAGCATTTTTCGGTAGTCCATTTTGTATATATGGTCTCCGGCCAGTACCATTATCGTATCGTCACCGTGATTTTCCACGTATTTAAGGTTCTGATATACCGCATCAGCCGTCCCTAGGTAAGAACTATCTCTTGGCTCAAGAACACTGATATTTCTAGAAGTGCCGTTCGCGAGGAACCAGCTTCGGAGATAAATTGCCACAGCAGAACGCTGGTAGTCAGCCACCACAGCGATATCTTGGACCTGGGAGTTTAAGCAGTTGCTCAGGGTACAATCTATGACACGGCTATTGCCAGCGAAGGGTAAAATTGGCTTGGCTCTATGCTGACAGAGAATACCCATCCTCCGCCCATATCCTCCGGCCAAAATCATGGCTAGCGCTGGTTCCATGATGCACCTCCCACATGTTTTCGCTCTGCCGGTCCGAGCAAAATCTATCTATTTATTTGATTTCGGGCAATTAGGCTTTCACCCGGAAGTATCTCTTGCCCCAAAACCTGCTATGCTTTCTTGGTGCTAAACCGAAAGGGAACATATAAGGGACACCACGCTACCAAGCTCGTAGCGAAAAGAACTGCTCCAATAACACCTACGGCGATAGCAGCGGCTCCACCCAGAACGCTGAACCCTACTGCCATCATCACTATCCCGATAATAGCTCTAACAGCTCGGTCTGTATTTCCCATGTTGCGTTTCATTACAACACCTCCTGGCTATCATTAGTTCTCTAAGTCTTTTCGCTTTCGGTCTCTCTCATAGTCCCAGTTCTGGCCGTATACATACTTACAGTTCTTGTTAATTACATCCGTGCCCTGCGAGTTCTGTTCATTCGAACATATTAACAATATTAGTCCAAATTACTTTAAGCTTCTGTGCGCTTGCTGTCTTTTAGACTGGAAGCCTCTTCCTTAAAAAGCCTCATAAAGACCTAATACGGCAAATCCTCTAAAGCCATCTGCTCTGGCCACTTCAATTCGCTCAATCCTTTATAAGATCCACCAGCAGACCTTTTAGCCGGTCCAAGGTTACTCTACAGGGGTTCAGTGGAATTCCCATCCAGTCAGAGAAGTCCAGGATTTCCTCAGGATAATTTTGCTCATATTCGTCCCAGAAGCCTATGCCATCAAGCAGGAGAGCTCCTCCCGTGTGTTTAGGGAAGTTCTCGTTGGCGAGACCCTTATCCCAGTCCTGAAATACATATCTTCGGTACTTCAGCCACCCCGGAGTGAGCCAGTAGACATCTTTGCCCTCGCTTATTCTCTCCCTTTCCTCAATACTGGCTAGCATGTCCACACAATGCGAGGCTTTGATCCTGGAGATTCCCTGACCCTGTTCCTCGATTATCCTATCTATCGTCCTGTATGGATCATCAGCATTGATGTAGCAGAACTTGCCTCCATACACCACGATGACCTTCTCAGCGTATTTCCTAGCATTGCCTATCTGCTTGACCAACTGCTTTTCGAGTTCGCGCGGAATTTCGTGACGGCCTGGTTTCGTATATAAAACCTTACTGGCATCCAGAAAGCCTGTTCTCTGTAGGTAATTGATTTCCAGACTCAGCGTTCCGCAAGACACTATCGCATAACCTCGAAAAGATGAACCTCTGTTCACCGCCTCACCTCATACCTTAGCAGCAATGACGGTTATAACCACCGCTTCCAACTCCTGCCCGTGAATCTCGCTGCCTGGAGTACCCTGCCGCAGATGCGTGACGCTACATGCATTGGAGAACACCTCTAGCCCAGGGGCAATCCCCGCATGGCAAAGTATATTCATAGCAATCTTTACGAAAAACTGGTGCAAGCAGTGCAAAACAGGCCTCGGCGTGGGGACAATCTCCACACGGGGCGAAATCAAATTTATCAACCTGTCTGCGAAAACTGCGGTATTCCCTCGAGTTCCATATATCCCGGAGATCACGCTCGTTCACATTCCCAAAACTAACGGCATTTATACTTTTTTCTCGACCGTTTACATAACACATATACGAGTGGTAAAGATTGTGACATGGTCTTACAAACCCATCCCAACTAATGAAAGCAATCCTGTCCCTGACGAAACCACATTCGCGCCGCGCCCTTGGAATCAGGGGTGGCAGTTCAAGGTCTATTTGAAACTGTGCAGCCCTTGCAGCAGCTTTTGCAAATAATTCCTGAATGTGGGCGATATGGCTCCCGTCTCCAGGGATCAGGTTCTTGAAACTCATGCACACATTCCGTTCCCGCGCCTTGGCAACTGTTTCATCGAGTAACTCAAACTTCTGCCCCATTTCTTTATCATAGCCACGCACATTGTTCCACGTCGGCTTCCCGGAGCGAAGCTTATCCTTTAGTGGTGGCACCCCGAAAAGGGCGTTGGCATAGTTTTCGACATCCAACGAATCGAACGCAAGTGTGATGCCTCGCCGTTTGGCTTCGGCTTTTGCCTCCTCGAACAGTTCGATGGCCTCATCGGAATTGAAATCGTAGAGAATCTCATTCTTCATTTCCTCGGTGTGAGGCAGCAGGTTGGAAACGATGATGAAGCTGATGCCGTGCTCAGCAGCAAGCTCGACAAGTTGTGGCAGTTCCTCAATGTTCCTCTTCATGGCTACGAATTCAAGTCCGATCACAGGTGTCTGACTGTTGATTTCTTTCTTGGTTTGGTTCAAGAATCGTATGCCGTTCAGAACGTCCTGGAGCCTGGCACCTTTCCTGATTTTGGCAAAAGTCTCAGGGGAAGCACCATCTATGGACACGACGATATAATTGAGGTCCGAGGATACCAGCTTCGACGCCATACTCTTGTCGATAAGTGTCCCGTTGGTTGTGAGACTGAAGGTTCCATTCTCGGGCAGGTGCTCCTTTCCCAAGCGGATCATCTCGAAGATTTTATCGTTGAGTAGAGGCTCACCAATGCCAATCATATTGATTGTCTCAATTTCAGGGAACACTTTTGCTAAAGCTCTATAAGTCTCTAGGCTCATATCTCCGGAATCTTCTCTCCAGACGTTCCTTACGCACATGCTGCAATTTAGATTGCATCTGGTCGTGACTTCAATGTTTAATTTTCTGAGCATGTCATTCATTTGGCTACTTCTTTGATTCGCTTAATCAGCACTGAAATCAGTGCACCACGACTCCACTTATCTCAGTTCGCTCCGTATCATCCTTGCTTCTCTCATGGCAATGCAAACGTAAAAAGGCTCAGCTCGATTTTTTCTTATCATTGCATTTGGCGCAGTAACCCTCCAGATTTAGAACTGCTCTGACGACAGTCATACCGCTCCTACGCCGCACCTCTTCCACGAGTTGATTAACAATTGGGCTCTTAAATTCAGTAACCCTCCCACACCCTCTGCATATGACATGATAATGCTCTCCTGATTTCCTTATTTCATAGGAACAACGGGTCTTGTCCAGGTGCATCTCATCCACCAATCCCAACTCTTTGAAGAGGCGAAGGGTGCGATATACTGTGGCCAGGCTGATACGGTGGTCCCTCTTTACAGCTTCTTGAAAAAGCTGCTTGGCATCAAGATGACCTTTTGCTTCACGAAGGATATCGAGAAGCAATTGTCTGTGCGTTGTAACAAGTCCAGCTTTCATGTCATGTGAGAATGAGAAACATTCTCATTTTGAATGATAGCACATGCAAGTATATTTTGTCAACTATTTCAAAAAATTCGTGTTCATGTGAAATTCGATACTATATCAGACAATATGAAGCTTACCTCGCCAAATTAGCAGAATTCATCGAAGCCCAGGGTTTTGACTTGGGGATTTGGTGTGTTTTGCGGTAAGCTCGTATAATGCTGATGAAACAATATTCTTAAGGACAATAAACTGTTTGAGGAGTACAACAAATGGATTGGTTCAATTTCGTAGCTGATATAAGGACTGCGCTTTACCAGTGTGGAGCTCTCTCTAGAAGACTGAAAGGACAGGTCCCACGACAGGATAAGGAGCCAGAACCGTTTCAAATCAGCACGGCTGTATCAGATGTGGACCGTATATGCCAGGAAATACTACTACTTCATGCTTATCAGATGATGCCCGACGTCGAAATTGTAAGCGAGGAAATAGCAGAGTTGCCATCCTATCTTCAAGAGTTATATAGCAAGAACTCGAACCGATATGTCATAGTTATAGACCCTATGGACGGTACCGATTGTTACTTCGCAGGCGGAATTGAATATGCCCACATGCTTGGTATCCTGGATCAGGAATCCAGAGAAATGCTGTGTGGTATGGTATATTTCCCGGAATTGAGTAAGCTCTACTTCGGTATCCGGGACGTTGGCAGTTATGTTGAGGAAACCATGTTCGGTGATTTCAAACGATTAACCCCCGGTATGCCACCCAAGACTTTTGGAGAGGTCAAAAGATTGAGAGACGGCGATTATCAAGCCTTTCAAGAAGTTGGATTCTCACTTGATAGCCGAGACAATAGGTCTGCCGCCTATGCCCAGATTAGGGTAGTTGAAGCCAGTTTGGGGGCGATGGTAATGCGCCAATTCCATGGATATGATACAGCTATTCCATCCATTATTATCGAGGAACTAGGTGGGGCAGTGCTGGGAGAGGATGGGAACAAAGTAACCTACAGTAAGGAGATGCCCAGAATGCCTTTAGTGATCTCTTCGATTCTGCCCCAGTTTTCCGAAGAACTATACAAGGCACAAAAGGGTTGAAGTAAGGTATGAGGCAGGCACCATTAAACACGATGGGAGCACGTAACTGTTTGTTATCCGTCAATAACATCAGGTCTCGCAATATGTGAGCTAAATACCATGAACAGAGCATTGCAGGCACGTAATACCGTCTGATCTCTTATGCACGAAATAGATATAAACGAAGAGAATAACTTCAGGGTTACTGTGGTCTATGATAATGAGGCTCTAGTGGAAGGTCTTGAGGCAGACTGGGGTTTCGCATGCCTTATTGAGGGTAGAGGTATCCCTAGAGTATTATTCGATACGGGTAACCGCGGGACTATATTGCTACATAATCTGGAATTGCTCGGAATAGACCCGGCTAGTATTGACTTAATCGTAATATCTCATGCACATATGGACCATACAGGTGGACTTGTGCCTATCTTGAATTTGGCCAGGAACGCCACATTATACATTCCTTCATCGCTCAACATAGAGTTCCCAGTAAAAAATGTAATCAGGGTAAAAAGGCCTGTCCAAATCCGAAAGGGCATCTATTCGACAGGTAAACTCGATGATATTGAGCAAGCTCTGGTGCTTTCCGGCACGAGGGGAGTGTATGTAATTGTAGGTTGCTCACACCCCGGGGTAGGGAAGATATTGAATGCAGCTTCAAGATTTGGGCATGTGAAAGGAATCATCGGTGGTTTCCATGGATTTAACGATTTTGGGAAGTTGAACGACCTATCAATCATATGTCCTTGTCACTGTAGCCAGTATAAGAAGGAAATAGCAGGTCTTTTCCCGGAGAGGTGCATTAGGTGCGGTGCAGGGTTGGTTATTGAATTATAAATGCAAAGCTCATTAAGCTTAATTCGCAGATGGCGGGGATAATAACCAATCTGGGGCTGAGTCGCGGACGGAGTGGCAAGATTTGGCCAACAAAAAGTCAGGATGTTCGGTTCTACTGCTTTGAGACTGACTGGGTTTCTAGGTTACAACTTCTTTCGCCCACACATGGCTTTGGATGATAGAACTCCCGCCGAAGCAGCGGGGATTAGTCTCCCGTTCAGGAATTGGGAAGTGTTTTTAAAGCATTAATCCTAACGCAGTAGTAGAACCAAGCGGTATGCCGAGGCAAAGGAAAAGAAGTGGCGGAACTGGAATCAGGCGATGTTTTAAAGCGCCAAGTGATTTCGGAAGCTTACATCGGAGCAGGCCGCATTCATAACATTACATCATCAAATCGGTGCTGTTCTTGCTCAGGACTTAATGTATCCATCTGCGGGAACAACCGAGGCAACCCGATAATCGCTCAAAGGCTGGTTAAAGAACATGTTTGGCGACTTTCAAGCGTAAGCGCATAGCAAAACGTTTTCCGAAGTGATACATTCCGGACCATCATTTATTTGAAGTAGGTTCTGCAGTTCCACGATATGGCACCTCTTCTTCCAACGCCCGAGCCGCCTGCAAGCGGCTATGTACATGTAGTTTATCCATTATGTTGCGCAAGTGCACCTTGACAGTGTTTTCGGTTACACATAATGAAGAGGCTATCGTTCGGTTGTTTGTACCTTTGGCTACTAGAGTTAGTACTTCCCTCTCCCGCTCCGTAAGTCCAAGCCCTCCCCTCTGATGGCTGCGCTGCCTCTCCGGATAAGACCTTGCAAACTCCTCGAGCACTTTAGCTGCTACCACAGGTGACAGCACAACCCCCCCTCTTGCCACAACGAAGATGGCTTTCAGTAGGTCTTCAATCTCGACCTCTTTGCCAACATACCCCTTGGCTCCAGCTTTAACAGCATAATACACATCCTGTTCCCTCTCTGAATGGGTGAGCATGAGTACCTTTGTCTTTGGGCTGGACTCACTGATGTGCTGAATGACTTCAATGTAGCTGCGTTCATGTAGATCAGTATCGAGAAGAACAACATCGGGGTTAAAGCGGGCAACTTTCGCTAAACATTCGTTTGTATTGCTGCATGGTTCTATTACCTCCACGCCTAGATCTTCACCCAGAATCTTTGATATCCCGACCCGCCAGATTTCGTGGCGGTCTACTACCAATACTTTTAACAAATTACCTCCCATAAAGGGTAGTACCACTTACTATGTAATTATATCACGGCTACTCATATGCTACTAACCCCTTTTGTTTCGAACAAAGGCCGCAGAACCTTAAACCATCTCAAGCGCATCTGCGGGAGTAACCCATGGGGTACGCTGGTGTTGGTAAATTAACCCTAATTTGGTATAGCTTTCAAAGACAGAGGGACATATCATGGAATTGTAAGGAGTACCTACAAAACATGAAAGGAGGTGGATTATGGTTGTACAAGCTCGACGAAATTACTTCCACACGCTTTACCAGCTAGCCGCGGAAGTGAACAGCGCTCTTACTACTAAGAAAGCATTACACTTGCTTGCTGAAATCACGTCGAAGAGCATGAGTGCCAAGGGATGTTCACTGATGACCCTTACACCTGATGGAAAGCGGCTTATTCATACGTCGGCATACGGTCTAAGTGACTGGTACGTCGGGAAAGGCCCGGTATTGACAGATAAGAGCATTACACAAGCGCTCGAGGGCCAACTGGTTGCGATCAAGAACGCGGTAGAAGACGAAAGAGTCCAATACCGGCAAGAGGCCCAGCAAGAGGGGATTGCTTCCATTCTCTCTGTCCCGATGATGGCTAAGGAGAAGACCATAGGTATAATGAGGGTCTACACAGCAGAGCCACGCGATTTTACCGACAATGACTTGTACTTCATGTCCGCGGCAGCCAACTTGGGTGCCATCGCTCTGGAGAACCACAGGATGTACGAGGTTTGCCAGAAAAGCCAGAGTGAGTGTAGGCAAAAAACGCGCTGGCTAGGGCAATTACTATTGCAAGCCGCTCAAGATTACGAGCGGATAGCGGTTGAAGAACCGCCGGAGCCATCTCGAACGAGGTTTCCTTCCGAGTTGGCCGGCGCTTGAAACGAAGAGGAATTACATTGCCTGACTTGCTGTGGACCTGAATCATCCGCAGTAACCTTATGATAACCGTCGAAGTCAAGTGTGAAGGGAGGTGAGAATAGAGGGTAAGAAACGATTAGGTGAGTTAGATGAGGCAGAAGCAATGACCCAAGATGGGGAGGAGGTGCGCAATGCAGGTAACTACATATTGTGAAAAGCTGATTGAGGAACTCGATGCATGGAAGGAAAAGGCGGACCATATTGCCAGAGAATTGGACAATTTGGCGCCTCTTGAGAAGGGAAAGATGCTTCCGGAGATCATGGAGTTGCACATGTTTGTCGAGGAGCTTTGTGAGAGGATGTATGCAGTCAAAAATAACTGCCTGGAGGCATGGGAACCTGCCGAAATCGGCGTAATGATGGTAAGAGTCCATAAGACAGGCAATTGGGGTAAAGACTGGGAGGACGCGCTATTGGGCAAAACTGGAGGCTAGGAACATCTCAACTTCTCTTATAGTGAGCATTGAATTAGACATAGTAGCAGGTAGGCGAACGGTTTGCTATAGTATCACCAAATGCAAGCATCGTCGATGCTTGTAACCTCGTCTGCGCTGCTTTGCTAGATGGATGAAACGTTAAAAGATGATCGCTAGCGGAATTGATGGGCCATACCTAATGACCGAGATGTAATTTTGTCACAAGCAATTGCAATTTGGCCATAATAAAAAAAGACAACCGGAGGAAGAAGCATGAATGGTGAAGAACTGAACAAGCTTGAAATAAGCAAACAAGTTGACGCTAGAGGAACTGCCTGCCCCGGCCCCTTACTGGAGGCCAAGCGAGGCATGGTCTCAGTGCCTATGGGAGGGATAATGGAAGTGCTCTCTTCTGACGAAGGTACCAATCAAGACATTCCGCTCTGGTCTAAAAAGGTTGGACATGAGTATTTGGGTAGCATCGGAGAGGCCGGCTACTGGAGGATTTTCGTAAAAAGAGGGAAGTAATGACCCCAGAGGCAAACGCCAGAGACGCAGCGCCTAAGATACTGGTTTTCTCTACAAACAATATCTCGGATCCAGGCATTGACCTTGCCGGCAGTTCTCATATGGATTACCTGCCCTCAGTTCTGGTAATACCGGTGCCATGTTCCAGCGGCATTAATCCGAACTGGGTGCTGCATGCCCTTCAAGCAGGTTTTGATGGCGTTTTCATAGCTGCCGACGGAACCGACTGCGCATACCTTGCTGACTGCACTAGCCGTACCGCCAAGATTGTACAAAAAACGCAAGAGTTGATGGAAAGGCAAGGGCATGACCCCCGAAGGCTGAAAATGGCAGCGATCTGTTCTGTTTGTTCTGAGTCTTTTATTTCCCATATGGAGAATTTTTACAAAGTACTGCGTGAACTTGGTGCCTGATTTGTTGAACATGGATGAGAAGAGACATTATCAGATGAACTATGATGTCCTGATTATTGGGGGTGGCATTGCTGGCATGGAGTCAGCATTGACCCTGGGAGATATGGGCTTCAGTGTCCTGTTGGTAGAGAAAGAAGCAACTATAGGCGGGAAAATGATTCTGCTCAGCAAGGTTTTCCCCACTCTTGACTGCGCCAGTTGCATTTCAACTCCAAAAATGGCTGCTGTAACCAATCATCCTAACGTCAGAGTGTTCACCTACTCCGAGGTCAGTGACATCGCCGGAAGGGAAGACGGAAGCTTTGCTGTTAATCTCCACAGGAAGCCCACTTTCGTTGACCCATCAAAATGCACTGGCTGTGCACAGTGCGAGGCAGTTTGCACTGTAGCTATAGCTGACCAATTCAATGCTGATTTGATTGCACGCCGCGCAGCTCATATTGCTTTTTCTCAAGCAGTTCCCAAGAAGGCTGTAATTGATCGGAAGGGCACTTCGCCGTGTTCCTATACATGTCCTGCCGGAGTGAAAGCGCACGGATATATCTCCCTTGTCCGCGCCGGAAAATACGACGAGGCTTTTCGCTTGCATTTGGAAGATGCCCCTCTGCCAGGCAGTTTGAGCCGGGCTTGCTATGCCCCGTGCGAGGGAGAGTGCACCAGAGGCTATCTGGATGGGCCAGTTCCAATAAGAGGGATAAAGCGTTTCATAGTGGACCGCTATTATGCTAGCCATCCTCAACCGGAATATGGTACGCCGGAGCAGATAAACGGTAAAAAGGTGGCCGTTGTGGGTTCGGGGCCATCGGGATTATCGGCTGCTTATTTCCTGGCCCGCTTAGGATACTCGGTCACTATCTTCGAGTCCCAACCGGAGCCGGGTGGCATCATGCGCTGGGGGATACCGTCTTACCGTCTGTCTAAGGATGTTTTAGACCGCGATATAAAGAATATCACAGCCTTAGGTGTGGAAATCATCACTAATACCAAAGTTAGCTCAATAAAGTCGCTCCGGGAACAGGGATTTGATGCCATATTCTTGGCGGCGGGCATTATCGGTGGTCGCAAGCTGTCCATCCCAGGGGAAGACCTCTGCGGCGTTTACGACGGCATGGAGTTCCTGAAGAATTTCAACTTAGATACCCACATGGACATCAAGGACAAGACGGTGGCTGTGATCGGCGGCGGCAATGCCGCAATCGATCCAGCACGAGTAGCTATACGAGCCGGAGCTAAGCGAGTTTACTTTCAATACCGCCGAGGTCGTGAGGAAATGCCAGCGCACGATTGGGAAGTAGAAGCTGCTGCCCGGGAGGGTGTCGAGTTTCAATTCTTGCGAACACCGATCAGATTTATCGGAAGCAATGGCAGACTAAAAGCCCTGGAATACATCAGCATGCAGCTTGGTGAGCCGGACGAAAGCGGTAGAAAGCGTCCTGTGCCTGTTGAAGGTTCAGAAAAAACCATAGACGTAGACCTCGCTATTCTCGCCATCGGGCTGTTGCCCAATACCGCATCATTTGCATCAGAGCTTGGGCTTAACCGGAACAGAACCATAGAGGTGGATGAAGAGACGCTGGAAACTTCCATGCCTTCTGTATTCGCCGGTGGCGACGCCGTGAGTGGGCCATCTATGATTGTGGAGGCCATTAGACAGGGCAAGCGAGCTGCTTTTTACATCGATCGTTATCTCCAGGGGAAACCGCTCGGCTCAGTTCACTTTGATGAGAGACTACCCATGGTAGACCGCAAGTCAATCCTAGCCCAGGCAGAAGGCCGGGTTTCGTTACGGAAGCCTGTGGAGATGAGACAAAAGCCAGCCATGGAGCGTGTTCAATCCTTTGGAGAGGTGGAAATGACCATGAGTGAAAACGAGGCACGTCACAGTGCCAACCGTTGCCTCGATTGCGGTGGTTGTTCTCAGTGCCAGCAGTGCGTAACTACTTGCCCTGCTCACGCTATTTCCTTTGATATGCGGAGCGAGGAGCTGAAGCTCAATGTAGGTTCAGTTGTAATTGCCACTGGCTTTGAAGTGTTTAATGCTGGTAAGAAGCCGGCATTGGGCTACGGTCGGTTCCCTAATGTGATTAATGCCATGCAGATGGATCGTATTTTATCTCCTACCGGACCATACAATGCCGTAGTTCGTCCGTCAGACGGAAAAGCTCCCAGCAACATAGCCTTCGTACTATGCACTGGCTCCCGAGACCAAAAGATCAATAATCGCCTGTGCTCAAGGGTATGCTGCATGTATTCTCTGAAGCAAGCTCAACTGCTGATGGGGGCTCTGCCGCTGGCAGACATCACCATTTATTATATCGACATACGGGCTTTCGGCAAAGGGTATGACGAATTTTACGAGCAGGCAAAGGGTATGGGCGTGTATTTCGTCAAGGGCAAGGTTGCCAGAATCGAAGAGGCGGAGAATCAAAACTTGATAGTCCATTATGAAGATATAGAAGGTGAAGGTGGGATGAAGCAGGCAGAGCACGATCTTGTCGTCCTGTCCGTAGGTCTACTTCCAACCCAAGGTGCCCTGAATCTATTCAGGAATGGCCAGCTTGAGGCAGATTTTTTCTCCTATGTCAAGGAGATAGACGAAGATCTCGAGCCGGGTAAAACCAGCATCGATGGCGTCTTCGTGGCCGGGGCGGCGTCTGCCGCGCGGGATATTCCCGACAGCATTCTGCATTCGGGTGCAGCGTCGGCTCAGGTAGCTGCCTACCTTAAGCGAGGTGGAATCAATACATGACGGAGAGAAGGCTAGGCGTGTACGTCTGCTACTGCGGCGGCAACATCTCAGATTATGTAGATGTGGAAAAAGTGCGCGACGTAGTAGCCAATGAACCGTCGGTGGTCACGGCAAAGACCAATATGTTCACCTGTTCCGATGCTGCTCAGCAAGAGATGATTAAAGAAATCAATGAGCAGAAACTGGATGGAATTATCATCGCCTCGTGTTCGCCTAAGCTTCACCTGAACACATTTAGGGCGATGGCAGAAAGGGCAGGCCTCAATCCGTACCAATATACGCAGGTGAATATTCGCGAGCAGTGTTCATGGACCCATACCCATAACCGAGGCACTGCCACAGAAAAGACAATCAGGTTGGTGCGCGCCGGTATTGCCAGGACAGCATTATCAAAGCCTCTTCAGAAGCTGCGCGTGGAGACCATACCTCAGGCACTTGTCGTCGGCGCAGGGGTTGCCGGCCTCCGCGCTGCCCTAGCGTTGTCCGACGTGGGAATTACAGTATATGTTATTGAAAGAGCACCGCAGGCCGGAGGCATGATTGGGAAATGGGGGGAAATGTTCCCCAATAACAGAGATGGGGCCGAAATAATTGATTCTCTGCTGTATAAGGTCAGGCAGCGCGATAATATCACCTTGTTCACCAACGCTGAATTGGTAGAAAAGAGCGGCAGCGTGGGCAATTTTGCGGTAAAAGTACTGATAAACGGAGAAGAAAGTCTGTCTTTAATAGTTGGAACCATAATCGTGGCTACCGGCTTTGAGTCATATACTCCACAAAAAGGTGAATTTGGCTTCGGGCTAGACAGCGTCATAACCCTGCCCGAGTATAAGGAACTACTCAGCCAATCCCGCGATGGACTGAAACACAACAAACATGACATTAAGACCGTTGCCTATATTTACTGCGTCGGTTCGAGAGAGCATAACAAAGAAGAGAACCCCAACCTTTATTGCTCACGATACTGCTGCAGCGCTGCGGCGCATGCGGCTTTGTGTACTGATAAACTGAATCTCGGCATCCACCAGTTTCACCTCTTTCGTGACATACGCACTTATGGCAAATACGAAACACTGTATGATCAAGCATTAAATCAAGGATCAGTGTTCCTGCGCTACGATGAGGAGCAACCTCCCCGCATAACTACAGAAGATGGCAAACTGAGGGTAAGGGTCAAAGACCGTCTTACAGGTGGCGAGGAGATTGAGATAGACCCTGACCTTGTAGTGCTGGTTACTGGCATGGTACCCAGAGAAAATTCCAGGCTGATGGACGTGCTCAAGTTACCTGTGGGTAAGGATGGGTTCTTCAACGAGATTCATCCCAAGCTCAGGCCAGTGGAGACGGTAATAGACGGGGTGTTTATCGCCGGAGCGGCACAGAGCCCCAAGACTTTAGCTGAGAGTGTGACGAGCTCTATGGCCGCTGTCTCAAAAAGCGCTGCCCTGCTTTTAAAGGGATATGTCGACTTGGAGCCGCTGGTGGCCAAGGTCAATCCAAATTTATGTATCTGGTGTAGCGCATGTATGGAAGCCTGTCCCTACGGGGCTGTACAGCGCGTCAGCGTAGACGGCAAAGAAATTGCCGAGGTCAATGCCATATTGTGTAAGGGAGAGGGGGCATGCGTTCCGGTATGCCCCAAGCAGGCGATTGATGTTGAAGGATACACCAACGAACAGATCAAGTCAATGATTGATGCTCTAGCCAAAGAGGTTGCCTGATGGAAAAGAAAGTAACTCGTGATCTGGCCGAAGTATTGCGGGATGAAATGTACATGCGAGATAAGATAACTGATTTATTGCAGAAGGGACCAAAAACTATTCCTGAAATTGCCGCGGATCTGGGCTACCCGTCACATGAGGTGATGATTTGGGTCATGGGCATGAGACGGTACGGCATCATTGTAGAGATGCCGAAGGAGAGAGCCGATGACTATTACCAGTACAGACTTCGCAGTGAGGAAAAAGCATGTTAAAGGTCAATTCTGAATTTATTAACAGCATGAAACTAACAGATAATTTCAATGCTTCTGCCTGCATTAACTGCGGTTCCTGTACTGCCCTTTGCCCTTTAGGGGTCAACCTGCTGCCCCGGTTGCTCTTTCGGTATGTCCTAATGGGGGCACAAGATAAGGTATTGGAGAATACCGAGAACGTTTATTCGTGCCTCCTGTGCAAGATGTGCGAGGACAATTGCCCAGCAGATGTGCACATCGTTGAGAATGTAAGGGCTCTGCGAGTATATATCAACCGGAATATATATGGACTTTCAAGGAGATGAGTCATGCCGCTGCCAATAGGTAACGTCTTGGGAATTCTGGCCGATAATCTCGAGAGAAGAAAAGGAGTGGTGCCACTTTCCCCTAAGAGAGCAGTGGCATGGGCTGAAGGTTTAGATATACCCGTCGGCGGAGAAACAATCATATTTACTGGCCAGATGTATCAACTTATTCCCTCAATCAACTCCATGGCGAACTGGATGGCGAAGTTCGAAGACTCATGGCTCACAGGTTTCTTCAAGTTAGGCCGCAACATGAACAAGGCGGTTAACCTCTCATGGTTCATGGCACTCGGTAGCTGGCGTGAACAGAAGGTATACAACAGCCTGCTGCGGAACATAGCTTATCTACTGAGAACAGCAGGCGTTGAATTTGGTTATCTATATGAGCAGGAACTATATTCGGGAGCACTGCTTTTTGATGAAGGTGTCGATGACATATTTACCGAGCAGGCGCATCGGGTATACAGGACTTTCAAAGACAACGGGATAAAGCGAGTTATCACCGTAGACCCACACACCACTAATATGCTCAGGACTGTGTATCCCAAGGTCATAGACGGTTTCAACCTTGAGGTAAAAAGTTATCTTGAGGTGCTTGCCGAACGTGACCTCAACTTTATGAAGCAACTCGAAATTGATGTAGTCATCCACGATTCATGTGTCTATGCGAGGTACGAAAATGTTGTTGAGGAGCCCCGTCACTTGCTGAAGAACGCCGGAACAAGAATTCACGAGCCAGAGCTATCTCGTAGACTTACTTATTGTTGTGGAGGCCCGCTAGAATCCCTTTTCCCCAGCAAGGCTCATGTCATTGCTACCAAACGCATTGAGCAGCTGGCAAGCTGTAGTAACCAGGTAGCAACAATGTGCCCGATTTGTCTGGCCAATCTGAAGCGTGCCGCTGAGATGACCCTAAAGATCAAGGATATCTCAGAATATCTAGTTGACGCTTGCAATACTGAAAGACAAATGAATCCGCGAGAGACGCCTGCATAGACCGCATTTGCCAGCATATTTTGAGAAATGATAAGTATGAAGGAGGTCTAGATGGAAGAAGGCGGGACCGAGAAAATTGTGGTTTTTGCTACGCATGGCCCTGAAGACCCCGAAAGAGCTTCCCTGCCTTTCGTCTGCGCCAATGCAGCATTGGCAATGGATGTGCAAGCAACTGTCGTCCTGCAGGGTACGGGGGTCCTCTTGGCCAAGAAGGGGTGCTATGAACACGTCTTCTGCGCCGGCTTTGACCCGCTAAAGAAGCTGGTGGACACTTTCCTGGAATTCGGCGGCAAGATCTTCGTGTGCATACCATGTATTCAGGAGCGAAAAATAACCAATGACATGTTGATTGAGAAAGTCGAGCCAGCAAAAGCTGGCCGTGTCATTCAGGAAGCCCTTGAAGCCAAAGCTGTGCTCAACTATTAATGTCAGCATCAACCCGCCGGTGGCGGAAACCCTTGAAGTCGGCGTGGGTAACTACGTTCTCAAAGGACAAGTGCACGTTTTATTAGGGAAGGATATATGGGTAGGAAAACTGTTTCGATGGGAAGAGGCGAAGCCGGTAAGACCACTTTTGCAGCTCTAGATACCAGATAATTATCGGGCCCACTGCTACTACAGATATCGATCCAGATCAGAATATGGCTGATATGCTGGGAATAGACCTAGAAAAAGAGGGGCTGTGCTGGATATCCACTGTGACATTCAGAAAAAGTAGGGCACCGAAGAATTGGGGACTATGCCCCTTACAGAAAAAGTAGAGTATCTTTTCACCCGCGAGTGCCTGTACAAGTCGATGGACTTCGACCTGGTGACTCCAGGGGGTTGCTTTAGTTTCCGGACTGCGCTATTCTCCATTGTGGATGGCTCCTCCTGCTTTAGATTCGGTGCCTGCATCTGCGCCATTCTATCTCAGCCGGAGCCATCTTCGTTGGCTGACATTCTATATACTAAAGACTCATTTTGTTAAGCCGGCGGATTCGCGTGGAGCAACAAAAAATCGAGCGGTATCAATACAAACTTCGCCGAATCCAGGAAGGCTACGAGGCTGACCCGCCAGTCTATACTGTCGACGAGGTTAGAGAAAAAATAGGAATCTACCGTTACGGTATCTCTCGTGCTGAGACAGAGATACAGCGTTTGCACGAGATTGTAGAGCAAAAAGCCATCACTAAACAAACAAAAGAGGAAGCGCTAAGAATCCTGGAGTCCCTGCGCGACACTAACCTCGAAAAAGCTTCATTTGATGAGAAACGCGACCTCACTGCCAAGCTGGGAATCAAAGTATATCCATCGGAAGATGGAAAGACCGTTCGAATATCTTCAACCCTGCAATTCGCTCCTTCACCACTAAAACTTTCCCCTCAGATAATCAGCATCGCGTCGCCGAAGCTATAGAAGCGGTAATCTAGATTCATCGCCTCACGGTAGGCCTGAAGGATAAGCTCCCTGCCTGCAAAGGCAGATACCAGCATCAGCAGCGTGGAGCGCGGCAGATGGAAGTTGGTGATTAAGGCGTCCACCATCTTGAAGCGATGCCCTGGCCGGATAAAAAGGTCTACCCAGCCGGTGAAAGGCTTTACACCACCTTCATCCCCCCGCGCTGCATACTCAAGCATCCTGACCGTGCTGGTGCCCACGCAGATGACCCGCCTGCCCCCGGCTTTGGCCTGATTGAGTTGCCTGGCAACCTCAGGTGTAATCTCGCCGTATTCCTTGTGTATCACATGCTCAGCCGGGTCATCCACCTGCACCGGCCGGAAAGAATCCAAGCCTAAGTGAAGGGTGACAAAGACGAAACGAACGCCCTGACCCCGAAGGCTGTTCATCAGCTCGGGGGTGAAATGCAGTCCCGCTGTAGGAGCAGCTACGCTGCCCTTCTCCTGTGCATACACTGTCTGGTATCTTTCGGGGTTGGTTAGAGGAGTATGTATATAAGGAGGCAAGGGAACAGCCCCCGCTTTCGTTAGCGCTTCCTCGTCGGGAAAGCTGACAATGACGGTGCCGGCCTCTTTCTTTTCAATTATCTGCGCCTCAATGGTAGACGCTTCGCCCAACTCCACCTTTGTCCCCGCCTTGAGCCTTCGCCCCGGCCTCGCCAGTGCCTCCCAGACGCCTCGCTCCAGCCTCCTCAATAAAAGAAGCTCCACTTCAGCCCCACCACCCACCTTGCGCCCCAAAAGCCTCGCCGGGATTACTCGGCTGTCGTTGCACACCAATACGTCGCCAGGCCGAAGATAATCGCCCACCTCGTAGAAATGGCGATGCTCCATAGTCCCGTCCTTCCGGGAGAGCACCATAAGCCTTGAGTGGTCTCGAGGTTCCACCGCAGTCTGGGCGATGCGCTCCAGAGGCAATTCATAATCGAAATCGCTGGTTTTCATCCTGCTAAAGATTATAAGCATCCGGAGCCATCTATGTCGAGAGTAGTGGGCACGGCATGCCGTGCCCACTACTTTTTAAGAAGGCCCCCGAAAATATTGCTTTTAACCCCGAGTCCTGTTATAGTATTAAACTGGTCGTCAAAATGGACAACATTGAACTGGTCGCTCAAAAGCGCGATTTACTGGGCAAGAAGGTCAGATTCCTGCGCCGTAAAGGTATCACACCTGTCAACCTCTACGGCCATGGCGTAGAATCGTCTGCCCTGCAAATCGAGACCCCTGTACTTAGAAAAGCTCTGACTAAGGCGGGGAAAACCAGTATCGTCTCTTTAAAGGTAGGAAGCTCGAAGCGCCCTCAGATGGCTATCGTCCGGGAAATACAGCGAGACCCTGTGAAGGGAGAGTTGCTCCACGTCGACTTCTATCAGGTGAGGCTGGATCAAAAGCTGAAGATCGAGGTCCCGCTGGTGCTCATGGGCAAGGCCCCTGCCGTGAAAGAGTTTGGCGGGATACTGGTACAGGAGCTGAGCTCTATCGAGGTGGAATGCCTTCCCGCCAATATGCCTCACAGCATCGAGGCTGACATCTCGGGTCTGGCGCAACTCGACCAGGCTGTGCATGTCAAAGACCTCCACGTCGGCGAAGGTGTCACCATCATAGCCGACCCAGGAAAGGTGGTGGCCAAGGTCGCCCGCGCCCGCATTGAGGTAGTAGAGGAAGTGGCAGCGCCCGCAGTTGAAGCCGAGGCTGAGGTTGCGGAGGAAGAGGAGGCAGAAGCAGCCAAAGCTGAGGGAAAACCCCCTGCGGAATCGGAGAAGAAACAGGCAGGCTCAGAAAAGAAGTCAGCAGCTTAGCATCAGCTTTTACTGCCTAAAGTGCTCCCCACAAACGTCCTCTGTCCCAACAAGAACTCCGCCGCCGTTAGAGCGCGCTTTCCTTCTAGTTGAATGCGTATCAGCCCTAATACGCCCTCTCCGGTCTCAACGCCGACAGCGGCAGGCTGACCCGGGGCCAAAGCTATCACCTTCCCCGGAGACAAATCCCTATCTTTATGTAAAGCAACTGCTTCCAGTATCTTGAGCAACTTCCCCTGCCACCAGGTATAGCATCCAGGCCAGGGGTAAAAGGCGCGGACGCGCCTTGAGATTTCCTCGGCAGACATCTGCCAGTTTATGACGCCATCCTCCTTGGTGATAGGAGTAGTATAAGTAGCCTTGCTCCCGTCCTGCGGCTGCGGCTTCAGAGAACGATCGAACCACAAGGTCAGTGTCTCAGCCAACAAACGCACGCCCGCCTGAGCCAGCCTATTGCTGAGGGACTCAGTGGTATCCTGAGGCTCGATCCCAACTATAATCTGGGAAACGATAGAGCCGGTGTCCGTCCCCGCATCCATGAGCATAATAGTGACACCAGTCTCCTTGTCTCCGTCAAGGAGGGCAGAAGGTATAGGGGTAGCCCCTCTATACCTCGGCAAAAGGGAGGGGTGAATATTGAGGCAGCCGAAGGGCGGTATATCGAGGACACTCTGAGGCAGGATTTGACCGAAGGCAGCCACGAGTATCAGGTCGGGTTTGAGCGCAGCCAGCCGCTGTACTTCCTCGGAATTCCGCAGCTTAACCGGCTGAAACACCTCCAGGCCATACTCCAGCGCTATTTTCTTCACCGGAGACTGCTCCAGCGTCCGTCCCCTGCCAGTCGGCCTGTCGGGCTGGGTATAGACCCCGGCCACCCGGTACTCGCTCTTAACAAGGTACTCCAGAGCAGGTACGCTGAACCCCGGTGTGCCCATAAACACGATGCGCATGCTAAACCTCTTTCGGCACCTGATATTGTATCACATGTAAGGGCGTTCGGCTGGACACCAAACTTGGTTGGAGCATCTGCTCCAACCTACCCCGTAAAAATGTAGGGGCACGGCATGCCGTGCCCCTACAAAAATCATCTAGAGCTAACCACTACATATTTCAGCTTACTATGATGCCGATAGCCATCAGCATAGGGAGGAAAAGTGTGAGCAACACATTACGCCCCATAACCGGAATCAGGCGCTCTATCTGATCATGGTATTTGCGTACCCCCATCACCACCAGGAACCCAAAAGGCAGCGTCACTACCCCCAGCAGTGCCAGATAGGGTAAAACCCCGACCAGCGCAGATATTATCAACGCCAGATATGCTGCCAGCACAAAGGCTATGTAAATCAAGGAACTCTTTTCACGCCCTATCGTTATGGGGTAGTGCCGCCTGGACACAGAGGCGTCGGCTTCAACATCGGGGAATTGATTCAGCAGAAGCAGGTTGCTCACCAGAAAACCCGGGACGAGCGATGCCAGCCCTGCTGCCAAGCTATAGGTACCAGTGAGAGCGAAATACGTGCCCAAAACCATCAAAGGTCCGAAGCCGAGACCCGGCGCAATAGCGCACAGCAGCGGCGATTTCGTTATGTGAGTGGTATAAAAATAGACAGTAAAAATACCTACAACACCTATCGGAATTATCAGAGGACCCTGGGCATATATGAAATAGCCACCGATAGCGATAATTCCAGCGATACATGCGGCACCCAATATATACACGCTCCGCGGATTGAGCAGTCCGGCCGGCAGCACACCGCTGCCACCACTAAAAGGCGTCTTCATAGTCTTGAAGTCCACGCCACTCTTGTAGTCGAAGTACTCATTGAACACGTTGACAGCTATATGGGATAGCAAAGCACCCACAAAAGCCAGCGCAAGGTAGAGGATATTTATGGCATGCGAATGCGGTTCATAGACTGCAACTGACACACCTATCAACACCGATATCAGCGTTACCAGAAGGAACGGGGCCCTTATCTCCATAAGCCAAGTTTTTACACTTGCCATTTCAGCCTCCCCCTTAACCAGGTTTCCGGGTCATATATTCGTACGCACCTATACCGCTAGCTCTAAGGCTCACGCCGTTGATAATCTGACGCTGAGTATGCAGAGAATAATGAATACCACGATAAGCACAATGGTAAAACGAAACAGCGTCCTCTCGAAGCCACGCCTGGTTCTAAACGTAGACTCGCCCGACCCGCCGAATATGCCACCCAACCCCCCTCCACGTACCTGAGCCAGGACTACACCAACCAGCGTCACGGCAATAATTATCAGAGCAATTTGTACAGGCGTCATGTTACTACTTTACTGGCTATTTGCCAGCATCCTCCTAAGCAATTCATTCACCATCTGGGGGTTCGCCTGCCCCCTGGTCGCCTTCATCACCTGCCCTACCAGGAACTTTAAGGCTTGTTCCTTACCCTGCTTGAAATCGGCCACCGCCTGCGAGTTCGCCGCAATCACCTCACCCAGGACCGCCTCCAACTCATTGGCGGTGCTGATTTGAGCCAGCCCCTTCTCCTTCACGACCTGAGATGCCCTCTTCCCACTGCGGAACATCTCTTCAAAGACCGCCTTCGCCATAGTAGTACTCAGAGTCCCTTTATCTATAAGGTCAAGCATCTCGACAAGATGCTGCGGCTCGACCCTGGCATCCTTTATCTCAATATTATTGGCATTGAGCAGCCTGCTGAACTCCCCCAGGAGCCAGTTAGCCACTGTCTTCGCCTTCTTATCTGCTTCTGCGCCCTGAGGCAAAAGCTTGAGGCAGGTCTCGAAGTAATCCGCCATCGCCCTGGAAACAGTGAGGAGATTGGCATCGTATCCGGACAGGTTGTATTGAGAGATAAACCTGTCGCGCCTGGCATCGGGCAGCTCGGGAAGGCGAGACCTTATCTCATCCACCAGCTTCCGGCTCAATTCCAGCGGCGGCAGGTCCGGCTCGGGGAAATAGCGGTAATCGTGGGCTTGCTCCTTGCTTCTCTGTGAGACGGTGGCCCCCTTCTCCTCGACCCAGCCCCTGGTCTCCTGCACCAGCCTACCGCCCTCCTCGACCACCTTGCGCTGCCTCTCCACTTCGTAGGCCAGGGCGCGGTACACAGCTTTGAAGCTGTTCATGTTCTTGACCTCGACCTTGGACATGAACTCGGTGCTGCCGACAGGCCTGATGCTGACATTAGCATCGCAACGGAAGCTACCTTCCTCCATGTTGCCTGTGGATACGCCCAGATACTGCAGGATACTGTGCAGTTTCATCAAGTACTCCCGCGCCTCCTCGGGAGAACGCATGTCGGGCTCGCTCACAATCTCCATCAGAGGCACGCCAGAGCGGTTGACGTCCACCAGGCTGTAGGTCTCACCGCTGGGGTCGCTGCGGTGCACCAGCTTGGCCACATCTTCTTCCTGGTGAACTCTGGTGATGCCGATGCGCCTGGTCTTGCCATCTACTTCGATAGTGAGCCAGCCATTGCGGGAGAGCGGGTTATCATACTGAGAAATCTGATACCCTTTCATCAAATCGGGGTAGGGATAGTTCTTGCGGTCAAACCTGGTATGCTCGGGGATGGTGCAGTTCAGCGCCAGCGCAGTCATCACGGCGTACTCTATGGCACGCTTATTGATAGTGGGCAGCACGCCGGGCATGCCCAGGCAGATGGGGCAGACATGAGTATTGGGCGGAGCGCTGGCGTAGTCCGCGCTGCAGCGGCAGAACATCTTGCTCTTGGTCAAGAGCTGAGCGTGAACCTCCAGCCCGATGATAGTCTCGTATTCCATCTGTCTTTCTCGCTAGCGCACTTCAAGATAGTATATCAGCAGAGGCAATTAGTGGCAAGCTTACCTCGGAGGGTACAGCACGGCCCTAGATTTGAGGATTACGAATTATTCAATTTTCGGGTCGCCAGACGCCGGGATTTCGCAGGCCGCCTTCAGCTCAGCCGAATGCAGTGGGGACCGTCCAGGTAAAAAATGTCCCTTTAAGGGTAATATCCCCAAAACGAAATCCCACATATTCAGTTTTCCGGGAATGCCAAGAGCCTGGTGCAACCAGCCATCAGCTTTAAGCTATCAGCCCACAATTATGAGGCTCGGTGTATGCTGTTTGCTGCTCTTGAATTTGGTCGGGAGTTCCGTGCACGGAATCCCGATGTTATGGGGCAATAATAGAACATCGGTTCTTCTGGTGTCAAGAGGAAAATGTCGCAGGGGGACCAAGGAGCGAAGACCGGAGACGGGTGACTGGAGAGCGCGGAGGGCGCAGAGAAAAGAGATGGAATTCTAGAGCGCAAAGAGAGAAATGGGGTCGCTTGGATTCCCGCTTGCGCGGGAATAATACATCCATCACAAATAACAAAGTTATTTTGAGATACATTTCATTCCTCATTCAATAGCCTTACTGGAATCTGACTAATTGTGAATCTCACAGGGAGATTTCCCTTTTGCTCAATTACCTCATATCCAGCCTCTGCTACTACAAGCATAGGTAGTTCAATAAAATGCCTGCCCCGCTCAATAAACTTCTTTAAATCCTCTAATGCACCGCCATATATGCCGCCTTTTTCTGCTTCCACAGGTATAGGAATTTTTAATTTTAGGCTTTGTCCAAAAAGGCTTAAAGTGATGTTGAGCCAAAGAATGCTGTCCGGGCTATCAGTATTATGAATGTCGCTTGGGTTTAACGATAAGCCAATCGCAGCATCACCAATATGAACCTCCTTATCACCTTTGCATCTCAGAAGTGCGTCATAGACTTTTTTCTCATTTACTTCTGGCACTTGACTCCTCCTTCAGCAGTCTCATGAAGATAGGGCGAAGAACCTCTAAGGCTTTCTTAATGCTTCCCTTCGAGACCCCATCCGGGAAATCAACCTCACCCCTCAAAAACGCAAGTATCTTAAGCCCATCTTCGCCTAAAGCATCCAAACATTCCTTCCTAAGTCCTTCAACCCCTTCCTGTAATTCTTGAAGGCCATGAGGAACATCAGGCACCTTACGCCCAATCGATTGTAAAGTGGCAACGTATATCTGCCAAGCTTCCAACAATACTCTTTTCCCCTCAGAGCATCTTGCTAATTCTGCCCCCAATAACATTTCAGCATCATTCAGCGATTTACCACGGACTAATATGCTTATTTCGTCTCTGGGGATCTTGTACTCAGACTCCAAGATTTTAGTTTTTTGGTAAGCGCTCTCCACCTTACTTTTAAATGACTCAAAATCCTTCCCTCTTTCAACAGATATACCGTAGCCAATTAAGAACTCAAGTCTAGAAATCGTATCTTCAGCAGTGCTGATAAGTGTCCTATCTCTAATAGCCATTTCTATTAACTCACTTTTAATGTCATCTTCGATAACACTATCAAAAATTCGCTGAAATGCCTTTCGGGCATCACATAGTCCCTTCAGATTTTCTCTAGTTCTTTCTATATCTTCTCTTAGCCAACTAAGCAAAATGCCTTTCCCGACAAGTATCTTCGTCATAACTTCGTTAACCTTCTTGAGAGAATTGAACAAGGCCACTACTTCCTCGACACCATTCGAATCGTCGAAAATCGCCTCTGGGATACCCTTAGTATAGATTCCAATATCTTCCAACTGCTTTCGATTATTGTGTCTTAAAGGATCCCTAACAGATTCCTCAAATTTCTCATAAAAGCTCGTTACGTTCTCCTCGGACCAACCCCCAGAGAATACAGGAATATTCCTCCTTGCACCTTCTGGTAGCTGCTTAGCTTTAACAGCCGACCCCTTCGCCTTTGTACTAATCTCTTCTACTTTCCATAATTTCTTTTGCAGTATATCCTCTATTTCTTCTTTCACGATCATGCTTCACCCCTAGCTTGCTTAAAAATAGCTTCCAGTTCATTCAGTTTCTTGTCCAAAAGACCAAATTTTCGTGAGATTTCCTCCAGATAAGCTTTACTTTCCTTGGCGTTATTCTCCAATTCCTGAAGCGTAATCGTTCGCTCAACCTTCACTTGCTCTGAGACTATTGCTTTTACACCATCGTCAGTAATACCTATAAACTTAGTTGCTTTTGGATACTCCCAAAAATTCTTTTTTAAATTCTCTCCAGCCCTCTTTAATTCCTCCAAAGCATTTCTAGCACTTTGAGAAGCAGAAGCAAGATTTCTAGCATCCTTTTCAATATTATCTACTACTACACCCATAAATGTGCTCACAATGAATTTGACAAGTGGAGCTGCACTGCCGGTATCTTTAAGTACTTCCTCACCTATCCCAAAAAGCTTTTCAATCCCATCTTTAGCTTTTACTAATCTCTCTTTGTCTTTGAAAGCAATTCCACTCGAGCCCAAAGCCCTTACCTCTTGCTCCAATTTCCAGCAATCATCTAGTATAGGATAAATATCTTTCTCGAGTTTCTGAAGGTATATTTGCATATCACCAGAATTGAAATCATTCCTCACTGACTTCCACAGAGCCTCAAGCAGTCTATTTAAATCTTCCTGGGAGTGTAGTTTTAAGAACTGTTCAAGGGATAGAATTCGAGATAATCCAACCAATCTATCTCGTTCATGCTCTCTCCAATATCCTTTAAGTCTTTCGACAGGTTCGGAGTCCTTTGGCTCTTTCTTCTTGCTATATCGAGGGAGGATGTCATCTGATAATGCTATATATCCACCTCGAGGCATTAGCTGGTTTAAATCACCAGATCCTCGCCCTTCCTTCCCGCTTCTAAAAAGCTCTCTCATTTCTGCTAAAACTTGCCTTTCCCTCACTGTCAACTCCTCAAATGCCAAGGCAATGCCCTCTACAGCAACGTCTCTGTCCATTTGCCCTTTCCCCCAAACTGTTCCAGCGTCAGGAGGAACACCTTTATCGAAAGTCTCGGGTTTCATAGGAGCGCTACTTATGATCTCGTTGATAGCTTCGCTGTATACCTCAGACTTTCGTGAAAGGAGGATATCCTGCTTATTGCCCTTTAAGTTTCCCAGATGTAATTGCAGATCACCTGGAATACCCTCTTGAATTTCACCTGTAGCACTAAGTAAAAAGTTGTTAAGCAAGTGTGGGAGATTAGCAAATTCAAGTTTTTTATTCTCTCGTAACCATGTCAAAATAGATTTTTCTTGTTTCAAACTCTCGCCAGTTGGAAAAACACATAAGGTACTCTTGCCTTCTGGTATAACATTAGACATGAACTCATCTTTATCAGAGTAGCTTACAAAATCCCTCTCAGACGCAAAGAAAAGAATGGTAATATCACCATCTACACGTCTCCAGATAGGCAGACCTTTACCCTCCCATTTCTTACTCATTTCTGAAGGCAAATAATTTTTTACAATAGGATTCATTGAGGGAAACGGAAAAGCTCTTCTTATTTCATTTATAGCAAGTGGTAATCGCAACTTCGTTTCTTTGAGTTCCCACAGCCTGCCAATGATCCCATAGAGTGCTGGATTTTCCTTATTGACTCTTTCGTATAAGTTGAGCATCTCACCCAATTTATCAGACAATTCTGGACTTCCAAGTTCGTACTCTAGAATATGGTCAAAAACAAGATAAAACAGTTCAGGTAAATCCCTATCTTCAATATAAGTGACTCCATCTGGGCCCGAGAGTGATTTCGTAGTTCTCAGAAAATACTCTGAAATCAATATGGCATTGTCTCTATTAACGCTGAAAGCTTCTACCAATCTATCTGCTAATTTCCCAACATCGAAAGAACTCGTGTCTATTACATACCTTTTTGCACTTTCTCCCGATACGGGACACAAATTTAGTAGAAACGGAACCTTCGACGGTTCCACAGCACTCGTATAAGCTGATGGTACTTGTGAAGGCTCTTGGCCTATCTGATCTAGTTCGTCTTTTATTATACGGTACACATGTGTAGTATCTAAACAGAGGTCTCCACTATTAAGCTTCTCGCAAGCTTTAAACAATTGCCTTGCCTTCCCTCGTGAAAGCCACCAACATGAATTACTTCTCCCTGGGTCTTTAATGAGTTTTTCTCTTACGTAATCTATGTCTGAAGGCGGCAAAACAATCCTTTTTACCCTGTCCCTGTCCGCCCCGCCAAGTTCATAGATCCCCGCAGGAGCAAATGCTAAGAACTTAAGATATACTTTATCTTCGAGCCACTCTCTTAACGGACTTCTATCTTTTGTTTGAACCTTACTTTGAAGGACTCCATATTGACCTTCCAGTTCATCGACGAGCAATATCACCTTGAGTTTACTAAGGTCTGCTTTGGAAAGGTCCTTTACATCTAGATTTACCAAGGCAGAAGCTTCGTTTCTCAATTTGCCTCGCGGATCTACAATTTTACCCACTGCGTCATAGTTTTTCTCGGATAACGCTTCTTTGAGTCCCTTGACTTTCCCATCAACAAGAGCAAATACATCACCTGGGGTAAAAATTTTGTCATTATTTATTATCACCTCTCTGAATAAGTCTTCCGCTATAAAATAGAAGGGGACAATTCCCCGATTCATTGCAAGTCTATGTATATGATATAGGAATTGAGTCTTACCTACTCCAAACGTTCCAATTACCGCATAGGCAAGATGATTTAACTGGTTACTGGCATAATCATTCAATACTTTAGACAAATTTGACCTTCCCCCATTCTTAGTGCCATCTGCATCTTAGCGTCTTCCGGCTAGTTCCACGAATTCCTGGGGTGCCAATCCCCCTAATGCGCTGTGTGGCCTGACGGTATTATAATCCTTTCTCCAGTTCTCGATAATCTCTCT
>JACWAE010000108.1 GCA_014874385.1 Dehalococcoidia bacterium | reverse complement strand
TTTCCTCAGAAGTGGCATTGGCAGGCCGACAGCCTCGATTCCCGTGGGCCAGCGCAGCGACGCCCTCCCCTCGATATGCCGCCAAGATTCGCCACGCGTGGCGTTCACTTAGCCCAAGGACACAGGCTGCCTCCGCCACCCCCATCCGTCCCTCCAATACCAGGTTCAATGTCTGTAGTCTCCCTTGCTCTTGCTGTGTCAATGTCAGTCCTCTCATGACTGACATTATCCCTTAACAGTTAGCTACTGACGTAATCGTATAACAACGACACCCCATTTAATAGCGGCATAGCCCCGGTTGTTGAGCACCACCATGATGACCGGGATCCGGTATTTGGCGGCCGACCACAGAGCCTGGATGCCGAAGAGGGCAGAGCCGTCTCCCACCAGTGCCACCACCGGCTTTCCCGAACTGGCCAGGCCTACTCCGAGCGAGGCTGGCAAGCCCCATCCCAGGGAGGTTATGGAGCAGAAGTAGCTCCCCGGTCTGGTGAACTCCATGATACTTGCCACGTAGCTGGTAAGCATCACTGCCTCATCTACTACTACGCTGTCCGGCGGTAGGGCCTTGGCAATCTCTTTAACGGCGCGCGAAGGCCGCATAGGTACGTCGTTACATTCTTTCTTAAAGTCCGCTTCACAGGCTGCTCTGGCTTGTTCATGTCCCTTTTGCAGAATCTTGAATCTTTGACGGCTTTTCTGGTGCTGCCGTGGCGACATAAGCCTGGTTACCTCGGTCATTAACTCTGCAAGGACGGCCTTAGGGCTGCCTACGAGCGCTACCTCCGCCGGACATTCTCGGGACAATGTCCTGGGGTCATGGTCTATATGAATCAATTTGGTGGCAGGAGGTATTATTGGTCCCTCGATATAAAATAGCTGCTTGAACAGCCTGCTTCCCACTGCCACGAGCACATCGGCGGGACTCTCCAGCCCGGGCAACCCGAATCCTATCGGCGGCACTCTGCCGTAATAGAGCGGGTGATTTGTGGGGAAAATAAACCTGGGGACCAGACCGGTGGTGAATACCGGAGCCCCGAGGATTTCTGCCAGTTCGGTAAGCTCGGGCAAGGCATTATCGCCGGGCACCTCGGAGCCAGCCAGGATGGCAGGTCGCTCCGCAGCAACCAGAAGCTGGGCCGCTTTTTTTAAATACTCCCGGTCTGGCCTGACGGACATGGGCACTCGGCGGCGTGGAGGAGGCAGGTGTTCAATAGTCAAGGTCTGTGCCTGCAGGTCTCGGGGAATCACCAGAAACACCGGCCCTGTTGGCGGAGTCGAGGCCTCTTTGAACGCCCGGTTCACCGCTATGGCTATATCCTCGACGCGGTTTACCCGCCAGCGGTCCTTGGTATGCTGGCTCACCATGGGCAGAATGTCGGAGTCCAACAGAGAGTCGCACCACTGGAGGCGGGAGTCCTGCTGTCCTGCTATGACCACGAGGGGCGTGCCGGCATCATAGGCATTGCTCAAGTTTCCCATAATATTGGCAGTCCCCGGCGTAGTGTGCACTAAGACCACCCCTGCGTTTCCCGAGGCGCGGGCATAGCCATCCGCCATCCCCATGGAGACAGACTCGTGGATTGCGCTGATATACCTTATTCCTCTGGTTTGAACCAGGGCGTCCAAGAGAGGCACCTCGCTGTTGCCGGGAACACCGAAGACATACTTTACGCCCTCGTTCTTCAGGATATTGCAGACAACCTCAGCTCCAGTCACTTCATCCTCTTATCTTAAATACATTTTGCGCTCTGCCCTAACTCCAGACCGCGCTTAAACGCATTAAGATTTCTCTCATATACTTTTATGGTTTTCCCGTATCTTCTCTCGAGTTCACTTTCAATAAGTGCCTGAGAGACTGCACCTGTAATCGCGATATAAGCCCCCAGCATGATGAAATTATTGACCTGGCTGGAGCCCATGCTTACGGCGATCTCAAGCCCGGGAAGCTCATACAGCTTGTAGTCTGCCCGTTCCCTCTCGGCATACATACTGGCCTTCTCAGCGATGACAGTTCCCCCCGGTCTAACCCTGGGTTCAAAGGTGCCGAACTGGGAGCTATCGAGGAGCATTACCGTCTGTACCTGCTCCACCAGTGGAGAGGTAATCTCTTTATCGGAGAAAATAACCGTGCACTGGCAAAGCCCGCCCCGCTTGGCGAAACCGTAGGTGGGGGTATAAGCTACATGCTGGAACTGCTGGAAGGCTGCCTCCAGTAAGACCTGCCCTGCTGAAAGAACGCCCATGCCCCCGAGTCCGGCTATAATCAATTCGCCCCTGGAATTTTTGGCCTGTTTCATCCTTTTTCTCCCGCTTTCGTGTCTATTCGATGTGAGTAACGTTCTTGAACTCGCCCAGAGGAAACTCAGCGATTACCTTTTCCCCTATCCATTCCAGAGCTTTTACCGGAGTCATGTGCCAGTTGACGGGACAGGCTGTGATGACTTCGACAAAGCTAAACCCTACTCCCTCTATTTGTCTCTGGAAGGCAGTCCTGACATATTTTTTTGTTCGCTGATAGTCGGCTGGCGTATGGAGCGACCCGCGGGCGCTGTAGGCAGTCCCTCTGAATGTAGCTACCATCTCGGCAGTATGCACAGGATAGCCCTCTGCGCTGGGGCTTCTTCCCTTCGGGGTAGTGCTGGTTACCTGACCTGTGAGCGTTGTAGGTGCAAGCTGGCCGCCGGTGGTGCCGTAGTTGGTGTTATTGACCATGATTACCGTAATCTTCTCGGCGCGTGTTAAGGCTCCGATGAGTGGGCCAGCCCCGATGGCGATACAGTCTCCGTCTCCCTGCACGGTGAACACGACAGTCTCCGGGTGAATACGCTTGAGCGCGGTAGCTACATCGGGCCCCCTGCCGTGAGCAGGGCTCACTCTATCCATGGTGAGGCTCGCTATTAAAATGCCCGTGCAGCCAACGCAGCCCACCATAATGGCATTGCTGCCCACGCCTAATTCCTCGAGGGACTCAGCGATAAGTCGGCCTACAAGCGGTATCTGGCAGCCGGGACAGAACAGGTCCCACAGAATATCCATCCAGGCCTCGCCACGCAACAGCAAGGGCTTTTCCACGACTACTTCCCTGGCTATATTCTTTGTTGTCTCGCTCACATTAGTCTCCTTATCTCCTGCAATATCCTGCCCGGGAGTATCATTCCCTCTTCGGAAGGCATATGGCGAAAGGTTACATCTGCCAGGCAGACCTCTGATTTACCTTCGACAGCCATCCTGACATCATCGACCATCTGTCCCAGGCTATCCTCTACTGCGATGAATTTGCGCCCCCTGCCTGCTTTGTCGCGCAACGGCTGATACGGGAATGGCCAGAGCGTTATGGGACGCAGCATCCCTGCCTTGAGTCCCTCAGCCCGGGCCATATCTACTGCTTCCTTTGCGACCCGGGCACAATATCCATAAGCTACAAGGATGACCTTGGCTCCCAGCATCTTGTATTCCTCGTACCTCAGCTCAGACTGCATAGCCTTGTATTTCTCTCTATATGCATTCAGGTAATTCAGGTAAGTCCCGTCGTATAGGGGATGATAGCTGGGCCCAAGCTCGCGGTATTTCCCGTCTTTGTGCGGACCATGACCCGCCACTGCCCAGTCCTTTTCCGGAAGCGGATCGAAGTCTATGGTTTTGATCTCCAGAGGCTCTATCACATGGCCCAGGATTCCTTCGCTGAGCACTATTACCGGGTGGCGGTACTTGTCCGCCAGGTGGAAAGCAAGCTGCATCAAGTCGTGAGTCTCCTGGACGGAGGACGGAGCCAGAACGATGTTCTTATAGCCGCCTATTCCGCCTTTGGTGACGTTGTTGTAGTCCATCTGGGCGTGTTCTACCCTTTGCACACCGGGCCCGATTCTCTGCACTACCACGATAACACCGGGCAGGTTGGCGGCTGCCATATCGGACACGCCTTCCTGCATCAGCGCCCATCCCGGGCTGGCAGTTGAGGTCATGGCCCTAACCCCGGCTGCCGCAGCCCCATAAAGCATGTTTATTGCGCCGGTCTCACATTGTGACTGTATGAAAACACCGCCCCGTTCGGGCAACTCACGGGCAAGCAACTCCATGATCTCGTTTTGTGGCGTGATGGGGTAGCCGAAAAAGCACTTACATCCTGCGCTTAGCGCCCCCCAGCCTACAGCCTCGTTGCCCTCGGCAAGAATCCTCTTTGTCATCAGTAAACTCCTGCTTCCCTCAATTTCGCCAAGTCGTCCCAGGTATAGCCCAGCACTTCCATTAGCACCTCTTCCGTATGCTGGCCAAGCTCTGGGGCAAGTTTCTCTATTTTGCCCGGTGTCTTGCTCAGCTTCACAGGGATGCCAGGCACTTTCACCTTTCCATGGATAGCATCTTCTATTTCCACGACATACTCATTGGCTATCACCTGGGGGTCTGCGTCTACATCGGCATAGTCGTTAACCGGCGCTGCGGGGATGCCGGCCTGCTCAAGCCTCTCCAGCCAGTAGCTCCTCGGCTTGCTGCGTGTAATCTCGAACAGTCTGGGCTTAAGCTCATCGAAATTCTGCCCCCGGCATATCTGGTTACAGTATTTTGGGTCTTTCTCCAGCTCTTCGATGCAGAATACTTTGCAGAAGTCAGACCAGAACCTGTCTGCCTGAAGTGCGGCGAGAACGAACCATTTACCATCACAGTCCTGGTAGACATAATAAAGCGGGTTTCTGATAGCTTTCATTACTGAAGTTGGAGGAAGGATGCCCATCATAAAGTACATCTGTAATTGCAGGCGTCCCATCTCGATCTGCCCGCCCAGCAGGGAGGCATCCACCCTCTGCCCGATACCGTAGCGTTCTCGGACTAAAAGGGCAAGTATTACTCCATAGGCTGCCAGTAAGCCGCCAACCTCGTCGGCAAAACCTGCTCCGATAAATGTCGGCACATCGTCTTCCGATTGAGTGATGCTCAGCAAGCCACCTCTCGCCTGACCGGCGAAGTCGGCAAACATTCTATCGGACTCAGGCCCCTTGGGTCCCAGGCCTGAGCTCAAACAATAGATGAGTTTGGGGTTGTGTTTCTTTAAGGTGTTATAGTCCACCTTCAATCTCTTGGCAACACTTTCGCGGAAGTTGGTTACGAAGACATCGGATTTCTTTACCAGCTCATAGAGGACCTCTTTGCCTTTCTTAGTCGCCAAGTTCAGCACGATGCCTTTCTTGCCTCGATTCTGGTTCTGATAATAGAAGTTCAGGGGTAGCTCCGCGCCGTACATCTTCAACATGCCTCGTCCAGGCTCGCCTTCGGGAGGCTCTATCTTGATTACCTCAGCGCCCATGTCTGCCAGCAGCGCGGCAGCGATGGGACCCGCCTGCCATGCTGTCCAGTCCAGCACTCTGATGCCTTGCAGCGGCTTCTTCGGCATCTGCGCCTCCTCCGCTATCTATGTGATTTTCTGTAGGTGTCCACCATTTCCATGAAGGTGTCTATCTGGTTCTTGGTCTCCGCTTCTGAGTAGGTTTCGAGGTCAACAATGTCGCTTTCCATGAACATCACAGGCAATCGAGGGTAGTAATCACGAATCACATTTCTGGTGAGAATCTGGCCCATGGTGGATGCCCTGCAGGACCGTGTGATATGCATAACTACGCCGTCGATGGTGAAATCCCTTATCCGTTCCAGGTGCGCCTGGGCCAGTGGCGGGACTCCTCCTGCTTCTTTGCCGCGCCTCTGCATCGCACTGTTTCGTTCAAAGGCACGCAGTGCGATTAGCTCTACAGGATCGGTGATATCGGCTGGCATCTCAAAGGGCTCGGGTATCATGTAGGCTGTCTCGGCGGCGAAGACCGCACCGAAGTCCTGGAAATAGTCGAGTATATACATACTGTGCCAGGGCGGTATCCCTACTCCCCAGAGCAGGCGGTATTTTTCATTATCGATAACACCTATCTTATTATCCACCCTGTCCTTCAACTCCTGGTAAAGACCTTTATAAAAGTCCAGGGTCATGGGGTCAGTGAGCAGCATATGGTGGGGCACGAATATTACGAAATGGTCCTGGGTCGACATCGGGCAGGGGATAGCTTTTCTCAAATCATAGGCTTTGCGCCACCACTGCCTTGTTTCCTCTACCTGTTTCACAATCGACGTCAGGCGGTCATAGTCCATCTTCCTGCCGGTAAGTTTTTCCAGGAATGCGATTAGCCCCCTGAGTTCCTCAGCCATGTAGCGAACGTAGTAGTCTCTGATGGCATCGAAATCGGCATCGCTGGGGGGCATGAGGACTTCCATGTTGTAGATGGGGGTGTCCTTATAGCGTCCCAGCGCCTGATACCATTTCCAGCGGGGGTCGCAGCCCATACTGCACCCGAGGAGCATATCCGGCTCCGGCATACCCCCGTCCGGGGCATCCGGCGGCATGGCTCCCAGCTCGTGTCGCCAGGCATCGAAACCTATACCTACCTGAGCGTAACCGCAGAGGACATCGGAGTATCCCTCAGCCTGCGCCTTCTTCATATATTGCTCGGCCTCTCTTTTGACGGCGCAGAGGCCAGCGTAGTTCTCGGTATAGACCTGCACCACGTCCATCGCCTCCAGGATTTCCTCATAGTTACACATGACCATGCAGTAGGCTATTTTGCGGTTCTCTGCTTTAGCCTGCTGCGCCTTTTGATACATGCGCTTCACTATATAGCGAATCTTCTTTGCTGACTCTGTGGATTTGGCAGAGCTCGTTTTCTGTTTTGGTTCTGTTTTGGTCTCTTCTGCCATGCTTTACTCCTTCCGCGCCTCGATCGTTTCCAGGAAGGCTTCGACCCTGGTCTTCCACTGCCCCAGAGGAGATGTGATATAGGTATCCTCAAGTAAGAGCACTGGCAGACCCAGGCTCTGTATATAGTCCTTCATCTCAGGGGCATCCAACTGATATGTGTCGCAGAATCTAATTGTATACAGAATAACCCCTTGCGCTTTCCACTCGCGGATAAAGTCACCCAGATAGCTGAAGCGCTGTGCCGCCTTGCCGGGACGGTAAGTGCGGGGACAGGTAACTCCCAGGTAGCGTTCCGCTAGGCCGACTATTGCCCCTTTCGATGGGGCAACTTCGTTCCAGAAGAAGCGGCTGCCGGTGCACAGGTCATCCATCACTACACTAGCTCCGGATTCCTCCACCAGGCGTATCAATGAATCATTGTCAACCTCGCTGCCTGAAATGAGGAGCCTCGGCTTGGTATCAGTGCCTGGCTTTCGGGTACGCACCTCAGCGAGTACATCATCCAGGAGTTCGTTGAACTCCTGAACAGGGATGGTCATCCCTGCCACCAGCACCCGCATAATCTCAGTGCCGGAGATAAGCGGCGGCTCCGGTTTCCTCAGCTCGTAAAGCTCTCTGAGCAGAGCACGGCTGCGGTTATGCAGGCCGATAGCTTTAATCAGGTCTTGCTCGGATGCCGAACGCCCCACGAATTGCTCCAGGCCTGCCTTGAGGTTCTCTATTTCCTTCTGGAAGAAGTCGAAGGAAGCTTGGTGGGTCATATGCGGGACGTACAGCGAATAGCTGTAGGGCGGCTTAAGGTGGTACTTCCAGATATCATAGAGGCGGTGCATGGCATCGCAGGTGTGAGGGATGACAACGCCGGAGAGGAAGTCGAGTTCGCCGCTCAAGGCGATATCGAAACAACTGCGTACATAGGGGCAAACTATGCTTTCGAGGTATTGTCCGGCCTGCTCGACGGGCTTGCCCACCTTGCCCTGGATGCGGAAAGGCACCAGGTCAAGTGCGGTAAATATTTCTATCGGGGTGTAGGAACAGAAATACCCTATTACCTTTTTGCCCTTTTTTGATAACTCTTTTGCTCTCGCCTCCCGATGCTCGTATAGCTCCTGGGCTTTGATCAGCCCTCGCTGAGCTACCTTGGCCACAAATCACCTGACCTTTTCTAGATGGCATGCCTCCAATTAGTTCCCAGGCGCTCTGAATGTCCCATTTGCCATAATACTATTAGCAACTCCAAGTTATCACTATATTTAAAGCCTTGTCAACTGCTACGGCCAGCAGAGCGTTTAGCAACACTTTTCAACCCCCTAAATCCCCCAGTCTTGGGGGACTTTTAAGGCTGGGGGGTGCCCCCAGACCCTCACCAGAGGGGCTTTGCCCCTCTGGACTCCCCAGTTGCTAAACGAACTCACGGCCAGAACAATTTACGAGCTTCCTTTTTCAGCTCGGCTCGGAAATCGGGGTGTGCGATGGCGATGAGTTCCTCGGCTCTCTCCCGATGGCTTTTACCGGCCAGGCTGGCTATGCCGTATTCAGTGACCACATAATCGGCGAATTGACGCGGAATGGTCACCAGGGAGCCCTCGGACATCTGGGGAACGATAGTAGAGCTACCCCCGAAGGCCAGACTGCGCAGCACGCTGATTGCTCGCCCACCTTTAGCCATAAAAGCCCCGAGATGGAAGTCCAACTGTCCCCCCGGTCCATTGATCATGCGGGGCCCGAACTGGGTCTCGCATGTTATCTGACCTGTCAGGTCAACTTGAAGGACGCTGTTGATAGATACCATATTCTCATTCTGTGCGATGACGGTAGGGTGATGAACATATTCGGCGTCATACATCTCGACGAGGGGGTTATCGCTCATCCACTGATACCCTTCCCATCCGGCTCCATCCAGAGCCGTGAAAATTGCTTTTCCGGGATGAAGTGTCTTTCTTTTCCCATTAAATACACCTGACTTGATCAGCTCATGTTGTCCCCAGGCAGACATCTCGGAGTGAATCCCCAGGTCTTCAAAGTTATCGAAGAGCCCCACCCTGGGCAGCCAGGTGCTGGGCCTGCCCGCGCCGATCTCGATAGTGTCACCGTTCTTGATTAATTCCCTTACGTAGCCTGCTATAGCATTGGCCTCGGGATAAGGGTCTTCCAGCCCCACAAGTCCGGTGAAAAAATCGGGGGATATTAGATTCATCATCGGTGCTATCATATTAGCTGCACGCCCTATGTATTCCGGCTCATGTTTATTGCCCATTAGCAGGGCATTTGTCCACTCTTGTCGCAACTTTTCATCGGAAACTGTTTCCCTGACGAGGTCCTTAAGCTGCTTATCGGTAAAGCGGACTGTAGGCGACTCCACAAAGTAATCGACGTCCGATACATGAATGAAATTGTCGCCCCGGTAAGGATAGACCATATTCTCGTCTACTTCAGCGATGACTGTCCTGGCCCGCCTGGCGTAGCTTTTTTTGTTCCACATGTGTGGACCGAAGCTGCAGAAGCCGTGTTTATCGGGGGGCGAAACGTTGGTCATGAAAACGTCAACATCCCTGCGTCCATGCAGTCTCCCCTCATCGCATAGCTTGGGCCTCAAGGACATCAGACAGGGGATAAAGGAGCATATTTTGGCGTCATGAGAAGGTCGTCCTACCGGTCCCAGAAAATGGATAGCCCCCACTAAGAAGTTCTCTTCGCAGCCCGGTTGCAGCCAGCAAGGGTCGAGCCAGGGCGCATTAATCTCAAGATATACGTTTCTCAGTTCGTCCTTGCGCTTTCCCAAGGCCAATGGCACCGCTGTGGGATGCGCAAAAGGTAAAACAACTCTGTCACCTGGCTTGACGGCCCTGGCTGCCTCGTCAGCCGAGACCAATTTCCTCTTGTAATCTTCTTTCCAATCTCTCTTATATCCTCTGCGCCCATTGACGTCTGTGAACCTCATCGCAGCCCCCCTGTTTATCGAAAACCCGTTGACTGATTCCAGGATATTCCAATATAACCGGAAGAAAGGGGTAGAGAGGATACTTATTCCTGTTTAGCAAAGCTGCACAAGCCGGGCAAAGCTCGCCTTGTCGATGCCCGATGCCCTGGCTCGTAAACTCAGTCCGCTCCCTATTCGGAGCGGAGCGTAAACAGCGAAATGTGTGGAAAGTGGAACGAATTATGTATCGGGACAGGTAAAAGAATCGTACCCAGTCGCAGGGTTTTTGTCAAGGATTTTCTATAAAAGGTAGTGGGTCAATTTGAAATCAATAATTTTTGCAAGTTAACTTTAAGGGGGTAGTGTATCATTTTGAATTCATATAAATCCTTTTTCATATAAATCCTTATCGGCTTCGGCACGCGGAATTCCTTCAGTGTCTAATTCCGATTTCATTGCATAGATAGGAGCCTTAGCAATTAGAGCCGTTATAACCGCATCGGAGGAAACACACTCTACCCCAAAGCGTCTATCTCCACTTGCGAATATCAGTTTTGCTCTCCATTTGTTTAAAGGACTCACGATGGCCATGCTAACCACCGATGAAAATCCCTCAACTATTTTACAGAGCAAATGATATGAATTGGGTAAAGCAGTGTTGTGAATAAGATTTTCTGTGGTATGTGCTTGAGTCCTATCCGTCCAGATAGGTAGACACCAGTTCTGTTCCTTGTCAGTTAGAATAACAACATGCAGGTAGTCAAGTAGCCCGTGACGAACTTCGTCCACCACTAATTCCACTTCTCCACCAATCATAGTAGACTCTTCTGATGATACTGAGGTAGGATGGAAAAAATGGACACCAAAGTCAGGTAGAATAGACAGACGGAGGTGTCGGCATGAAAGGGATTCCACAAGGAAGGTACACCAGGGAATTCCGCCAGGA
>JACWAE010000107.1 GCA_014874385.1 Dehalococcoidia bacterium | reverse complement strand
GGAGGCGATGGAGGATATTACGGAGTATATCGAGGTTTTCTATAACCGGCAGCGGCTGCAGGCCAGGCTGGGATACCTGTCGCCGGCCACTTACGCCCAAAAATACTATGCCGGGTTACTGGCAGCATGAAAGGTTTGGTGTCCACTATTGACATCCGACACCAAAATTATACTCCTCGGCTGGAATTAGTATCGATTTAACTAAGACGAAATTTTGGTTTTTAAATTGTTATAAACCGCTTGTGGAGCGTGGTTACTAAACCAAGTTGGGAAAAATGTAAGTGACTCTGCTTTGCTAGGTTTACGTGGTTGCCCAAACATGCCTTCAAGTTTTGGGGACTGAAGGAACACTTTGTCATTCCCCAATAATGCTTTCAAGTCAGCGATTATTGGGGCGGTGGCAGCGTTACCGGGATCTTCGTCAACCAACGCATACGTCGCTGTATTGAATAAATTCAAAACCTGGGCAATGGGTCCTATATTTCCGTTGCCGCCACAATCAATAATAGAGACACATTCCTTATCTAAGTCTAGTCCAAGTTTAGTCAACGCCGCGCTACAAGCAATTTTGTCTGGCGTAGCTTCGACGAGGACAACATTACGGGCAAAAAACACTTCATTGATTTCCTCATCAAACTTTGCAATGGTTGAGACTTGGGGAACTAGTCCGGCCGGTGTCATGACATTAGGATAAACCTCTGTTTCCGCTGCAACATTCTTGCTAATCAAACGAATACTCGGAAATTCTGCCATATCTACAAAGCAACGATCATGGCTAGTATAAACAACTTGTACGTTGTTTTGAGATAAACCTTTTAATATCTTATAGAAATTACGGCATCCGTGAGGATGGAGGTAAAGCTCCGGCTCTTCAATGGCTAAAACCAACGGCTTTCGAATAATCTGACCGTAGGCTCTTGCTATTGCTACAGCCAAAGCACTTTGTGTACCAGCCCCCATATCCTCAGCATCGAATTCTAGGCCTAAAGCGCTCTCACTTAAATAAGGCCTAAGGTTTTTTATTGTCTCAAGAGGATCGACCAACTTCATCTTAAGATGTAGGTCAAGACCAGTTTGTTCTTTTACGCAGCTTTTTAATATTGTCTCAAGCTGTTGAAGGTCAGCAGCAATATATGTGTCATATGTGGTTTGAACTCCGCTTCTAAAATTATTCTTTTTTGTGGCATCGATGTTTTTATCAATGAAACGGAGTAATCTACCGTATAGTGTCCATTGAGTAGACCTCACTTGTTCTGATGCCTCACGATCCAGTCCTAAATACATAAGTGAAACTTCGTCCTTCATCTCATTGGACACACGTATTTCTCTGCCATTGGCGTACATCAGAGTATTGCCATTTTGGTCAGTGGCATAGTATTCACAGTTATTACCATCGAAAGACAAACTAAATCCCCAAGTATTTGGATTGCAAATTAGCGCAGAATCGAAAATTATTTGCATTTTTATTGGGCTAGTCTTGGCGTATTTATGGAAATCTCTATCATCAAAAGACCACACAGTAGGCCATGTAGCTCCCAAAAGGATATTTAATGCTTTCATCAGGTTTGATTTCCCCGCGTTGTTGGAGCCGATTAGGCTATTGATAGGCCCAAACTCAATTTCAACGTATTTAATTGAACGATAATTGCTAACAATGAGCTTCTGTATCATTTAACATCCAGACTTTGGCGGTTAACGAATTCAAAGGGAATAGTAGTCTTATGTGCAACTATAGTCAAGTATCTCAAAGGAGTACAACTAAAGGGGGGGTAGGGCGCAAGATTTTGTGCCCCTACGTTGAGTAACGAGATTCTTCGCTAAAGCTCAGAATGACATATTATCAGCCCCCTATATCCCCCAGTCTTGGGGGATTTTTTAATATTTGGGGGACACCCCCAATGCCCCCGGCAGGAGAGACCTCCTGCACCTCCGAGAAGGACACGGGGACGGGGGCACCTGGATTCCTCCCTGATCGAGTCAGGGACAGGCTCCGCGGGAATGACATGAGGACAGATTGCTTCGCTTCGCTCGCAATGACATGAGGAAGGGCGCTAATCCCCCTTGCCCCCTTTAGAAAAGGGGGGATAGGGCTAGGCGGAAACCTCGCCCCTACACGGCTATAACCCACGTTGACAAAAAGGAGCTGTCATGCTAGCATAGCAAATGAAAATTGTTTTCATTTATAGATTGCGATGACATTCACACAAAACAAAATAGCATCCATACTGAGACATAGAGGCTATAAAATTACGCCGCAACGGCGGGCGGTGCTGAATATTATCTCTCTCAGCCATGACCATCTCACCCCCGCTGCCATATACGAAAAGGTCCATGAAGAACATCCCCGTATCGGGTTAGTCACCGTGTATCGAACGCTCGATGTACTAGCCGAACTTGGGCTTATCTGCGAGGTGCATGCAGGAGGCAGTTGTCGAAGCTATTTAATGAGGAGACCGGCTGAACACCATCACCACTTGATCTGCTCCGACTGCGGCGCTGTGCTCGACTTCACCGATTGCGACCTCAGCAATCTCGAGCAGAGGTTGGCCCGTGAGACTCACTTTGAAATCAAGGGACATCTTCTCGAGTTCACGGGCCGTTGCCGTGACTGCAAGAAAGGGATGAAACAAAAGAAGGCAGCAAGATGAGAGGCAAGTTTATCCTGGTATCGCTGCTCCTCACACTAGTTCTGGCCAGCACTCTGTCCTGTCAGTCAACCGGCAATGTCAATACCGGCAAGAAGTCGATCGTTGTCACTTACTCTATCCTCGGTTCCATTGTAAAAGAACTGGTTGGCGATAAGGCGACTGTAACTGTGTCCATCCCCAATGGACTGGACCCGCATGAATGGGAACCATCCGCTAAGGACATAGAAGCGATAAACAAGGCAGACCTTGTTGTCGAAAACGGGCTGAACCTTGAAGGCGGCATGCAAAAGACTCTGCAGGCAGCCAGAGACAGCGGTGTGAAATTCTTCACCGCTTCGGATTATATTACCGTCCGGCATGTAGGGACGGGAGAGGGGATTCCTTCCGGCGACCCTGACCAGGTCATTGGTGCGCCCGACCCACATCTGTGGATGGACCCTATAGCTATGAAGAGCGTAGTCAGCGGGCTCGCCTCTGTGTTGATGGAAGACCTGAATCTGGATGTCAGCAGCCAGGCCCTGGACCTGGAAAACCGGCTGGACAGCTTAAATACAGAAGTTGCTGCCACTTTGGCGGCAATACCTCAGGAGAACCGTAAGCTGGTTACAGGCCACGAATCTATGGGATACTTCGCCCAGCGCTATGGCTTTAAGCTTGTTGGGGTAATCATTCCCAGCTTATCGACAGAGGCTGAGGTCTCGGCAGCAAACCTGGCTGCGCTTAAGACGGCCATTGAAGATAACCAGGTCAAGGCGATATTTACCGAGCTTGGCACATCGCCAGCGGTGGCCAAAGCCATGAGTGATGAAACAGGGGTTAAAGTGGTTGAACTTACCACCCATGCTTTACCCAGCGATGGCTCCTATTTTACATTCATGATGAACATTGCGAACGTCATTACCAACGCATTGAAATAGCAGAGGTTACTTCATGGATTTGCTGGTGACGCCATTCTCATCCAATGCCTTTATGCTCCACGCTCTCATCGCCGGGGTCCTGGTTTCTATTGCCTGCGCCATTGCCGGCACTTTTGTTATCCTTCGTGGACTGGCCTTCATTGGCGATGCGCTCGCTCATGGAGTATTACCCGGCATCGCGGTGGCAATCTTAGTGGGCTTCCCGGGAATAATCGGAGCGGCTATCGGAGCAGCAGGCATGATTGGTGGCATTACCCTGATTACGCAGCGTTCGCGATTATCCTCAGACACCGCCATTGGCCTCCTATTTGTCGGGATGCTATCCCTCGGCGTAGTAATCGTATCCCGCTCTAACTCTTTTAGCGGCGACCTGACCCGCATATTGTTTGGAGAGATTCTGGGCATCGACATCCCCGCCATCCTGATTCAACTCGCAGCTACAATCGTTATTGCAGCTCTAGCTATCATCTGCGCTCGTCCATTCCTATTGCTTAGTTTCGATCCCGAGCAAGCAGAGGTGGCCGGTTTCTCATCCCGCCTCTATCATAGTATCATGCTCTTCATGATTGCGATTACCGTGATCGTGTCTTTCCAAACCGTGGGCACTTTACTTGTCTTCGGGATGCTCATCGCACCCGCTGGTGCCGGGGCGCTCCTCGCCCGACGGGTAGAGGCTATGATGGCATGGGCAGTGCTCTTCGGTGCGCTCTCGATGTACTTCGGCTTGCTGATCAGTTATCACTTCAACCTGGCCGCCGGCGCATCAATAGTGCTGGTGACAGTAGCAATCTTTTTTATTGTATTTGTTGCGCAGAACCTGCGCAGCCGCCGTTTAGCTCGTCCCCAGGAAGCAACACATGGATAGCAGGAAACAGGTATTTGCTTCAGCAGCAGGGGGAACCGAGGCTTTTAAGATGAGCAGCGATAGCGCTCCATATGTCCAGGCCAAACGTCTCAGTATTGGCTACTCAAATGAAGTTGTGGTGGCAGATGTCAGTTTTGAGTTGAGAAAGGGACAGGCTATCGCTCTTATCGGCACCAATGGCTCAGGCAAATCGACCCTTCTGAAGACAACTGTGGGACTGCTACCGCCCCTGGGAGGCGAGTTATCGATATTCGGAATGCGTCCCGGCAACAATCCCCGCAGGATAGCCTATCTCGGTCAGTTCCACGCCTCGGGATTTGTTCTTCCCCTGCGTGCCGTTGATGTCGTGCGCATGGGCCGGTTTCCCTTATATGGATTACGGAGACGGATGGGTCGCCAGGATGATGAAATCGTATTATCCGCCATGCGCAGAATGGGTATCGAGAAGCTGGCAGAGTCTCCATTGCGTTCCCTATCCGGAGGCCAACAACAGCGGACTTATCTGGCCCAGGTACTGGCCCATCAGGCGGACCTGTTAATATTGGACGAACCGACGGCAGGGCTGGACGCTGGCGGCAAAGAGCTCTACTTGCAGGCAATCAGCGATGAGCTTCGCCGCGGAGCATCGATCGTCATGGCCACCCATGATATCCAGGAAGAGCCCGCACTCTGCGACCAAGTAATGCTGCTGGCCCGCCGGGTAGTTGCCCTTGGCCCACCGCAGCAGGTATTGACGCACGATACATTGCTGGAAACTTTCGGTATCGTCGTTTTCGGCGACCAGAAACATGTCCATGTGCTCGAAGCCACACACGGACACGACGATAAGGAGCAGCCTAGTATCAGTAGACCGCAACGCTAATTTATTAACCTAGAGCATCCCTGTGTCAGGTCTTTCCTAAGGAGCGAGCGGATGATAGTTGTTAATGTGAATCCTGTAGCGTTTCATATCGGACCACTGGCAGTACGTTGGTACGGGTTAATGTACGTCGTGGGCATTATAGTCGGCTTACTTGTAGCATGGCCTTATGCCAGGTCTAAGGGGATCACCTGGACTCAGATTGAAAAGTTCCTTATTTGGGCCATCTTAGCCGGTCTTATCGGTGCCAGACTATACTATGTCATCCAGCAGCCTTTGGGCCCTTACCTCTCTGAGCCATGGCGTATCCTGGCGTTTTGGGAAGGGGGAATGGCTTTTTACGGAGCCGTCTTCGCCGTGGGTATTGTATTACTCATAGCGGGATGGCGTTTGAAAATCTCAGTTTTGAAACTTCTGGATGTCGCAGCGCTCTTTGCTGTCGTCGGCCAGTTCTTCGGCCGCATCGGCAACTTTATCAACGGAGACATCATCGGTTACCCTACCAACCTGCCATGGGGAGTGGTGTATGCCAACCCCAACTCGTTCGCGCCTCGGCACGATATAGCCTATCAACCTGCGGCTGCATATGAGGCTTTAATAAACATAATATTGTTTGGCCTTCTGTGGTGGCTACGGAATAGACTTAAGCCAGGTATGTTGTTCTTCGTCTACATCCTCGGCTACTCTCTGAGCCAAATAATCGTATTCATATGGCGAGATAACGTGGTCTTATTCCTTGGTCTGAAACAGGCGCAGTTGACTGCTATGGGAGTAATAGTAGTGACCGTGGTTATTTTCCTCCTGCTGTTCAGACGGCAACGTAAACTAACGGACGAGACATGAAACGATTAAGCGGGGAGGACCGATGCTATTCTGCCTGACTATTCATCGTTTGACGGAGATTACCGCGCTCCGTTAGAACCATTCATACCTGATCGTTAGCTAAGGTTCATAGAGTTGAACGTTCTTCAGCCTAATGTGTTTCATATATTTTGGCCTTTTCAGACTCGACTACGGAAACATTACTTTCATATTTGGAGAGTCTTTGCGAAAGTACTGGCTTCCTGCAAATCCTCATCGTTTGGTCTGCCTTTAGCAACTCCACCCAATAGCTTCATGGCACCGTAAGTATCCCAACCTTTGCAAGCAAAGCTTCCGATCACTTCGAATCCTTTCCTAACGAGTTCGGCTTTGAGTTTATCGTTCGAGGTAGTTTTTCCATACCCGCTTGTAGAAAAAATGAATGCTTTCTTGACGAATGGCCCCGGCAGTTTTGCAATAAGTTCGAAAAGATTCTTGTGGAGACTGCCGTTATAGATACCTGAGCCAAATCCCACCAGATCATAATTGCTTAAATCATTCGGATTTACTTTTTCGGTTTCAATCAAATCTGCGTTTAAAGTTTCTGCTATAGCCTTCGCTACTTTCCCAGTATTCCCATGCGCTATAGATGTATAGATTACAATAGCTTTCATCGTTGTACCCTCCTCACAGTTTTTCCAGCCTTATAACCATAATTTCTAAGGCGTTTACTGACAGTGAAGATCTCCTGGTCAGACCAGTTGTTGGCAACAACGAGATGCTTCCTGATAGCAGCCAGTTCAGGGGCGAAATCAGAAAAACAAGCTAGCTCCTTTTGCCCCCTACTTTTATCCTTTTCTGTATCGCCTTCCAGGTGTCCGTGATGAGAAAACTCTCCTCCATGTTCCCAATCATCCTGGCGAACTTGTTCATGGGCACCGAGAATGTAAGCGCGCCGCTGGGCACAAAGGGGCGTGCCGAGGGGTCAAACATCCCGATGACTCCCCTGGGATGGGCGGAATTCTTCTCCAGATAGGGATATTGAATAATCGAAGAGCAGCCTGAGCCAAAGGGCACAAACACCCCATTCGGCTCGGCTTCATCAAAATTAGACAGGGTGAAAAGCCCTGAGAGGACATCCGGCTGGGCGAAGAAGATGATTACCTCCGGGTTGTCTGATTTTTCCAGCATATCCCACCTTTTGAACACTGCAAAACGAGCAGGGGCCTTAAATGAGGGGGCAAGCCTCATCGCTTCTTTAACGAGTTCCGGTGATTCCTTGTAACGTTCGCCTCGCACCTTGCCTGGTATCCCGCAGGAGAGGAAATATTCGAAGTCATCCCTGATATGTGTGGTAAAGCCGAGATACTTTTTACCTCCGAAGCAGCCGATTGATTCCACATCAAAGCTGAAAGAACTCCCCTCCCTCACCTTCGCTATCGCTCCAATTACGCATCTGGGCACCGAACCGCGTTTAGCGAGTTCGGCATGCCCTTCCTCATCGGTGTAATAAAAGGTAACAGGGAATTCTGCATCATTAAAATACTTCTTCCAGAGTGAACCGAATTTCTCCACGATTTTTATGTCCATAGCTTGACCTCCCTTACAAGATAGTGCAGTTTATTGAAAAACCTTATATACTATTGATTCGGTGGTGTCAATAACCAGACAATGTTTATAAACCAAGTAGTTGAGAGGAGGAAACCATGAAAAACGGCAGAAGGATCGCCATCCTTACGGGCGGAGGAGATTGTCCGGGCATAAATGCCGTGATACGCGCAGTGACAAAGAAGGCAATTCTACAATATGGCATGGAAATTATCGGCATCGAAGACGGCTACCATGGCGTAATACATAATCGCTACAGGAAACTTGAATACAAGGACGTCTCCGGGATACTTACATTGGGTGGCACCATACTGGGGACTTCGAAAACGGCGAACCCGTACAGATATGCCATAAAAAAAGGCAATAAACTGGAATTCAAAGATATGTCGAAAACCGCTGTGCGGAACATGAAAAAGCTCGACATTGAATGCCTCGTATGTATCGGGGGAGATGGGACATTGGGCATAGCACATGACCTGTTCAGAGACGGAATCCCTGTCATCGGATTGCCCAAGACGATCGATAATGACCTGAGAGGCACCGATATCACTTTCGGCTTCGATTCCGCCGTGTGGATTGCGACGGAGGGCATCGACAGAATCCATACCACTGCGCAATCGCATCATAGGGTTATGATAGTCGAGGTCATGGGGCATCATGCCGGCTGGATTGCGCTGCACTCAGGTATAGCAGGAGGAGGAGACATCATTCTTATCCCTGAAATACCTTACAAAGTGGACGTCATAGCTAAAAAGGTCAAGGAAAGAAGCAGAAAAGGGAAGAGATTCAGCATCGTGGTTGTGGCCGAAGGAGCGAAGCCGAAAGGCGGAGATATAGTGATACAAAGGATTGTCAAGGAGAGCTCGGACCCGATTCGCCTGGGCGGCATCGGTTTCGTCCTGGGAGAGCAGATTGAAAAAAGGACGGGAGTTGAGACCCGTACGGTAGTGATGGGGCATCTGCAAAGAGGAGGCACCCCGACACCGTTTGACAGAGTGCTGGCGACACGGCTGGGCACCAGGGGAGTCGATATGATAGAGAATAAGGAATTTGGCTACATGGTAGGAGTGAGAGGCGAAGCACTGGTCAAAGTCCCCTTGAAGGACGTAGCCAAGGGGCCTAGGATAGTCCCCCTGGACGATCCCTTGATAGACGCAGCCCGAAGCGTGGACACATGCTTCGGGGATTAGGACATTGGAGAGTAAGGTGTATTTGGAATTTGGGTGGTTTTGCTCCGTGAAACCACCCAAATTCTGTTATCTAGATAACAATGGTGAGGCAGGTAACATTTATTCAAATCCATACAACCGAACAATTTATCAAATATAATCGATAAGCTTCACATTCGCTATCAAAATAGCTACAACAGCTAGTGCCAATAAAACAGCGCTATTGAATATCATCAGTAGCATTGTCGATTTAGATGCCCTAACCTTTGCAATGCTATTTGCCTGACTAGAGTAGTGTTCTTTCCCGAAGAGTAGTATGTAAATCCCGGGTGAATATATTGACATTCTAATTACTGTATAAATCAGAAAGAGTAACAGAAGGGAATAACCAATTCCAGCGAAAAATCCAATCAGAATCTCGGTCAATATCAGGGGACACGAGAATAGCATAATGCGAGATATAGATGATTTCATTAGAATTCCCCACTCATGATGCAATTGCATGTTAGATAAAGTAGAGTTGGTTACACCCACCACCACTGAGCTTCTCAAATAGTGCCACCATGATAATCCCATAAGAGATTTTTGGCAAGCATTGGACTTGCCTCCGACCTCTAAGGCCGAGTGATAGAAGCTACACTGCACTCCTTGAGACAAAAGTCACATACAATCGAAACAGGTGAGAGTAGACTTTGCATCGACGAAGGTTGAAGGAAGCTGAGCGAGGCCAGAAGGGGGGCGAAGCATATGGGTAATACGATCAAGAGCAGGAGAAACGGAGGGGGTGGTGCCGATATGTGGAGATTCAAAGGCTGTCCCAAATGCGGTGGCGACCTATTTGTGGACTATGATCTTAATGGCTGGTACGAAGAGTGTCTCCAGTGCGGTTACCTCCATGATTTGAATACCATACTCGAAGTTAGGGAGCAAAAGGCTGAGAAACTCGAGAGTAAGCCGGAGCTTGCCCTGGCCGGCCATCACAGGAAAGCTATGCGCAATAACTGAGTTGCTTAAGCTGGCAAGCTAGCTTGAGCGGGTGGATGTCGGGTGGTTGATGAGGCCAGCCGTGACAAATTTGTCACGGCTGGCCTCTATTTATTATTCCTCGACATACCCGCTGGTGGTGCGATAATAAGGAGTCTTGAAGGGCTTCACCTGCTCGGCTACCTCATCGTTGATAATATAGCCGCTGGCGTGCATTAGGGTATCGGATAGCCAATCGTCGAGCTCCTCCAGGTTCATGGAGCAAAGGCAAGGATAGTGGTGCAGGATGAGCCCGGCTTTGACGTCAGCATCGTCTGCAGAGACGTCGATCAGGTGCTTGGCAACATAGGCTACCCCTCCACAGGCTGAGTTCCTTTCTACCTCAACATGCTCTATCAGCTTGGTCTTGGGGTTAACCTTGACCTTCAGCTTGGGCCTGCCGAAGTACTTGGCGAAGGTGGCGATGAACTCATCATGGTAAGGCTGGGCGCTGCGGCGGAAGCCGTAACTGTTCTCGGTAAGGGTGCAAAAAGGCTTAGGGAAAACTACGGTTACGCCCATCTCCGCCAGTTCAGTCTTGAGCTGGTTGGCCAGGCCCGGAGGCAGCCAGGCACTGTTGTCTACAGGCGCGATGACTGAGCGCGCACCGGAGCGTTTCACAAATTCAGAGATAAGCTGTGCCGCGCCCGGTGACTCACCGGCAGCCAGCACGATCTCGGCCTGGGGCACATTTGCCGGCGTGAATTCCTCAGGCTCATCAATGACCGCAGGCAATCTCTTAGGAAGAGCGATCTCCTCGATTATCCAATTCGATGGCGCTTGCTCACGCAGGTTGCGCGCTATCCTCTCGCCATATGGCCCCTGGGTAAGAACAAGTATCCGCATCTTCGATTCTATTATAAATGTTTCTCTCTCCGAAGTCTTGCCCTTTTAACGTCATTGTAAGTAGGGGCGTTCAATTGAACGCCCCTACACGATGGGGCACGGCATGCCGTGCCCCTACCTGTTGTGATATACTTTCGACAACTCTTAATTACAAGGTGGCTGCTGTGGACGATAAAAGCCTGGAGATGCTGGAGTTCCCCAAAATCAAGAAGATTCTCGCCGGTTATACATCATTTTCTGCCAGCCGGCAGCTAGCTCTGAGTCTGCAGCCATCATCAAATTCCGCCATGATCTCTCAATTATTGAAGCAGTCAGCCGAAGCGCGCCATCTCTTTACTCTGGAGCCTGACTTCTCCATTAGAGGAGCACTCGATGTTCGAGAGATCGCGCAACTGGCAGCCAGGAGCAAGATGCTTGAACCTCAGGCTCTTGTCAACATTCAGATTACACTGGCTGCAGCGCGCTATGTGCGTAACGTTCTCCGCAAGCTGGCAAAGGAACTCCCCTCGCTGTGGGAAATCACAGACCATATCGTGGAACTACCCTCTCTGGAGACTGAAATCGGCAGGTGCATCACCCCTGCAGGCGAGATAATGGACTCCGCCTCAGCGAAGCTGGGAGATCTGAGACACCGGTTGAAAGCGACACGGCAGCAATTGCTAGACCGCCTGGAAGCCATAATGAGGTCTCCCAGGGGCAAGAGGTTCATCCAGGCATCGTTCATCGCAGAAAGGGAAGGCCGATACGTTATCCCCGTCAAATCGGAATCACGCAAGGAGATCAAAGGCATTGTCCATGATATCTCCAATACCGGCGCTACAGCATTCGTCGAGCCCTGGGCGACCGTGGAGATGGGCAACGAGCTGCGAGAGCTCACAATTGAGGAGAAACATGAGGTGGAGAGGATTCTTCTTGAGCTCAGCACTGAGGTGGGGGCACACGAGGCGGAGATTTCGCAGGACGTAGAACTTCTTGCTGAGATGGACCTGATATTGGCGAAGGCTCGGTACGCGGGAAAGGTTAAGGCCACCGAACCCCTCATTACCACAGGTGGCGCGCTCAGGCTGGTCAACGCTAGGCATCCCTTGCTCAAAGGCAAGGCAGTGCCTCTGTCGGTGGAGATAGGGCAGGACTACTCGATACTGGTCATTACCGGGCCGAACACCGGAGGCAAGACCGTGGCCCTTAAAACAATCGGCCTGCTGACGTTAATGGCCCAAGCGGGGATGCCTATACCTGCCTCGGAGGAAAGCTGCATTCCCATCTTCGATGGCGTGTTCTCCGATATCGGCGATGAGCAGAGCATCGAGGCGACCCTTTCCACCTTCAGCTCGCATATGGGCAATATCGTGCGTATCATCGGGGCGTCCACGGAGAAAAGCCTGGTGCTTCTCGATGAGCTGGGCACCAGCACAGACCCCAACGAAGGGGCTGCCCTGGCGCGGGCTATTTTGCGGCACTTTCTTTCCCGAAAAACAATGGCTGTGGCTACCACACACTTCAGCGACCTCAAGATTTTCGCCCATACCACCCCAGGCTTGAGGAACGCCTCGCTGGACTTCGACCCTGTCACGCTGGCACCGACATACCATCTCACCATGGGCATACCCGGGGGCAGCAACGCCCTCGCCATAGCCTCGCAGTTAGGCCTGCCCCCAGAGATAATCTCCGCAGCCAGAGAGATGCTGTCCAGGGGCACGCAGGAGATAGAGGAACTGCTCAGGGACATGATGAGCGAGAAGCAGCGCATGGAAACACTGCGCAGCACTTTAGAAAAGGAGACAAACGAAGCCGAAAGACTGAGAAGCCGACTGGAACGCGAGCGCAAGGAGATGAAAGAGCGCGAGCATAGCCTGCTTAGAGAGACGAGGGAAAGGCTTGCCGAGCAAGCCGATGAATTACAGAGACAGATTCGCGACACAGCAGCGGAGCTGAAGAAAGCGAAATCCCAGGAAAGCATCGAGCAGGCTAAGAAGGCTCTGGCAGCAGTGCGCGAGCAACTGAAGAGCGAGAAGTGGAAAGCCGAGCCCGCCCGCGAAGAAGTGCCTGGAGAGGCGGTTGAAGAGCGCAAGATAGCCGTGGACGATAGAGTGTGGTTGAGAGATATGGAGCTATGGGGAGATGTACTTTCACTGCCGGATAGCGAGGGTCAGTTCGAGGTCCAGGTAGGACAGACCAGGCTCAGGCTGAATCTGGACAACGTGGAAAAGGTGATGCCGCCTACGGGGAAGGCATTGCCGTTATCCCATACGGTGAAAAAAGACCTCAGTCCAAAGCTGAGGTCATACGAGCTTGACCTCAGAGGTAAACGAGCCGAGGAGGTAGAGCCCGAGCTGGACAGCTATCTCAACGATGTTTCTGTGGCTAACTTCCGTGAGGTACGTATCATCCACGGCTTCGGCACCGGAGTGGTACGCCAGATTGTACGGGATATCCTGGCCTCCCACCCGCTGGTCAAGTCCTTCCGCCCTGGAGGCAAGGGGGAGGGCGGGGACGGGGTGACAGTAGTGGAGCTATAGGCGCTAGATTGCAGATTTGAGGGCGACCCGACGGGTCGCCCTACATCAATAAAACCATGATACGTAATTCTGACAAGCACCGACGCCGTTCCATCAGATTAAAGGATTATGATTATTCGCAGGCCGGGGCGTATTTCATAACGATATGCACACATAACAAGAAATGCCTGTTCGGTGAAGTGATTGACGGTAAGATGACGTTGAATGAATTCGGCAAAGTAGCGGAAAGGGAATGGTTAAGGACAACTGAGATTCGACCCAACGTGGCATTGGATGAATTCATTATCATGCCCAACCACATGCATGGCATAGTCGTCATCGTTGAATCAAATGTAGGGGCGACCGGCCGGTCGCCCCTACCAAAAGGACCAACCCCCAAATCCATAGGGGCAATCGTCGCGGGTTTCAAATCTGCCGTAACCAAACGCATCAATGACCTGCGTGGCGCACCTTATAAACCCGTCTGGCAGCGCAATTATTACGAACATGTGATACGAAACGAGGACGAATTGAACGAAATCAGGGAATATATTGTGAACAATCCCTTGAAATGGGATTTGGATAGCGAGAATCCCGGCAATGTAACCCTTGGGCGAAGGCACCTCGCCCCTACGAAATGAATCACGCTTATGCTTTTGATGAACCGCCGCCGTTTTACCAGACAGAAGATGCTTCACTTGCTCGATGAGTTGGAGACTGCTGAGGGTTCAGCGACATCGCTTTACATACCTCACGACCTGCCCGCGCCGGAGGTCGAGAAAACGCTCAGGGCTCCCTTAGGGCCAGGTATAGAAGAAGCCATGTCACATATTTCTGAGAACGTCGGCCGTTCCAAGACAGGCAGGGTCATTTTCTGGGGCGAAGAAAACAAGTATCTAGTGCTGCCGCCGTTTCCACTCGAAGAGAAACTGTTCGCCAGCGGCTACGATGTAGAACCCCTGCGCTCCTTACTGCAACAGGAACTTGTAATCGCCTTGGTGCTGCTGCGTCTGGGTGCTTATGCTGTAGGCGTATTTCAGGGAGAAAAGTTGCTGTCGAGCAAGGTGGGCACAGGACTGGTACACTCGCGCCACAGGCAGGGAGGCTCCTCGGCACACCGCTTCGAGCGGCACCGCGAGAAGCAGATAGAGTACTTTTTTACCAGGGTCTGCGGCCATGTTCGAGAACATCTGGAGCCTCACCTACAGCAACTGGACTATGTAGTCTACGGGGGCGAACGCCATACTCTGCTTTCATTTCGCAAGCAGTGCCAGTTTTCACATCAGTTAGACGAGCGCACTCTAGGACCATTACTGAACGTGCGCGAGCCAAAGCAGGCCACGCTAGATGCAGCGATAAACCAAGCGTGGTCGAGCGAGGTGATTCAGTGGGAAGAGGGTGAGACAAAAGTCACATACCCAGACAAAGGCAGCTTTTAGAATGGTGTCTAATTGAGGTTTGTACGCTATGCCCAACCGATTGATTAAGGAGACCAGCCCCTATTTACAGCAACATGCTCACAATCCCGTGGATTGGTATCCCTGGGGCGAGGAAGCGCTGGGCCGCGCTGCGCGCGAGGACAAACCTATCCTGCTCAGTATTGGCTATTCAGCCTGCCACTGGTGCCATGTTATGGAACGTGAGTGCTTCGAGAATGAGGCTATCGCCCGCATCATGAACGATAACTTCGTCAACATCAAGGTGGACCGGGAGGAGAGGCCCGACCTCGATGCAATCTATATGGACGCGGTGCAGGCGATTACAGGCGGCGGAGGTTGGCCGCTTACAGTTTTCCTGACCCCGCAGATGAAGCCTTTCTATGGCGGGACATACTTTCCTCCGGAGGACCGGGGCGGACTGCCCGGCTTCCCCAGAGTGCTGCAGACTGTGTCGCAGGCTTACCGGACACGCAAGGGCGAGGTTGAGTCCACCGCAGCGCAGATAACCACCTATCTCAACCGCCCGGTCGAGTCAACCGGAGAGATTGAACCCCTCACCGAAAAAATGCCCAGAACCGCTTATACCTCCATCAGGGCTGCATTCGATGCCCAGAACGGCGGCTTCGGCCCCGCACCCAAGTTCCCCCAACCTATGCTCTTGGAGTTCCTGCTGCGGCAGTGCTGCCGCACCGGCGACCCGCTATGCATCTTGATGGTAGAACATACGCTGGGGAGGATGGCAAAGGGCGGCATCTACGACCAGATAGGGGGCGGCTTCCATCGCTACAGTGTTGACGAACACTGGCTGGTGCCCCACTTCGAGAAGATGCTCTATGATAATGCGCTGTTGAGCCGCATCTATCTCCACACATATCAGGCGATAGGCAAGCAAATCTACCGCCATATAGTGGAGGGCACGCTGGACTATGTGCTGCGCGAGATGACCGACAAAGATGGAGGCTTCTACTCTTCCCAGGATGCTGATAGCGAGGGTATTGAGGGGAAATTCTACGTGTGGACGCTTGACGAGATAATGAAGGCTCTGGACCAAGACGATGGCGAACTTGTTGCGAGGTATTTCGGCGTAACAGGGGAAGGCAACTTCGAGGGCAGTAACATTCTGAGCCAGGTGGCCGAAACCAAGACGCTGGCATCTGAGCTTGGGATTACACCTGAGGAGTTTGAAGCCAGGGTTGCCAGGGCTAAGGCGCGTCTCCTCGAAAGGCGCACCCAACGTGTGCAGCCGCACCGGGACGAAAAGATTCTGACTGACTGGAACGGGCTGATGCTTGCCAGCATGGCCGAGGCAGCATCGGTGCTGGAGCGGGATGATTATCTAAAGGCGGCTATCGCCAATGCCAATTTCCTGACCAGGGCTTTGCACAATGGCGAAACTTTAAAGCATTCCTATAAGGATGGACAGGCAAAGGTCAACGGCTATCTTTCGGACTACGCCATGCTCTGCGAAGGGATGCTTTCTTTGTACCAGGCCAGTTTCCAGGAACGCTGGCTGAATGAAGCTAAAAAGCTGGCAGACGCCATGCTGGAGAAGTTCCGGGACAAAGCTAAGGGATATTTCCACGATACTGCCCAGGGAGAGAAGACCATTCTGGTGCGCCCCAGAAATATCTATGATAACGCACTGCCCTCGGGGTCGTCTGCAGCAGCATTTGTCCTGCTTCAACTGGCGAGATTGACCGACAACAATGAATACGAGAAAGTGGCTGCTTCCGCAATTCACTCGGTGCAGGAATCGATGCTCAGATATCCTCTAGGATTCGGGCACTGGTTCTGCGCACTGGATTTGTATCTGTCAAAACCGCTGGAGATCGTACTGGTGGGCCGTCCTGAAGACCTGGCGACCAAATCCCTGGTAAGGGTGATAAACCAACGTTATCTGCCCAACAAAGTTCTGGCAGTCAAAAATCCGTCCGAACCAGCTCAGTTGGATATCCCCTTGCTTCGGGATAGAGCCATGATAGATAATAAGCCTACCGTGTATGTTTGTGAGAACCATGTCTGCAAAATGCCGATTACCGATCCCGATGCGCTGACAGCTCTGCTTGATTAGATATGGTATGATACACCAAGGCTGTTTACGGAAAGGCGCAAGCATTGGAACAAGATTATGTTAGCGCTAATATCAAAGAAATATTTACCCGCTACCACACAGTTGCCATAGTGGGAGCCTCGCCGAAACCCGAGCGCCCCAGCCACAGAGTGGCTGACTTTCTCAAAAAAGAGGGCTTCCGCGTAATACCCGTAACTCCCAACGCTGACAAAGTCGTGGAGGAGAAAGCCTATCCTGATTTAGCCTCTATCCCCGTGCCTGTCGAGGTTGTAGACATCTTCCGCCGTTCTGAAGACGTGCTGCCTGTAGTAGAAAAGGCAATTGCTATCGGAGCCAAAGCTGTATGGATGCAGGAAGGTATAGTCAACGAAGAGGCTGCTGCCAAAGCGAGAAAGGCAGGGCTTAAAGTGGTAATGGACCGCTGCATGAAAAAAGAGCTGCGCAAGCTAGCCTGCAAAAAGGAAATCTAACGTAGCGACGCCAACATAAGAAAGGACTGTATATGAGCAGCATAGCTCAGACTTCGCTGATAGAACACGGCAGAAGAAGGTGGTGGGTTCTCCTCATCACATGTGTGCCCCTGTTCATGATGATGCTGGACCTCACCATTGTGAACATTGCGCTGCCTGACATAATGAACTCTTTCAACACCGGCATATCAACTGTTGAATGGGTACTAAATGCATATATTCTCGCCTTCGCCGTCCTGCTGATAACGCTGGGCAAGCTGGGAGACCTCTACGGCCGCAAGCTGCTCTTCCTCGGCGGCCTGGGGCTTTTCACCATCTCATCGCTGGCATGCGGCCTGGCTCCGAATATCACCGTGCTCATAGTGGCACGGGTGTTCCAGGCTGTGGGAGGGTCAGCCATGATGCCGGCCACCCTCTCCATTCTCAATGTGGCCTTCGGAGACAAAAGAGGCATGGCGCTGGGAATCTGGGGAGCGGTAGCCGGTGTTGCCAGCGCCCTGGGGCCTATTATTGGTGGGGCTCTGGTGGACGCCACTTCCTGGCGCTGGATTTTCTTGATTAACCTGCCTGTGGGCGTCCTCGCTTTCATAGCAGCGATAATCATAATCAGGAACTCTACCGACCCCACAGCCGAGCGCCGCATTGATATACCCGGCGTACTCGCTATCTCGACAGCCCTTTTTTGTCTCACCTATGCTCTGGTGGAGGGGCAAAAATATGGCTGGGGCTCTGGTCTCATCGTAGGCCTCTTCGCCGCAAGTTTTGTAGGGTTTATCGCCTTCCTGATCATAGAGCGTTTGCGCTCTGCGCCTCTTATTCGTCTGGACCTTTTCCGCAACCGCACCTTCACCGCCGGTAACAGCGTGGGCCTGATTTTGATGTTCGGGCTTCTGAGCATCCTTTTCCTTCTCGTGCTCTTTATGCAGCTTGTACTCGACTACAGCGCTATTAAAACAGGTCTGGTACTCCTCCCCTTGGCCGGGATTACAATGGTTGTTGCCCCAATATCAGGCAGGCTTTCCGACACGATAGGCAGCCGCTGGCTGCTGTTCTTCGGTATGGCTTTTGCTGCTCTGGGGATCTACTTGATGTCCAACCTCACCCCAACGGAGGCATGGCAACATTTAATGGCACCCCTAGCAGTCTGCGGCCTGGGAATGGGACTGGTGATGGCGCCGACAACTTCTGCGGTGATGGCAAGCGCACCTATGGAGCGCTCGGGACAGGCGGCGGGGATACTGGCGACTATGCGCCAGGTGGGGTCAGTGCTGGGCATTTCAGTTATCGGAGCCATTCTGCAGAGCCAGCTTGTCTCAAACCTCCGCGAAGCCCTTCTCCCCATACCGCAGATCCCTGCAGCGGCTCGCGAGCAGATATTAAGTGCGGTATCGTCAGGTCGTCTGGGGTTGACGGGCCTCCCCAACATACCCGGGCCTCTCGGCGCTCAATTAGAGGTCTTGTTCAAACAGGCATTCGCCAGCAGTCTCAACACTGCCATGATGGTATCTGTGTACATTTGCATCGTCGGGGCTTTGGTGGCATTGCTCGTGCGCAGCCATGTCGCGCCACAAAACAAGCCAACCCAGGCTGTTTAGAAACCAGGCACCAAAAACCGAAAAAAGTAGGGGCACAGCACGCTGTGCCCCTACATAATCGCAGCCTTTGACATCGTTTAGAATTTAAAATCTCTTCTTCTGATAGGTCTGGATGAACCTCTCGATGGAACGGTCGTAGGTTCTCTCCACGTCTTTAGGGAAATAGCAGGCTGGCAGCTCGCCTGACTGCCAATGGTATCTGATGCACTCGCAGCAAATGCCCTTCCTGGGGCAGGGCTCATAGGTACAGTTGCACTTCGCTTTGTTCTGCTCAACTTTACATTCTTTCATATCCGTTTTACTTTCAATATGACAGGTTTACTAGTCCGTGTCAGGATGATGATGGGGCAGAAAACGCAGCGCGAGGGGGGTCATAACCGCAGCCACCGCCCCCACAGCATAAAGCCCGGCCCCTATCGCCACGCCTACGGCAGCTACCGCCCAGATGCCGGCTGCCGTGGTCAGCCCCGCAACCCCCCTCTCCTGGCGAAGAATTGTACCCGCGCCCAAGAAACCGACTCCCGCCACCACGCCGGCAGCTATCCTCGATGGATCGGCGTTTCCGGCAAAACCCCAGATTGAAATAATGGCGAACAGAGCTGCCCCCATGCTAATAAGGAGATGGGTGCGTATGCCGGCAGGTTTCTTGGCGCGCGCCCTCTCATAGCCTATTACTGCGCCCAGGAATGCAGCTATCACAAGGCGAATCACCATCTCCTGATTAGCGTTAGAGAAGATATGCCAGGATTCCATCACTACCCCCTTCAAGCAAATACAGCATTTTCACTAGTGTTGCAATTCTGTCATGGCCTGCTACACTTGTCAACAGGACTGAGGCGCGCAAGCTTGCACTAGGGGGAGACAATGCCTATCGCAATCTTGTACCGAGACGAATTAAAGGAATACGACTTCGGGCCAGGCCACCCGTTTCGAGGAGAGCGCTATCTCGAGTTTCATCAATTTTTGCGGGAACACCTGCCCGAGGACGATAACTACCGCATCATCAAAGCGGACTGGGCGAGCGACGAAGATTTACTCCTGATCTGCCAGAAAGAGTACATCGAAGCCACCAAAGAGTATTACAGGGCGGCCCACCTGGGCTTGAACTACCCCGGCTCTATCTATAGATTCCACAGCGGCGATAATATTCCCGGCGGCAAGCCGGGGAAGCTGGAAGAGGCCGCCAGACTGGTCATCGGACAAGCCAAGAAGGCCTGCGACCTGGTTCAGCAAGGCAAGTTCAAGAAGGCAGTCTGCCTCGGCGGCGGGTTGCACCATGCCAAACCTGACTACGGGGAAGGGTTCTGCCTCTATAACGATGTCGCCTTTTGCGCCAGGTATTTGTTGCAACAATACAAGTTACAGAGGATACTTATACTTGATACCGATGCCCATGCCGGCAACGGGACCTCAGAGTATTTCTATGATGAAAGAAGGGTATTGCAGATTGACCTGCACCAGGACCCGAGGACGCTGTATCCCGGCACCGGTTTCGCCTATGAAATCGGCTCCGGCGAGGGAAAAGGGTACACCGTCAATATTCCCATGCCTCCTTATGCAGGATACGATTCGTATAAACTGGCCTTTGAGGAACTGGTCCAGCCCATAGCGCAGGAATTCAAGCCCCAGATAATCATCAGGAACGGCGGCTCGGACCCCCATTTCAGCGATGGGTTAACCAGTTTGGGACTGTCTGTGGAGGGCTTCAGAATGATAGGGGCTAAGGCCAGGGAGATGTCAGAGGTCTGCCAGGGCAAGAACATTGACCTGATTGCGTCAGGCTACAATAAAACGGTGTTGCCCTACTCATGGCTAGCCCTGATTTGCGGCCTGGCAGGCATAGAAATGAAGATATCTGAGCCTGGAGGAGTCACCCCGGGATCCCAGGGAGACCCTTCGCTGGCAGAGACCAAACATGTCATCGCGGAGGTCAAAAGGTATCTTAAGGATTACTGGAGGTGCTTGAGGTAGGGGCTTACCGGAAGCGAATATAGATAAAGGACAGGAATCTGTCACGAACATTAAAATATTCACCACGAAGCATAAAAATGCCATCTCCCTTAAAGAAGAAATAATTCCGTTCGTGGTGAGCTTGTCGAACCATGAACGGGCCGTTCACCCTTCGACAGGCTCAGGGCGAACGGGAAAAGCCTATTTTCAAAGTAATCTCACTCCAGTTGGATTGATTCCGGCCAACTCACCTGAGCGCTCATGCAAGATGTGACTCTTCCTCTTATTAGTACTATCTTATCATATGTACTACTCAAAAATGACCATAAGAACTATGGTGTAAAGGCAGAGCTTGTGCTAATGTTTTATTGAAGGCAGTGAGAAAATATATGGTCCGATAAAAGGCTGGAGGAGCCGCCAATGGATTTACAGGTGGACATTTATCAGTGCGGAAGCGACCACATCCATGTGATATTGCAGGGCCAGGCCGAAGGCATAGCCGCCTTTGGCAATTTCGAGATATTTGTCAAGTTCATTGAAGCGTGCCAGGAGTTCATCAACAGGCAGGCCGAGGTACCTCAGGCTTTCTTAGATGCCTTCAACGAAGAGGGAAGCAACTAGGAGAGCCACCAAAAGATAAGTGAAGGGGCTTCCGCCTGTGGCGGAAGCCCCTTTTTCGTTTGTCCCGCAATTTCAATTTAAGAGATGTAGCCACCCTCAATCAGAAGCTCAGCCTCCAGGACAGCCCCGCGCGCGGCACCCATCTTGGTATTGTGCGATACCAGCAGGTACTTTATCCCGTTCTCCAGCGCGGGGTCCTTCCGTATCCTGCCCACCACCGTAGCCATGCCGTTGTCCGTGTCGCGGTCCAGCCGCGGCTGCGGTCTAAAGGGGTCGGGGTGCACCACTATCAACCTCTTCGGCGCGGAGGGGAGAGACAGGCCCTTAAAGCCATCGTACTCACTCATGGCGCGGGCAACGTCCTCAGGCTCGCACTTTTTCTCCGTGGACACGAAGACCGACTCCGTATGCCCTTCCCTGACATTTACCCTGGTGCAGGTGCAGCTAACGGCAAACCTGGCCGGCTGAATGGCATTGCCGGAGAAAAAGCCCAGTATCTTCTGGGTCTCCTTCTGCACCTTCTCTTCCTCGCCCGCAATGTACGGAATCACATTATCCAGGATGTCCAGTCCGATCACGCCCGGGCTGCGCCCTGCCCCGGACATCGACTGCATTGAGGTCATGAGCACTGCGCGAATGCCGAAGGCATCGTAGATAGGCTTGAGCGTTATCGCCAGGCCGATGGTGGTACAGTTCGGATCGGGCGTGACGAAGCCCTTCCAGCCGCGTGCCTTCTGCTGCTGCTTCAGCAGAGCCGCATGTTCCGAGTTTATGCCTGGAATCAGTATGGGCACATCCTTCTCATAGCGGAAGGCTGAAGCCGTGCTGATCACCGGTTTGGTAGCAGCGAACTTGGGCTCCAGTACCTGAGCCTGCTCGGACTCGATAGCAGAGAATATGAGGTCGACGCCAGCGACGTCCATCTCGCTGGCATTCTGCACCGGTATGTTCATAACCGCGGGGTCCGGCGGCTCGTCGCAGTACCATCTGAAGGCCCCCGTCTTAGGGTCGGTGAGCGCCTCTTTATAGCTGCGCCCCGCCGACCTCTCCGAGGCGGCGAGCGTGGTTGCCTTTATCCAGGGATGATTGTGCAGGGCAACGATGAACTGCTGCCCCACTATGCCCGTTGCGCCGACTATGGCAGCTCTCAACATTTCCCTCTTAGCTCTGGCCACCTTAGTATCCTTTCTGGGTCTTAAAAATATAGTGTCGTTTATTATACAGCAACAATAGTCGGTGCGCTAGGCCGCTGAAAATTGGGTAGTGGGTCATTTTGAAATGGTGAGAAGAAGATGGGAAAGAGAGTAGCTGTAGCATATTATTTGGGAATTATATATTTAGGACAACTTGAGGATTAGCTGGTAAGAAGGTGACTTTTACTGTTTTTAGTCAGACCCTGCGGTTAAAACAAGTACTGCCCCAGTTGCTACGGATGGCCAGTTCAGTATTCGCAAGTCTATTCCCACTAGACTCAGGCCACCAAGCACACGAATGACCCTGCGCATTAAAGGCTTCACCGTCAAAGGAGGTGGCTGTTTTTTCTCCATTTGCTGTCTTACACTTTCAAGCCTTTCTATTAGCACGCCAATTGTCTCCAGCATCCCTTCGATTTCTACGAATGATAAGTAGCGACCCTGATTCACAAACGTATGCAACTCGCCCTCAATGGCCTGCATTTGCTCTGCAACAGTGTTAGTATCAATAAGATGTTCCCAAAGATGGTGCTCATAAGGTGGGAGCTGTAGCATATCGAGGCCAGTCTCAAGCTTGAGCCGCCATAAGTCAAAGTTTTCTTGGCTAATATGGTCAAGAAGCTTTTGCTGCGCACGTAATATTGCTAAGCGGCGCTCAAGCATCTGTTTTTCTATCTTGAGCGCCGCTAATAATGCCGCAATGTTACTTAGATACTCGTTGTCCCCCTGTTTCATCCTTCCTCACTAGCCTCTTCTATCTGCTTGGCAATCTTTTGCATTGCTGCTATGTTTTGAAGGCTAGCCTCAGACAACCTCGTTATTTCTTCAATTTCTGTTGAGGACAGTCGGGATTTCAATATAGCCTGGGAGTATGCATCAATTCGCATCTCCAACTCTCGAATTTTTGCGATTATGTCTTGACGTTGTTTGTCTCTTGCCGATTGGCGAGATACTGGCACAAAAGTCACCTTGCAAACTGGCATCGCAATTGCCCCACGGTCGAGTGCCCATACACAATTCATGTTGTTATCCCCCGAAGTTTAATAGTCGATGTAAGTTCTTCCAAAGCCGCGGCCAAAACAAGCTGTTCACGATTAACAACATAGGCGCAATTCATCCACATAGCGCCGTCTAGCGGCGTGTCCTTTGGGTCTTGATAATATGTTACAATCTTGTCGTCACCATTTGGCTCTATCTTACATTGTATCCATGCCAATCCATCTGTGACAGGCTCTAATGGCACGGAGAGTAATTTAGTCTTGCGACCTGGAGCTAGTTCTGGGCATTCCATCCCCGCTGTACTTGTGGTGGAGCTAATATTCAACGCTGGCCCATATTTGATATTGTACTCTGTAACTTTGCCTCCAGGGAATGTCCTATCTGCTATATTTGTAACATATAATGTGACGTTAGTTTGTTCACCCCTTAGCATCTCGTTCGGCTTCAGGAACTTGACAAGCGGTGAACTGAGACCAATTTCAAATTCAATTAGTAACTTATGTCCCACGATTATCAGCCTTGCCTTCTTGGTATTTTACCTAAGGCCGAAATCTCCCTACGCACATTGTAACACTGTTAGATTCTGTGTACATAGTACTATAGTCCACCTATTTGTCAAGTCATGGACGCCTTTTGCCTTTTGGGGGATTAGGTATCTTATTGAAGGAGGGGCAGACGATGTCAATCAGCCATGTGGACTATGTCTCTATACTCCAAACGTGGTCTGTCAATCCTGCTGCCATAGCAGGAGTTCTAGGATAAGGATTAGCTAACGACTTGTGAGACCGAGCGAAGTTGTAGTGCATGAAGTAGAGTGCAAGAGCACTGATTCTCTAGCTTCTTGGGAAAAGGGCAGAGTATCATTTTGAACTAAGCGAGTATTAAATTGACTGGTGATGAGATCGCCGCACTATTTGTAGTCGTTTATGTCTGTTGTACTAATGAGATAATAATAATAGCCTATTGCTAAACTCAGTACAAAGATGATGTGCCCATAGTTAAATAACCAATCCCAAAAATCTTTGTATTTCTTGCTTGGGTCATTATTATCAATTCTCACGATTGAAACTCCTGCGCCTGATAGCTTCAATAATTATAATACTACAATCTCCTCAATTGTCCAGATATGGTCAGTTAATCCGGCTGCCATTGCAGAGGTTCCTGGATAAGGGTTAGCCAGTGACTTATGAGGTCTGGCGAAGAGAAACTTGCCCAATAAATTGGGCAACTACTCTCCATCCTTCACAAGAAAAGATTCCAGCTTGGATGGGACTCTCTATCACTCAAATAATCTCGCAATCCTTGCTGGAACATATTGTACGTTAGCGTTATAATGTCAGGTGTCTAAGAAGCATCCAGTCAGCGTACGACGTGGGTATGCACCAGTTCAGCGACTAAAGGCGAACTAAAAACCTTGAGGCGAGGCATTTATGGTAGGCTGGTCCAAAAAAAACGTAGTAAACAGCTTTCACAAGCTCTACCACGGTAACCCGTCCCAGACTTGGCAGAATACATTTTGGCTGGGCATTCCCGTGACGAAATGCCCACTAGACCTGTGGGTCTATCAAGAAATCATCTTCAAAATCAAACCAGATGTAATAATTGAGTGTGGAACAGGGAAGGGAGGGGGTGCTCTCTTCATGGCTCACATACTTGATACTCTAAACAATGGCAAGGTTATAAGTATCGACATCGAAGATGTCGAGGGGAAACCTCTGCACAAGAGGATAGATTATCTGCTTGGCTCGTCCACGTCAGAAGGCGTTGTAGCGCTGGTTTCCGGACTGATTGCTGGCAATGAAAAGGTGATGGTTATCTTGGACTCAGACCATCACAAGGAACATGTGCTTAACGAACTAAGAATCTATAGCAGATTTGTAACTAAAGGAAGTTATTTAATAGTGGAAGATACAGACCTAAACAGCCACCCAGTGCGGCCTAAGTTCGGTCCTGGTCCAATGGAAGCTGTCAGCCAGTTCTTGCAAGAAAACAAGAATTTTGTTATAGATAGTACGCAGGAAAAATTCTATATGACATTCAACCCGAACGGTTATCTTGTCAAAACCAGGTGACTAATTTACCAAGCTCACAATTTCCTCAATAGTCCAAATATGGTTAGTTAGACCTGCTGCCGTCGCAGGAGTCCTCGGATAAGGATTCACAAATGCCCTGTAAGTCTGGTGAAACGGAATTCGCCCAATAAATTGGGCAACTACTGCTGCTTAGAGCTCTTGGGGGAAAGGGCGCATGCCAGGCGCCCCTACAGGACACCCCATCCGCCTATGGCGGCCCCTCTGCCCCCGTTAGCAAACGGCCTATGACTATTCCTTCAGTTCTTGCCGTTTGCCTGCTCTGGAGCCCAGCCCTCTCGATGCCAGCAGGCCCAAAAAGCTTATGCCGGAAGAGGCAAACATCAGAGTGGAGAACCCCCATACCTGCGCTATGGCGCCTCCCAGGAAAGGCCCGATCCCGCCGGCCAGGGACATCGTGGAGTAGAGCATGCCGACGGCTGTGCCGCGCTCCACATTCTTAGCCAGCAGGTAGTTCAGAGCACCCACGAAGAGACCCGACCAGGCTATAGCCAGGACTATCTGTACGGGGATCAACTGAAGGTAATGAGTAGCCATGCCGTAAACGGCAAACACTAGAACTGAGGTGAGGAGACCGATAGTGAAAATGCGAACCGGGTTGAACCGCTGAATGAACCGCATGGCTACGAACTGTCCGCCCATATTTAAGACATCCATGAGGGCTATCCAGAGCGTGCTGGCACCGATACCGGACAGGTACAGTGCGAAGATAGACCAGACAGCGGTAGCCCCGATATGCCTGAGCAAGAAAGGCACGTATATTTTACGGTTTGTCCATATTACACCCATGGGGATAACAGTCACTTTGATGCGGCTGACCGCCTCCTCCCGAAGCGTCAGCGATATGAGGAAGGCGATAGCTGAGGCTACGGCGCTGGCGGCGAACAACCACTCGATATTTCTGGTCGCCGCTGCCAGTAAAGCCCCGAAAAACCAGCCCAGCGAGCCATAGGAGGCGAAGCTGCCGACCGCCGCTCCAGCCTCGTAGACATAGGCAACGAGAGCGGCTGAAGATACACCGAGGCTGAAACCGATAGCGCCCCTGGCCGCCATCAGTGTCAAAGTTGTGGGCGCAAAAATCTGGAGCAGATAGGCCAGAGCCGATATAGCCACTCCGTAGCGTATGAATACCATCCTGCCGCGCATGTCCGACTGCCTGCCGAAGAGAAACGAGGACACGAAATAGGCCATCCCGTATGATGCCGCAATGAGGCCTACTTCCAAATCTGAGGCACCCAGGCTGCGGGCGCGGAGCGGCAGGAAGACACTGGAGGTCTCAATGGAAATGTTGAAGAGAAAGCTCACCAGTGCGAGTCGGAATGCCAGTGAGGTGTGGGGTATGCGACGAAGGTATTGCATCAGAGCTGACTTTCTTCTTGCTCAAGAATATACCACACTTTATACGCTTGTTTAATAACCGCGGAGAACGCAGAGAGCGCAGAGGTTTTCCATAAGGTAGGGGCACGGCATGCCGTGCCCCTACTGAGGATTCCCCTCTCCAGCTTCAAAAGTTGTATCGCAGCCCGTTTATTGCTAAAATCATTAAATCTGCCCAGTCTGAATATTTATGTAAATAAGCAGGAGAATATACGCATGGCTGACGTAGAAGAGATGCGCCACAGGTTCGATAACTCGCCGTATGCCCTCAATATGGGTATGAAGCTGGTGGAGCTATCCAAGGGATACGCCAGGGTAAAGCTGGAGATGAAAAAGGACTTCCTGAACTGGGAGAACTTGATTCATGGCGGCGTGATTGCCTCGGTACTCGACCAGGCCTTCGGCTGTTCCCTGAATACGCTGGACCATATCTACGTAGCAGTGCAGTTGAACATCAACTATATCGCCGCTGCGCCTGTTGGTGAAACCATCTATGCGGAATCCAGGGTTATTCATGCGGGTAAGAAGCTGGGTATATCGGAGATGACGGTCAGTGACTCCAAAGGGAAAACAATCGCCCGCGCCACAGGTACAACGGTCTCTCTGGGAGAAAGAAAGTAACACTCTGATTTTGAGGTGACATAACATGATTGTGGAAATGGGTAAGGGCGCCACAAGGCAGCAGGTAGACCATGTAGTAAAAAGGGCCCATGCCCTGGGCTTTGAGGTCCAGTTGAACCTCGGCACTGAGAAGACGGTGGTGGCGATATTGGGCAGCGACACAGGCAAGACGGCCACTGATGTCTTCGCCGTTCTACCCGGTGTGGAGAGCGTGTCCCGCGTAATGAAGCCTTATAAGCTCGCCTCGCGGGAATTCCATCCGCAGAACACCATAGTGAATGTCAATGGGATCAAAATAGGAGGTCAAAAGCTGGTCATCATGGCCGGCCCTTGCGCTGTGGAGAATGAGCACCAGCTTATGGAAACCGCCAGAGCAGTGCAGGGCCTCGGAGCTTCAATAATCAGAGGTGGCGCCTACAAACCACGCACCTCCCCTTTCAGCTTCCAGGGCCTGGAGAAGAAGGCTTTGAAGATGCTGGCCACGGTGAAATCCGAACTCGGCATCCCTATCATCACCGAGGTCGTTGATATCCAGAACATAGAGATTATAGCAAAGCACGCCGACATATTGCAGGTAGGCTCTCGCAATATGCAGAATTTTGCCCTTCTGAAAGAGCTGGCCAAGATGAGACATCCCATAATGCTGAAGAGAGGCTATGCCGCCACAATCAAGGAATGGCTCACAGCAGCGGACTACCTTCTGGCCGAGGGCAATCAGCAGGTGATACTGTGTGAACGCGGCATAAGGACCTTCGAAGATAGCGTCCGCTTTTCAATGGACATCAGCTCAATCGGAGTCATCAAACGCTTCAGTCACCTCCCGGTAGTCGTGGATCCCAGCCACGCTGCAGGACATTTCGCATACGTGCCCACCATAGCCAGGGCTGCCATAGCTGCAGGTGCAGACGGCCTTCTCATAGAGGTGCATCTCAATCCGGAGGAGGCGCTGGTCGACGGCCTGCAGTCTTTGAACATCCCCAACTTCGAGCGTCTGATGGCAGAGTTGAAGCCAATAGCGAAGGCTGTAGGAAGGTCTATTTAAGCAGAGGGCAGAATAATGGCTGTTTCCAAAAAGATAAAGAAGCATATGACCGAGGGTGGGTGGATTCGAAAGATGTTCGAGGAAGGAATCGCCCTCAAGAAAAAGTATGGCGAGAGAAATGTCTTCGACCTCTCGCTGGGCAATCCTATATTCGAGCCGCCCGAGGAATTTCGCAAAGAGCTTCGCGACTGGGCGAACAAACCCAGGCCCGGGATGCACCGTTATATGCCTAACGCCGGCTACCCTGAGACACGCGCTGCTGTGGCAGCACACCTTTCAGTGAAGACAGGTTTGCCTTTCACTGCTAACGAGATAGTGATGACCTGCGGCGCAGCCGGAGCGCTAAATACAGCAATGAAAGCCATCTCTGAGCCAGGGGATGAGATAATCATCTTCGCCCCCTATTTCTCTGAGTACATCTACTATGCAGACAACCACCAGGCCACCGCCCGTATAGTACCCACCGATAGCACGTTTATACCCGACCTTAAGGCTCTGGAGGAAAGTATTACGTCAAAGACGAAGGCTGTGCTGGTTAACTCGCCTAACAATCCCACCGGCGTTGTATATGGCGCTAAGGTCCTGCAAGGCATCGGCAAGATACTGGCGAAAAAGGAACAGCAGTACGGCACTGAGATCTTTCTGCTCAGCGACGATGTTTACCGGAAGCTGGTTTACGATGGGGTAGAATGCCCCTACCTGTTTCAATACCACCCCAGAACCATCGTTACCACCTCTCACTCGAAGGACCTGGCTTTGCCGGGGGAGCGCATCGGGTATATCGCCGTCAACCCTCAATACGAAGGGCGAGAGGAACTGATAAACGGATTAGTGTTCTGCAACCGTGTGCTCGGCTTCGTTAATGCTCCTGCGCTGATGCAGCACATCGTGCAGAGCCTGCAGGATGCTTCAGTCGATATGGAGCAGTATGCCAGAAAGAGGGACTTTCTATACCGCAACCTCACTGAGCTAGGCTACTCGATAGTGAAGCCGCAGGGCGCATTCTACATATTCCCCAAATCGCCAATCAAGGATGATGTGGCTTTTGTCGGGGAGCTACAGAAGCACAACGTTCTGGCAGTGCCCGGGCAGGGTTTTGGAGCTCCGGGATATTTCCGTATCTCCTACTGCGTGGATGACTGGGTGATCGAGGGGTCGCTCAAAGGGTTCAAGGCGGCGGCGAAAGAGTTCGGACTGAAATAGCATACTAAGCTGTTTGGTATATACAAGCTCAGCGAATTCTTACGCTATCTTTGTGGAGGGTAACAAGCTTACCCTGGAATTTTTCTGGACTGTAGGTATCAAGAAAGCCCTCTGCAATGGCGATCTCATCTGCTGGCTTAAGGCTGCCATGTCGAATATAAATGATCCCTCTTGTCTTCTCTGCAGGAAAGCGAATGGGATTGGTAAAGTGGTGGTCTCTGGTGATGAGAACAGCTTGTTCCTTTTGCACTAGGGTATAAACCTCCTCATCAGATATCATTCTCCCAGTCAACTCAGCAACAGAGATGACATCATATTCTTTTGTCCGCAATCTCTCAACAAGACTGTAGCTTACATTCTCATCCACCACTATTCTCATCTACAGAGCAGCTTTCTCCGTGGATAGATATGCAGCATATTCAAGGCACGCCAGAATATCTTCGCGCTTAAGGCGGGGAAAACTCTTCATTATAGTATCGTAATCATCACCGGCCGCCAGGTGACTGAGGATTACATGCACCGGAATACGAGTGCCCTTAATGCAGGGTTCGCCACCACATATCTTGGGGTCGGAAACAATCCTCGGGTTTTTCATCACACGCCTCCTCCGTATCACTTCACCATATTATAGCACGTAAGGGCGACACTAAGTGTCGCCCTTACTCTTTGTTCAACGTCTTGCTCGTAGTCTCTGACGAAGTGCTCTTAACTAAAAACTGGAAAAAATTAAGTGTACCCCATCCTCATGGTGACTTTAAGACATGCTCGGCTTTCTCGATGTCGTCAGTTTTAACTACCACCATTGATTTGCCTGCGGCTGCCTCGATATAAAAATAGAGGTATTTGACGTTAATCCCCGCCTTAGCCAGCGGCTCGGCCACAGTTTTCAGCAACCCTCCAGGCCTGTCCGGTATCTCAGCGCTGAGTATCCAGTCCTGTCTGGTGGTAAAGCCCGCCTGACGCAGGGTTTCCGCCCCCTTAGCGGCATCGGACAAAATCATGCGCACTATGCCGAAATCGGCGGTATCGCTTATGGAAAGAGCACGGATGTCAACTTCATTCTTTTCCAGGGCTTCGAGCATGGCTGTTAGCCGACCGGGCTGATTCTCTATAAAGACAGAGACTTGCTTTATTCTTGAAACCATAACGCTCTCCTTTAAGTCCCACAGTCCTTCTTTCCGAAAGGAGACCTCAGTGGCAATTCATGAATTGCCCTACAACTTTAATCACTTTGTGATGAGGCCTGAGTTCGGTAGCTCTTTTCGGTCCACCACCCTTTTGGCTTTGCCTTCGGTACGGACAATAGTCCTTGGTTCCACAAGCTTGATACGGGCCGAAATCCCCAGCACGCTATCCATCTCAGCACGAAGCTTCTTCTCCAACCTCTCCATCTTCTGCATCTCATCGGAGAAGACCTCCTCGGAGACCTCAATCCATATCTCGAGGTCTTCTGCCGAGAACACATCGCGCCTGTCTATCACTATCAGGTAATGGGGCTCCACTCCCTCAACTTCGAGAAGAACGCTCTCTATCTGCGAAGGGAAAACATTAACGCCCCGGACAACCAGCATATCATCGCTACGTCCGGTGATTCTGGCCATTTTCACCATGGTCCGCCCGCATTTACAGGGCTCAACGCTGAGGTTGGTAATATCCCTGGTACGGAATCTAATCACAGGCTGAGCCTCTTTGGTAAGTGTGGTTATCACCAGCTCGCCTTCTTTACCATAAGGCAATGGCTCACCGGTCCCCGGGTCGATGATTTCAACCAGGAAATGGTCTTCCCAGATATGCATTCCGTTCTTATGCTCACACTCCACGGAAACCCCCGGGCCGATGACCTCCGTCAAACCGTAAATATTGATAGCTGATATATGAAGCTTTTCCTCCATATCCTTTCTCATCTGCTCCGACCACGGCTCAGCCCCGCATATGCCCAGGCGTAGCTTGGTTTCACGTAAATCGACGCCCATCTCCTTGGCAGTTTCGTTCAATATAAAAGCATAAGTAGGAGTGCAGGTTATAACAGTGGTGCCCAGGTCTTGCAGAAGGATTATCTGCCGTTTGGTGTTTCCGGCGCCGGTGGGAATCACGGTGGCACCGAGGCGTTCGCATCCATAGTGAAACCCGAGTCCCCCCGTAAACAGGCCATAGCCGTAGGCGTTCTGCATCACATCGTGCTTCGTCATACCCGCCGAAGCCAGCGAGCGAGCCATCACCTCTGCCCACATATCAACGTCAGCCGCTGTATAGGGCGCCACTATCGGCTTGCCCGTGGTGCCGCTGGAGGAATGGATTCGAACCACCTTCTCCAGAGGGACAGCCATTAATCCGTAGGGGTAGTTGTCGCGGAAGTCCAGCTTGCTGGTGAACGGGAGCTTTTTCAGGTCAGCAAGGGTTTTGATGTCGTCGGGGGTTACCCCTTTCTCTTTAAACGCACGCCTGTAAAAGGGGACCTTCTCATAGACCTCTTTGACCTTAGCCTGCAGGCGCTTGAGTTGCAGTTCCTCCAACTGCTTTCGCGGCATCTTCTCATGTTCAGGGTCACGAATCATTTCTTGACTCCCTTTGCTAGCCTCATAGCTTTAGCTTCCTCCACTCCTCTTGTGAAAGCTTTAAGGCTGGATTCCAAAAACTTAGGGGGCAATCTGCGTCGTATATTCTCCGTCCAGGCTTCAGATTTCAACTCAAGGAATTCGGATAGGAAGCCCAGTATCACCATATTGATTGCTCTGAGATTGCCCACCTCCTGGGCGATTCTGGGGGCGGGGATAAGGTATACCTGCTCGGTATATTGCTTGAAGATACCTTCAATTTCCTCCCAGGTCGGATAATGCATGTCGCTGCCGATTATCGATACCGGGATAACAACCACATCAGCTATGATAACCACTGCGCCAGGCTTCAAATATGGCGCCCAGCGCGCTGCCTCCAGTTGTTCGAAACCGATCAAGAAATCAGCTTCCCCTCTTTTGACCATCGGTGAGAACACGTGTCCTCCCCAGCGGACATGGCTCACCACGCTGCCGCCGCGCTGCGCCATGCCCAGGGAATCTGTCTTTTTCACGTCGTAGCCGCTGTTCATGCCTATCTCAGACATGGCATCGCTAGCCAGGATTACACCCTGGCCACCGACACCCACCATGAGCACATTAACATCCTTCATTTTCCCATCTCCGAAATGGCTTCCTGGGGGCAGACCTGAGCACAGATACCGCAGGCAGTGCCCAGGCACACGCCGGCATCTATTACAGCCTTCTCATCCGACAGGGATATAGCGGGACAGCCGATATCCAGGCAGGTATAGCAACCGGTGCACTGGTCAGCATCCACCTTGAATGGCTTCCCCGCCGCTTTAACATTCAGAGGACACGGGCCTCGCGATATGATAACCGAAGGCCCCTCGGTCTCCAGACACCGTTTCAGGGTGGACTCGATAGCTTTCAAATCGAAGGCGTTAACCACATTGACATTTTTGACGCCAAGCCCCTCCACCAGTTTCTCCAGCTTCACTACTGCAGCCTTCGTCCGTCTCGCCGATATACCCGTGCCGGGGTGCCCCTGGTGCCCGGTCATAGCCGTGGTTCCGTTATCCAGGATGATAACAGTAATATTACCCTGGTTGTACACTGCATCCACCAGCCCGGTTATGCCCGAATGCACAAACGTAGAATCACCCAATACAGCCACAACCTTATTGGGGACTCCTGCCTTTTGCAGCCCTATAGCCTGTCCTATACTCGCACCCATGCAGGCGCAAGTATCTAGCGCAGATAGGGGAGGATACACACCCAACGTATAGCATCCGATATCGCTGGTGACGACAACCTCGCCTTTCTTGATTGGCCCCGGCGAACTGGGGTTCTGGAAGCATAGCTGCCTCAAAACATACTCGGTGCCGACATGGGGGCAGCCGGCGCAAAGCTGAGGACGTCGTGCCGGCAATTGCGGCGCAGACACAGCAGATTTATGAACAGGCTTAGGAGATGGCAGCAAGCCTGCTTTAATAGCGCCCTGCTCCACTATCTCGGGGGTAAGTTCCCCTATGATAGGGATAAAGTCTTTACCGGTTGCGGGAATACCCAGTTGGTGTAACGCCTCTTCAAGATAAGGGTCGAGCTCCTCGATCACAATCACCCGCTCCACCTCTTTGGCAAAGCGCCGCACCAGGCCCACTGGAATGGGATAAGTGGTTACGAGTTTGAGGAAGGAGGCGTTCTTAAAGACTTCTCTGGCGTATTGATAAGCTACCCCACTGGATACTATGCCAAGCTTGCGATCACCGAGTATCATCTCGTTCATGGGGAAGCTTTCCACATAGGAACGCAGCTTGATGATGCGATCCTCCATCACATTACGCCTGGGGCGGGCATTGGAGGGAACCATCACATATTTAGAAGGAGAGCGTATGAAAGCGGGCTGCTTTAAGTCGGCTTTACGCTCTCTGCTCACATCCACCACAGTCTTGCAGTGGGATATGCGAGTGGTGGAGCGCAACAGCACCGGCGTATCGAACTCTTCGCTGATTTTGAACAGCCAGTCCATCAAATCATAGGCTTCCTGGCTATCGGTAGGCTCCAGCATGGGGACTTTGGCGAATTTGGCTAAATGGCGGTTGTCCTGCTCTCCCTGCGAGCTGTGCTCTCCCGGATCATCACAGGAGATTACTACCAGCCCGCCGATGATACCGGTGGTCGAGACTGCAAAGAAGGGGTCGGCAGCCACATTTAAGCCCACATGCTTCATCGAAGCCAGGGCCCGGACGCCTCCGTAGGCTGCACCCATAGCCACTTCCAGAGCCACCTTCTCATTGGTTGACCATTCAACATATATCCTGTCCCGTCGCGCTAGGTTTTCCAGAATCTCGGTGCTCGGTGTCCCGGGGTAAGCAGTTGCCACGGCTACCCCGGCATGATATGCCCCAAGCGCCATAGCCTCATTGCCAGATAAAAGCTGCTTCAAATTTATTCCGCCTCCTCTGAGGGCGTTTAGAAACTGGCACCCAAGTCGCAACCCTAGACGAGGGGCTTCAGCCCCTTGTCCAGCTTTGTACCTGCAACCAATTGCCGAACAATCGCCTTTCTTGCCATTTTACCACTCTATAACGACTTAGGCTACTGTTTTGCCCAGGTATGCCTGCCTCACCCTGTCATCGAACAAAAGCTCCTTAGCTTTTCCCTCTATGGTTATCCGTCCCCTTTCCATCACATAGCCACGGTCGGCAACCTTGAGGGCAGCGGCAGCATCCTGTTCAACGAGGAGTATGGTAAGCCCTTCATCTCTAAGCCTGATTAAGAGCTTCAGAATTTCCCTCACCAAATTTGGTGCCAACCCGAGAGACGGTTCATCCAGGAGAAGTATTTTGGGAGAGGACATTAGTGCCCTCCCTACAGCTAACATCTGTTGCTCTCCACCGCTGAGGCTGCCTGCCTGCTGCTTCTGCCGCTCCTTTAGTATAGGGAAAAGCTTAAACACCATCTCTAAATTGGACTGAATCGACGGATGATGCAGGAACCAGCCAACATAACCTAGAGTGCTCAATGGGTTCCGGCCGCGCTGTGAATAGCTGCCCAGGGTCAAGTTGTCCTTAACCGACATAGCTCCGAAGGTCTGCCTACCCTCGGGCACATAACCTACGCCGAGCCTTACTGTTTTGTGAGAAGAAAGTCCGGAGAGCCTGCAATCGTCCAGCCAGACATTCCCGTTCTTCAGAGGCACTACCCCTGTTATAGCATTCAGAAGGGTAGTCTTGCCAGCGCCATTGGACCCGATAAGAGTTACGATCTCTCCATCGTTCACTATCAGAGAGACCTCCCTGAGTGCAGTAACCCGACCATAGGACACAGAAACCCCTTCAACTCTAAGCATTACTCCACTTCCTCACCAAGGTAAGCGGCGATGACCTTCGGGTCTTTCTGAACTTGTGCTGCGGTACCCTCTGCTATCTTTTGCCCGCTGTCCAGGACGATCACCCATTCGGCAATACCCATTACCAGAGGCATGTCATGCTCTACCAGTACCACGCTGATACCCATTTCCCTGATGTTGCGGAGGAGATCGCTCAACTGCCGCTTCTCCAGGGTGTTCAAACCGGCACCGGGCTCATCGAGCAGGATAAGACGGGGCTCAGTAGCCAGGGCTCGGGCTATTGCCAGCAGTTTTTGCTGGCCCAGCGGCAGGCTGAGAGCGTCATGTTCGGCGTATGTTCCTAACCCCACCAGGTTAAGGTATTTAATAGCATTGAGAGAGATGGCCTCCTCCTCACGGTGTGCCTTGGGCAGGCGAAAAGCGGCCTCGAAAAAGCCATAGCTGCTTCGCGGGTGCCGTCCCGACATGACGTTCTCCAAAACAGTCATGTTTCCAAAAAGATGGACATGTTGATAGGTACGCACAATGCCCAAAGAGGCCCTTTTGTAAGCTGGAATGTTATTAAGAAGCGCACCTTGAAAGTATATCTCGCCACTGCTCACCGGGTAGACTCCGGCGATAAGATTAAATAACGTGGTCTTACCGGCGCCATTGGGACCGATAATGGCTGTGATCTTCCCCACCTCCAAGGTCATGTCCACCTTATTTACAGCTACCAGCCCGCCAAAGGCCTTACTTAGTCCTCTGGTCTCCAATATTATGGACCTGGTCAAGGTTGCGCCTCTCTCCGTCCGTATCTGAGCCGCAATCGCTCGTAGAGTTCCTTGAGTTTGACAAACAAACCTTCCGGCATGAAAATCATCACCAACACCAGTATAAGCCCGTAAACGACGATATCCCACTGTCCGAATCTAAGCAGCAGCTCGTCGCTCAGAATTCGGGTTGCCCCGGCGCCGAATATAGCGCCCCACACACTGGCCAGCCCCCCTATCACGGCCATGACCACCAGCTTCACTGAGGCCATAAAATCGAATGGCTGGGGGCTGACAAATCGGAGATGATAAACGTAAAGACTTCCGGCAAGGGAGGCATATACAGCGCTGAGCGTTAATATCTTTACCTTGAACTGGTCTACATTGATGCCAATCGACTCAGAGGCAGCCTCGCTCCCATGAATAGCCCTGAGCGCACGACCTGTCCTCGATCTTACGATGTTCTGTGAGATAAGCATGGCAGCCAGGCAGAAGAACCAGACCAGGAAATAGCGTCTGAAAGAGGTATTAAAGGCAAACCCGCCGATGGACAGGTAAGGAATACCCGACATCCCGTCAGGCCCCCCTGTGAACTGGCCTAGCTCCCTGAACAGAATCCACATAATCAAACCCAGGCCGAGGGTAGCCATGGCAAGATAGTTACCCTTAAGCCTGAAGATTGGATAGCCGATAATATATGCGAAAGCGCCGGTCATGATGGCTGCTATCAGCATTGCCAGCCATGGGTTCACGCCATAGGTCTTGCTCAAAATAGCGGATATGTAGGCTCCCGTGCCGAAGAAAGCGGCCTGCCCTAAAGATACCTGCCCTGTGTAACCCATGAGGAGGCATAGACCTACGGTTACTATAGTGTAGATGCCGATGAAAATCATCAGGGTGGTGTACTGTCCCAGAAACCAATCAAAGGGTACAAGTATCAGAAGTGCCAGGAGCGCTGCGATGGCAAGGTATGACCATTTGCCTGTCAGTCTCGCGAGCATTAGCCTGTCCTCTCCTCTTCCGCCAGCTTGCCAGACCTGACGAGCAGTATCAACATCAGGACGACCAGAGCGACCACATCTTTGTAGGCAGAAGTGAACGGTCCCCAGTTAGCCGCCACCACAAAGGACTCAATGATACCCAGGAGTAATCCTCCAAACACTGTGGCCAGAGGACTTTTAAAGCCGCCGATCGCCGCTGCTACAAAGCCCTTAAGGCCCAGCATTATTCCCGCATCATAAACTGTGAGCGTAAGAGGAGCCATGACCACTCCCCCGATGCCACCAAGCGCCGCTGCCATAACAAAGGCAATCAGCGCCATCGTTTTAGGGTTGACCCCAACGAGGCTGGAAGCTACCGGGTTTATGGCACATGCCTTCAGGGCCTTGCCCACCATGGTATATGAGAGAAAAAGATGAACCATAATCGTCATCACCACAGTGGTTCCGATTATCCACAGAGCTTGAGGAGCGATGTAGGCACCCAGAAAAGATATCGAATTGCTTCCCGTGAAAACAGGGGGGCGCACAGCGCTTACACCCCACAGCACCCCGGCGAGGCCACGGATAAAGATGGCTGCGCCGATAGTGATGATAATCAAGCTCACCACTGACGCATTCTTAGCAGGGCGAATTGCAAATAAGTACATTGCGGCTCCGACGGCCGTTGCGACGATTATAGAGATTATGACAGCAGGAACAAGGGGAAGCCCGGCGGAGCTGGCCAGCGTAAACGAGAGCATGCCGCCCAGCATGACAAACTCGCCTTGGGCGAAGTTAATGATCCTGGTAACAGCGAATATCATGGTGAACCCGAGGCCAATCAGTGCGTAGATACTGCCTTGGGTAACACCGGATATGAGATACTGGACAAATTGGGCTGTCGACATAGGAAGACTTCTTAGTCCCTAAATTAGTAATATGGGGGGAAAGGTACACTTTCCCCCCTTTTAGTTCAGACTCTGTTAGAGTGCCTGGATTTTATTTGAGCCAGGTCCACTTCCCATCGACAATCTTAATCATAGCCAGAGAGCCCGGCTGCATTCCCAGGTGGTCCGTCGGGGACATGGTGAAAACACCGCTAATACCAGCGAAGTCCTTTGTCTGCTCTATCTCATCCCTTACCGCTTGCCTGGCTGCAGCGAGGTCCAGCCCTTCAGGCATCTTCTTCAGGGCCATAACCACCATGCTGAGCGCATCGTACGCATGCCCGCCAAAGGTACTGGGCACTGCATCAGGTTTACCCTGTTGGGCTTCGTAGGCAACGTAGTCAGCCGCGTACTTCGTCAAGACTGCGTATTGGGGGTCTGTAGCCGGAACTTTGTCAACGACCAGCAGCTTGCCTGCGCAGAAGATAACCCCATTAGCCGCATCGCCTGCTTCATCTATAAAATTCTGATTGGCAATTCCGTGGCTGCAGTATAGCGGGATATTCATCTGCAGCGTTTTCATGTTCTGGGCAACGATAGCGGCCTGCTGGTCAGTGTCCCAGCAAATCACAGCCTTGGCATCCGTACCCTTGATGTGAGTAAGCTGAGACTGCATATTGTTATCGCCGGTGGAGTATGTCTGATCGTCCACAATTGTGATCCCATAGTTGCCGGCATCACTCTTGAGGACGGTTCTCCCTCCGGCACCGAACGAGGAAGTATTAGTTATTATGGCTACTTTTGTGATGCCCTGGCCCTGCATATAACTCAAGATTTCGTCTGCCACCTCTTTATCGGCCTGGGGGGTCTTGAATACCCAGTACCTTTCTGATACCGGTGTTACAATCCCTATGTTGGCCGCACATGAGACAAGCGGGACCTTTGCCGCTGTTACAGTGTCAATGATTGCCAGGCTTTCTCCGCTGGTAGTCGGTCCGATGATAGCTAACACATTGTCCTGCTCGATAAGTTTGGTTGCCAGGGTCACGCTTCGGGTTTCGTCTGTCTGTGTATCGTAAAAAACTACGTCTAAAGGATGTCCGTTGATTCCACCAGCAGCGTTAATCTGCTGAACCATCATGTTCACTGTCTCTATCTCAGGCTTACCAAGATTTGCACCCAGCCCGGTAGTTGAGAATAATGCGCCGACCTTATAGGCCGCTTTGGGTGTTGGAGTAGCCCCCCCTCCTCCGCTGGAGCAGCTTATGCCGCCAAGGGCGAGCAGCGCCACCGCCAGGATTAGAACTACAGCATACTTCAAGTAGTTCCGCATTGTGCATTTCCTCCTTTTCTTTTTTGTGCAGACCATCATCTGAAAAGGTAGGTTGCCACTGCCATTCCCGTCAGCGCTTCCCCCTTGTGGCTGCCGAGGAGATATTATAGCGTATGATTTTGGATGCTGCAACATAACCAATCGAGGATGCCTGGAAAGCCTTTGTCAGACAGATGAACCTCTCCCCTCGGGCGCTTCAAAACCGCAGAACACCTCCCTGCTTATGGCAGACCGCACCTCTTCTCTGGAATCGAAGTTGCAGAGAATGCGCCTTGCACGTATACTATTGCATGTTGAAACATAGCCAATTCAGGGGTTTAGGAGACAATATGGACACCGCAGCAACTTCCAGGAGCCGCTGGGGACAGTTGCTACAAAGCATCAAAGTCAGGGTTGCGTATCGAGCCTCGATATTTGCCGCCGCCGTCTCCTTCTTCAGCCTGTACTACCGTAATCTGATAGGGTACTATCTGCAAAATGTCCGCCTCTCACATCCAGGGTCTTTCTTGAACTCATTCCGAATGATGCGCCTGGTCTACAAGGTAAGAGGGTACACGGCGGTGTTCGTGCCTCGGTTGGTCGCTTTATACAAACTGAGCGAGGAAATCAACCAACGCTCCCTGCCTGGCGATATCGTTGAATGCGGTGTTTATAACGGGGGCTCAGCAGCCATAATGGCTTCCCATTGCGACAGGTCTCCCGTAAACAGAAATGTATGGCTTTTTGACTCCTTCGAGGGACTGCCTAAACCCACAGATAAGGACGGAGATGAAGCCCCGGCGTACGAAGGTTGGTGTCATGGCGACCTATCGAAGGTCAAGAAAGTCCTTCGGAAGCTACGCATCCTTGAATCTCGGATCCGCATCATCAAAGGGTGGTTTCAGGATACATTCCCTTCCGTACAAATCAGAGATATAGCCATTCTACATATCGACGCAGACTGGTACGAGAGCGTCAAATTATGTCTGGAGAAATTCTACGATAGCGTCCAACCCGGTGGCTATATTGTCCTCGATGATTACGGCGACTGGGAAGGCTGCAGGATAGCGACGGACGAGTTTTTGAAGAAACGCGCTCTTGACGTAAAACTGATTCAAGTTGATTACACTGGCTATTATTTCCAGAAACCGCAGAATTAGTAAAAGCGATTTGCGAATCGCTCTACTATTACCAAACAAAAAGGCTGAATATCCTACCCTTCAAGAATACTCAGCCTTTCTAATATCTGTGATACCTAAAAGATGACTAGAATTCCAGCTTTAGCCCTTCCCAATTTTGAACATCTTGGTGCCGCAAACAGGGCATACCCCCTGGGTCGCTGGCTTGCCATTCTTCATGGTAATAGCTTTGGCATTCTTCATTTCTCTCTTGGCGCGGCATTTCATACAATATGCTTGCATCCTGTTTCTCCTTTCCTTTTCGTTCTTGCGAAGCAGGCTAGCACAAAATCGCTCTCGTGTCAAGATAAAGTAAGTACATTTTTGAAAAATGTTTGTACGTTTGGAGGTTCCGGGCCACACCAGACACTGCTCGAACGTCAGGGTATCAGCACGTTAAGAAAGTTGACAGCGCAGTGAGAAATAGTCTATCCTCACCTCATCTTTATGCAACGTGCAGGAAACGCTCCCCGGTTCAGCAATAGTCGAGCGTTTGTTGAGAATACTTCAGTGGAGGTGAGATCAGCATGATCGAAGCAACGCTAGGTCAGAGGCAAAAGAAGCTGCGCAACGAAGCGAGAGAGTTTGCCAAGGCTATACCCCGACAGCTAATCCTGGATATGGACGCTGACAAAGTGAGATATCCCAGGCAATTCCTCGAGGAGGCTTCCAGGAAAAAGCTATTGGGACTCCGCTTCCCCAGGGAGTACGGTGGCAGGGGTATGAAGTGGGAAGACGAGGTTATCGCCCTCGAGGAGATCGGAGCATTGCCGTTATCACTCGGCTGTCTCTACTCGCTGGTAAGTATCTGCGGCGAAGCGTTCCGTCTGTTCGGCAGCGAGGAGCAGAAGCGGAGATACCTCCAGCCTACTATTGAGGCAAAGCTGTGCTGTGCCGAGGCACTTACCGAGCCCCGCGGCGGCTCTGACTTTTTTGGCGCCACCACTGTCGCTCGTAAGAAGGGGGGAAACTATTTCCTCACAGGGCAGAAGCGCTTTGTCGTAGGCGCTGAGGGGGCAGATTACTTCCTGGTATACGCCAAGACCAACCCTGAAGCGCCCAGCCGCGAGTCGCTCAGCCTGTTTGTAGTGGAAAAAGACAGGGGAGTGGAAGTAAAACACCTTTATGGCCTCATGGGAACGCGAGGAGGAGGGGCAGGCAGGATCCTATTCCGCGATGTCAAGGTGCCCGCGGAGAATATTATCGGCAGGGAAGGGCAGGGCGGAGAGATATTCTATCGAATGATGATTCCAGAGCGGATGACCACCGCAGCAGGCATACTGGGCATGGCACGCAGCGCCATCGAGATCGCTGCCCGCTACAGCGACAAGAGAAAAGCCTTCGGCAGCAAAATCAGGGACTTCCAGGCCGTCAGCTTCAAGGTAGCTGACAGCATCACCAAGCTGGATGCCGCAAGCTCTCTGGTGCATTCAGCAGCGATTACCGTTGACCAGGGCCTCGACAGCAGACTGGCGCGGCGCCTGGTATCTGAGGCCAAGAAGTTCTCCACAGAGGTTACCTGGCAAATAGTGAATGATGCCATGCAAATCATGGGCGGCATCGGTTACACCAACGTATATCCCATCGAACGCATGCTGCGCGACGCCAGGCTGGCCATGATCTGGACAGGCACCAACGAAGTGATGAACCTGATAATTCAGCATGAGTACTATCGCCAGGTTTTAACCCCTAGCACCGAGAGCAGAGACGTGGAGGTAGATGCAATCAGCGCCGATGAGGTGGAAGAGAAGGTCTACGAGTAGTACAGGCCAAATTACCACTGTACGAACATGAGAATACCTGATTTGACCTATCATAAAGGACAGCGATGAGGAGGAGTTCTGTCAGGTAGATGATTTGCCCGCCGATGCCGGCGGGCAAGGAGGATGCCCGGATTGCCTGTAACCCGGTCCATGAGCAGGCACGCTTCACCAAGCTCTGGAGTATAGAACGCCTTAACAGTTCTACCAGGACTGGCTAAAAGTCAACTATACTAAACAGAAGGTCTTGTCCGACATGTACTGACCTTCAACACAGTCTTGACAAATAGACGAAAGCATGGTATATATAAGTCCGTAATTTGTATTCAGATTACGGACTTATATTTTAATACTGCTTTATAAATTGTAGTCCGTAAGTCCATTAAGAAGTCAGTACAGCGAATATTCACGCACTAGGGAATTGCCAGGCTGAAGTATTGTGAGATTGATTGACTATGAATAAGCATAGGTTAATTACTCTTTCTCTCGCCGCGGTCAGCCTTGCTCTATTGGCGAATTTTATACTAATTTGGATTTTCGGCAAATACATTGCCTACGAGAATAACAAGGTTATTCTTGCAATGGAGACACTTTTTGTTTTCGGTGCTTTCGGCATTGGAATGGCCGAATTCCTCCGCTCCTGTACACAAATGGCACAAATCAACCGAAGAACCTTAGCTCTTGAACATGCTGAAGAGAGTACCGACATAAGAATAGTGGAGCAAAATAACGAGTTTTGGAAACTAAATTGGCGATTTACGCTGCGAAACCATAGCGTTCACTCACACACATTTGATGTCTTTGTTAAGTATTTCGACATAGATGGCTCAATCATACACAATGACTTCACCTCAAATCTATTAGTTGCTCCCAATTGCCGAAGCATTTTTTCGGACTTCACACTTGTCCCGTCTTCTGTTGCGGCGAGTATTGCACGTGCTCGTGTTGAAATCATCCGGCGCACCGAACATAAAGAATCCAGCAATGGGTTTTCGGAGATAGATTCAAGATTTCTTAGTTATAGCCACTCGCAGGTGACCTAAAATGGTATCCGCCTGTTAACCACTTGCTGTCGTTGTCCAGGGGAAATGTCAGGGGTAACTGTTCAGCGATTTTGTCAGTAGAGTACTTCCCGAAGATACACCCTTCGCTAAAATCGTTAACCAGGTAAAGCAGAATTTAGTCACCATTGAACAAACATGGGGATGTTTGATTTGCTTGTACTATGACCATGCTACCCGCAGAGAGTCACACCAAACGCATTTCTCACCAGTTCACGAACATAGGGATGCTTGCCCTTTCATGCGTATGTTTCAGTCTGATATCTGGATCAATATTCCGTTGTAGATGTAGCTACATTTGCGGCAGCCTGAGGGATCACGTCCATTTAGTGAGTATCTCTTCCCTCTGGAAAGTCTTCGTGCTGATAAAGAAGAGAATCACATCAACCAAGAGAATAACGGCAGAAATGATAAAAAGGTTGTTCGCGTTAAGAGATACTGAGCCTATCTCGCTCGCAACGTAAATTGCGAGAAACGGGAGCGTTATGAGTCCCCCCAAAAGCTGGGCGGAACGCACGTCGCTTGCTCTGGCCGATACGATGACACTCACCTGGACGGAAAGAATGGCCGACAGTGGCGCGACCACTAAGAGTATCACGCCCATGGTCCAATTCGGAAAATAAGAATAGCCCAACGTCTGGTGAGTTAACTGATCTATAAGCGCCATAAAGACTGCGGCGCCAATATATATTGCCGCGATGGGCGGCAAGAAGGCCGCAATGCTTTTGCCCAGAAGAAGCTCGCCATCCGTTATGGGTGTTGCCAAAAGCGGCTCAAGGCTCTTCTCGACTTTTTCGCCCACCAAGCTGTAAGAAGCTATGGCCGTGGGCAGGTATGCTGCCCCGATGATGAAGAAGAATGAGAATGCGTCTAACACTCTCGGTAAGACAGAAGGCGAAATGCCCCCGTGTTGACGTCCGGCAAAATGAACCACCAGCGGAAGACCAATGGAAACAAGAAGCGGGAAGAGGATGACCGAACGGAGGACGCTTTTGTTTCTCCTGAATATTCGGAGGTCTTTGGCGGCAATGATCCACGCTTTTGAAAGCCTCATATTATCTACTTCACTGTTTTCAGGTAAACATCCTCTAAAGTCGGGTTGAGCTCAGTAACCGACTGTATGCGACCACCAGCAGAGACGATGGCCTCAATAATAGTAGGAATAGCTGTGTCGATATTCCCCACGTCTATGATCAATTTGTTGTCTGATATCTCGACCTTGTGTGTTGTCACCTTCTTGACTGCGCTGACAATAGCATCGTTAACCTGGACAAGCTGGATTTCAGTCTTGACTCCCCCGAGAGATTCCTTCAACTGTTGCGGAGTACCTATGGTCAGCAATCTGGTCTTCAGTATCCCGATTCGGTCACATATCCTTTGTGCTTCATCAAGGTTGTGAGTATTGAGCAAAATAGTCCTGTTTTCCTTCTTAAGCTCGAGGATAAAATCCCTGACTGTTTTAGATGCTTCCGGATCCAGGTTGGCCGTAGGTTCGTCCATGAACAAAACTTTGGGCTCATGAATAAGGGCACGCGCTATCGCCAGTTTTTGTTTCATTCCTTTGGATAGCGTTCCGGCGGCGACATCTTTTTTCTCCCATAGTCCCAGCATCTTCAGGAAATGCTCGATATTTTCCTTCCTTAACTTTTCAGTGCATTCGTACAGCTTGCCGTAGAAATCGAGGTTTTCGTAGGCGCTTAGTTTGTCATAGAGGCCCACATTATCGGGAACCAACCCGATCATCTTCCTGATCTTCAAAGAATCGGCGGTGTTACCAACATCATAATCTGCTATCCTGGCTTCTCCACCGGTCTTTGATATGAGGCAGCAAAGCATTCTAACGGTGGTGGTCTTTCCCGCACCGTTAGGCCCGAGGAAACCGAAAACCTCTCCTTCATCGATATGGAAGGTTAGTCCCTCTACCGCGGTGACCTCATCAAACTTCTTTGTAAGATTCTGAGCGTCGATCAAAGTGTATCAACTCATCCCGTATATTCTGACGGAAAGAAAAAGGACGAACTCGGATAATTGTAGCATAATTGTCAACACCGGTTATTGTTACCCTATTCGGAATGTCTGATTTGCTTGTACTATGACCATACTTCCCGCAAGGAGTTATTAAGTATTCTGCCGCAAAAGCAGCTACATGTAACAGCTTAGCGCCGCAACTTGGTCATCCCCCTCTGGACGGACATATAAGTTCGTTCATGGCCCCCCCGAACCTCTTGTCTACTACTTGAGTTCCGGGATCCGACGAGTCAGCTCTGCCCAGTCATTTCCAATAGCCGCGTGTATAAGCTTCCTTGCTCCGGCAAAGGCCGGCTCAGGCATAACTTGCTGCCAAATCCTGGTCATGTTCTCCCGATCATCAGGCCCTATCAGCGGATAAAGCCAGCCGACGAGTTCGGGGAAGCGCTCCTGGGGGACTTTCTGGGCCATTTTACCCACGATGGCCCCCTGCTTGGGCAGCGACACCCTTTCGTTAAATATTCGATAGAGATGTGCGTCTTCCTTGTTCAGGTGAATGCCCAAGTGGAAGTTTAGTGCTGCAGTCGCACGTGCGGTCGCCAACGGATCGGAGGCGTTAGCTGTCTGGCGTATCAAGTCGCACAATGAGTCAAGACCCCGATGGTCCCGCTCGTATGCTTCGGCCACTAACGGAGCAACGCTTTCTAGCTCTGGGAATACGGCTTCCTCCTCTCCACTGGCGTGCCAGACTAGGATCTCGTTAAAGAAGGCAAAGCGCTTCAAGACTGGGCCTAAGCCATCGCGTCCGCGAGCTGCTGTGTACGCAGCGGAATCTATCGCAGCCATGTCTTTGCGGAATCCGTTATGAATCGCTCGAATTGCATCAATTGGAATAGCCATGATTCTCTCCTCCCTTTTGCTTTTTTACTAAACTGGTAACCAAACATTCTAGTAATTTGAGATAAACTAAATCATACTGCCTCCCCCTCTTTCCATCTCAGGGCTATTCGCTCCCACATCTCGAAAGTGAGACGCTGAAGGTATGCTAAGCATGTTACCCTCAAAGACATCAAGAAGTCATAAAAGAACGGGGGCAAAGGTTAAGAAGTTATGACATTTGGAGGGTATCTAACACCAATCTAAGTTGTTATTTAGCTTCTAAGAGAAGTGGGTTTGGGGCACAGTTCAGCTAATATTGAATTCACTGCTTCAGATGGTTCTTGAACATACCGCAGCTTCAGAGGTCTACCATTGGACGAACATAGGCATCACCACGTGGATGTAGCTCTCATCTCCCATCGGGCGGATGACCCCCGGGCTGGAGGAGGTTGTAGTCTCCAGAGCTACCTCGTCCTTGGAGAGAACCCCCAGTACATCCATCAGGTATTTGCTGTTGAAGGCGATCTTGGCTTCCTCTCCCTCGACAGTGGCATCGACCTCACCCAGGTTATCACCGATCTCCTCGGCACGTGCTGAGATGGCAATCTTGCCCTTGCCATCCCTGGGCATTACCTGGAGTCGCACAATGCCGCTGCCATCTCTGGCGAAGATAGAGGCGCTCTTGGTCGCTCTCAGGAACTCAGAGAGCTTGACCACAGCCCTGGTACTGTAGCTCTTGGGGATAAGCTGGGAATAATTGGGGAAAGTGCCCTGGATCAACTGGGAGACCATCTCTACATTTCTCAGACGGAACATCACCTGGCTTTTCTGCGAATTGACGGTAAGCTCCAGAGGCTCTTCCTGCTCGCTGATGAGACGGGTTAGCTCGTTGAGCGACCGCGCAGGGATAATGATGGCTATCTTTGTGTCCACAACCTTAGCTAGAGATACCTTGCGTACTGCCAGCCGGAAGCCATCGGCAGCCGCCAGAGTAAGCTGCTCCCCTTCGAACTCGGCGTGCACGCCGGTAAGGACAGGACGCGACTCTTCAGCCGCTGCGGCAAACACCACCTGATTGATTGCCAGCCTCAGGTCGCCGGGCTTCACCTTGACATTCATCCCATCAGTGATCTTGGGGATAGCCGGGAAATCGGCGGGGTCCAGCCCGCTGATGTGCGCCTCATGACGAGCACACCTCAACTCCACGCTTTTGCTGCGCGGGGAGAGGGCCATGTCTATCCGGCCGCTGGGGAGAGAATTGACGAAATCAGTAAGCAGCCTTGCCGGAATAGTAACCGTGCCCTCTTTCTCAATAGTGGCAGGGATCCAGCAACTGATAGCGATCTCAAGATTAGTTGCAGACAGCCTGAGCCGAGAGCCCTCCGTTGCTATCAGAACATTATTGGTTATGGGCAGGACAGCTCTGGTTGCCACCGCCCTGCCTACCACCGCCAACCCTTTGCTTAAGTCCTCTTGAGAACATGAAACTTTCATCGTTCACCACCCAATCAGAGTGAATAGTGGAAGTAGTATACCCTGCAATTATCTGCTGAGTCAAGTAGCAGAAAAGCAAATGAGTAAAGCTATCCTGGCTTTGAGTCGCCAGCCTAAGATAGATTGAGCCAGCTTCTATATAGCTCCATAATTACGAAATTGTGTTCCTTGTCGTTAATATGCCCAGAGACTACAAAGCCACATTTATGAAAACACCGCTGTGCCCTGACATTCCATTCCAGGGTATCTAGGTAGACCCTCTCCAGATTCAAGTCCCCGAAGACATGGGCGACCAGCGTCATTACCACATCAGTCCCATAACCCTTGCCCCAGTACTCCCGGTCGCCGATTATGATGCCTATCTTGACCTGCTTCCTGATCTTGTCCACGTCGTAGTACATGCAGTTCCCGATGTGTTTTCCATCCAGGCTATCTATAGCAAACCAGCGCCGGTCTTCCTTGAAGGACCGCATTTGTTCAGTGTAGTAAAGCATGAATTCCCGAAGGGATAGCTTCAGGGGCAGTGCTGCATCATAGCGGGACAACTCAGGGTCCGTTCTCCACGCATAGTCATTGGCAGCATCGCTAAGGCGTTTCTCTCGCAACACCACCTTCTGCCCTGTTAGGACGAGTTCATCCCCAATCATACGGTTAAAATTTTATCCTTTGCGTGTCCATGAGTCAAACCGCGCCCATTTCTGATAATCTGTATCCCACAACGGGAATGCCCACACCATGATAATCGCCCAAAACCGGGGTATACCAGGGTTGATGAAGGCTGCCAAACTCAGGCCCTAAACTTGTACAGACAAAATGCGTGGTCTATAATAGATAGAATAGCAGGAATCATGGTTTAAAAGCTTATGGCTAGCAAACGCGACTATTACGACATTCTCGGCGTCGAGAGAAATGCCTCCGATGAGGAAATCAAGAAGGCTTTCCGGAAATTGGCCTTTCAGTACCATCCCGACCGCAATAAGGACGACG
>JACWAE010000013.1 GCA_014874385.1 Dehalococcoidia bacterium | reverse complement strand
GAAGCCGTGCCAGACGCCCTGCTCCCGGCAGTACAGCCCCATATATACTCATCGAGATACTAGCATACCTGCCTTTCATCTCCCTTGCTAGTGTCCGATATCTATCTGACCCTAATCAACCTGTGCGCGCAGGTAAAGCGTCATGCTATAATGAGGAGCAGAACGTGGGGTTGCCAATGAACGAAAGTGTAAGCAGTCCTCTGGGTATCACCCGCTGCGGAAATATGGAGTTCAGGTGGGGGCAGCGCACCTATGTCATGGGCGTCGTCAATGTTGACCCTGATTCGTTCTCAGGAGATGGACTGCACGATGCGGACGCTGCGGTTGCTCAGGGGAAGCGTTTCGCCACTGAGGGCGCTGATATCATAGATGTGGGTGGGGAGTCCACCCGCCCTGGCTTTGAGCCTATCGCCGCTGACGAGGAAATGAGACGCGTGCTGCCGGTCATCGAGAGGCTGGCCAGCGAACTGTCTGTGCCGGTGAGCATAGACACTTATAAATCGGAGGTGGCAAGGCAGGCGGTGGCGGCCGGGGCGCGCATGATAAACGATGTCTGGGAGTTGAAACGCGACCCCAAGCTGGCGCGGGTGGCTGCGGAGTCTGGTGTGCCCTTGGTCATCTCGCAAAATCAAAGGGACTCGCACTTTCACGACTTCTTCCCCGAGCTTATGGCCAGCCTCAAGAAAAGTATTCGAGTAGCCCTGGATGCGGGCGTGGACTGGAACAATATTATCATCGACCCGGGCGTCGGCTTTGGTAAAACGGTGGAGCAAAATGTGGAGATTGTGCGTCGCCTGGCAAAGCTGAAGGTGCTGGGGAGGCCTATCCTTCTGGGCACCTCGCGCAAGTCGTTCATCGGGCACGTGCTCGATCGCCCTGTGGACCAGCGCCTGGAGGGGACGGCGGCCACAGTAGCCATCGGCATCGCCAACGGTGCTGACATAGTGAGGGTGCACGATGTGGCGCAGATGATGCGGGTGGTCAGGATGAGCGATGCCATCGTCAGGGGTAAGCACTTGTGACCGGGATTGAGATATATCTCGCCCTGGGTTCAAATTTGGGTGACAGGATGAGCAATCTCGCCTCGGCTGTGCAGCACTTGTCTCAAAGGCTAACCATTAAAAAGCTCTCCTTGGTCTATGAGACGGAGCCTGTTTATTTTAAGGAGCAGCCGCTATACCTCAACGCCGCCCTGTCCGCAGTGGCCAAGCTCGACCCTTTCGAGCTTGGCCACTGCGTAAAAGGCATCGAGAGCGACCTGGGGAGGCAGCCCAGCTTTCGTAATGCTCCCCGAACTATTGATATAGACATCCTTTTCTACGGAGACCGGATTATCGAGACCCCCGAACTCACCATTCCTCACCCTCGTATTGCAGAGCGAGCCTTTGTGCTCGTGCCGCTGGCCGAGATTGCACCGGGGCTGGTTCACCCGTTGTTGCGGAAAAGGATCAGCGAGTTGCTTGCTGCGGTCGAGGGAGTAGACGGGGTTAGAAAATTCGGCAAATTGTAGGGGCAGACCCGTGTGTCTGCCCACCGTTACGGGCGAGGGCGAACACGTAGGTTCGCCCCCACGTAGGAATGAGGCAGCCTGGGGAGGGAAATATGTATCAGGTATCAGTCAGGCAGCACTTCGATGCCGCTCACTATCTAAGGGGTTACGGCGGTAAATGCGAGGCGTTGCATGGGCACCGCTTCGAGGTTGTAGTTAGCGTGGAAGCCAGGAAGCTTAATGAGATAGGGATAGCCTTCGACTTTGTAGAGCTTAAGAAGTATATAGGCGAGGTACTGAAGCGGTTCGATCACGTCTGTTTGAATGATATTAAGCCCTTCGGCAAAATCAACCCATCCTCGGAGAACATCGCAGCAACCATATACAAAGAGCTTAAAAAACGGCTGAGCGGTGTGGTTATCTCACAAGTTGAGGTCTGGGAATCTCCCGAGTCAAGGGTAACCTATACCCCGTAGAGATGGCTTTAGCCGATGTCGTTTACGAAGTAGTGCTTGCGGCGCTTTTCTCTTTGGGTTGGGTTGAAGGGGCTTTCTCAGTGGTCGCCATGAGTCGCCCGATGGAGAAACCTATTCCCAGGACTCCCAGGAAGGCAACGATTACGGGAGCAGCGATTGCCCAGAAACGCCAGGGCTCACCGGCGACTAAACCCCAGATAAAAAGGCCGGCAAGAACAATACAGCCGAGACAGATTAACGCACCACCCACCTTGAACCTGTTCATTTATCTGTTCTTACCTCCTGACTTTTAACTTGGAATATTGCCTTAATTGCGCAGATCCGGTGGCAATAGGTTAGGTATAGAATCCTTGATGGGATAGATTTGGGAACACTTAGTGCACTTTAACGTACCTGTAATAACCTCCTTCTCGTCTTCCTCAGTTACTTCCAGTTGGAGGTCGCCCTTGCATACCGGGCAGGCCAGTATTTCCATCAGGTCCTTTTTCATAGTGCCTCTCTTTGAATAACGCCTCGGTTAAAATGATTGTAGTTTATGCACAATTTTAAGTCAAGGGGATAAAAGAGGCTAAGGCGTAGCTGCTGCCACTGCTATGGTGTGGTTGGGGGCCCATCCCCAATCGTGCAAGGGCCAGATGATGAGCCATGCCTTGCCGATTATCTTATTCAGGGGCACTGGCCCCCCCTCGCGGGAGTCGTAGCTGACGCTGCGGTTATCTCCCATGACGAAGTAATCACCCTCAGGCACTGTCCAGGTACCGCTGACGCCGCTGTGATCAGGTGGCAGGTACGGCTCCTCGAGTCTAAACCGGTTACCGTTTATATCAGTTATATATACGGTGCCATCAGGCGTCACCTCCACGGTCTCGCCGGGCAAGCCGATCACCCGCTTGACTCTGTCATTCTGGGGCTGGTCGGGAGCTTGGAAGACAATGACATCACCTCTTTTGGGGTCGTGGCCGAACCAGTAGGCTGTCTTGTTTACAATGACATATTCGCTGTTATGAAGGTTGGGTTCCATGCTCGTGCCGTCGATCCTGAAGTTCTGAATCATGAAATGGATGGCGAAGAAGATGACCAGAGCCAGGAGAATGACCTGCAGCGTTTCGCGGATTAGAGTTCTCATCTTAATACGGTAGACAAGGGGCTTAAGCCCCTTGTCTAAGTTCCTAACATTCCTCTGTTAAACTATTTAGACCACCGGGTTAGATTGCGCTAGCCTAACTATGTTAAAATGGACAGGGCTTTACATATACTCAATTAGTATAAATAGGCACTACTTGTGAGTCAAGCACGGTTCAGGTGTTTTGTAACAACAGTGGAGTGCAGTGAAGGAAAGCCCATCTGCTGGTCCGCCATAGGCGGATGGGGCATCCCCTAGCCTCCAATTCCCCCAAAAGTTGAGGGGAAAGGGGGGGTTGAAGGAAGATTTGTAAACATTTCCATTCATGCGCTGTTTTTGGGCTCGCAAGGTGGATGTTTGATGGATGAACAGGAGTTAATCTCACGAAGTAAAGACGGCGATGTTGATGCTTTCAACTTGTTGGTTGAGCAATATCAGCGCCTGGTTTACAACCTTGCCTTGCGTATGCTGGGCAACACTGAGGCGGCCGAGGACGCCAGCCAGGATACGTTTCTCTCAGCATATAAGGCTATCGGCAAATTCAGGGGTGGCAGCTTTAAGTCCTGGGTCCTGCGCATCGCCGCTAACTCCTGCCACGATAAGCAGAGAGTGTCGCGACGCTACCGCATAGTCTCTCTGGACACTCTGCTGCTGGAGACTGATGACCTTCCTCAGGCCAATAATACCGAATCTCCCGAAGATTATGCCTTGCGCCAGGAACTAGGCCGGTTCCTCAGCGAAGGACTGTCTCATCTCCCCGAGGACCAGCGCCTGGTAGTTATCCTTTCCGATGTCCAGGGCCTGAGCTATGATGAGGTCGCCCAGGTCACAGGCTGTTCCCTGGGTACTGTGAAATCGCGACTGAACCGAGGGCGAACGCGTCTGAGAGACTTTCTGCTACAGCGCGAGGAACTTTTGCCCTCGAAATTCCGTCTAAATAAAGAGAAGAGGTAATACAATGTTCAGGGATAAAGGGGAGTCCCCGTGCCGAAAAGTACGGGGCCTGCTCTCCGAATATATCGATAGCAGCCTCAGCAGCGATGACAAAAGCTTTGTTGAGCATCACCTCCAGACATGCGAGGCCTGTTCAACAGAGCTTGAATCGTTGCGGGGTACAGTGCAGTTGCTGCACAGGGTGCCTGAAGTGCCCGTGCCGCGCTCCTTTACCGTCACAGTGCCTAAGCTCAAACGTGAGAGCGCTTTCGGTCCGGCGAGCCTGCGCTGGCTGCGCCCGGTAACCGCTATTGTTGCCGTTGCCCTCGTGGTGCTGCTTGCGGGCGATTTTCTCCATGCTTTCGTGAACAATGCCGGCGTCAATAGCGGAGGGAACGCGACTTATATTCAGTTAGCGCCCACGTATACTGCTAATGAGCAGCAGACGATGGTCGCTGTCCCGGGTGTGATGGGTAAGATGTCTCTTGCTACCGCAAAAGCTGTAGGATACACTGATTACACAATACTTCCTTTAGCGACAACTGCTCCTAATGAGCAGCAGGTGCTGGTCACTGTCCCGGGTGTGATGGGTAAGATGTCTCTTGCTACCGCAAAAGCCGTGGGATACACAAATTACAGTGCACTTCTCTCCTCTCCTGTTTTTCAGTCCGCAAGTGAGCCAGTCTCGGGTCTTGTCGGGAGTGAAGGGCCGACCGGGCCGGAGGTGATGGTTCAGGGAGAGTCTGGGGTCGGTTGGCCGCTGCGACAGATTGAGATAGGCCTGGGCGCCGCTGTCTTTATTCTGCTTACGCTGATGATTTTCACCAGAAGGCAGCACAAGGTGAGAGTGACTGCAAAGTGAGAAGGCGCCTGCTGTTAGTGCTGGGCCTAATTGCAGTGGCATCTGTCTTTGTGGCGTCAGCGTGCAGTTCGAGTGAAACAGGCCAAAACACAGGGTTCAAGGGCATATCTGAAGAGGACAGCCAGCAGATTACCAGACAATATGTGATTACGGAACCGACCTTCGCGTTCGATGGCATGATAGAAAGCCTCGCGCTGGTAAACAAAACCACCTTGAAATGCTCCTACTGCTGGGAGTTTGTGTACCAATTCGATTGCCGACAGGCAGGCTATGGGAATCGAACAGGGCTCCAGCTTGCGCAGGTAATCACTCCGCATACAACGAGGGTAGTGGTGCAGGAGGGTAAGGTCACTTCCGCAGTGATGGATGGCGATTGGGATATGATGGGGCAGAAATTTATTGGCAATAGTACTACTTAAAGCGCGCTGGTTGCCCTTAAAAGGTGACAGGCTGGATAAGGAGGTTCAGGATGAAAAAGGGGCTCATACTGGTAATCGGCCTGGTTCTGGCGGTTTCTCTGCTGCTGGTTGGCTGCGCGTCTCAGGGGAGCACCGGTTCGACGGAGGCACAAGAGTTGTCGAGTGCGCAGGGTGCCGGGGGCACGCTTACAGGATTCGGTTCACAGCAGACAGGAATCTGGGTGAGCGGGACAGGAGAGGTGATGGCTACGCCTGATGTCGCCATTCTGACACTGGGTGTCCAGGCGCAGGAGACGACTGTGAAGGCGGCGCAGAGCGAGGCATCATCTGCGATGAATGCGGTGGTGGATGCGCTCAAGACGAACGGGGTCGCCGATAATGATATTCAGACGCAGTGGTACAGTATTTCTCCGGTGACCAAATGGGATAACAAGACGAGCGAGCAAATCACAACCGGCTATAGCGTTACCAACACGGTCACGGCAAAAATCAGGGACATCGGCACGGCCGGCACTATTATAGATGCTGTGACTGAGGCCGGGGGCAATTTAACTAGAATAAATGGCATCAGCTTCACTGTGAATGACCCTACGAACTATAATAACCAGGCCCGCGAGAAGGCAATGCAGGATGCTGCCGCCAAGGCGCAACAACTGGCTACCCTGGCTGGAGTCAACCTGGGCAGGGCCATCTATATCTCTGAGAGCGGCAGCTATATAACTTCGCCTATTCGGTTGGCAGCTTCTGCTGAGGGCGCTTCTGCAAGCACTCCGATCAGCCCGGGCGAGTTGGATATAACCATAACAGTACAGGTAGGATACGCAATCGAGTAAACAGGGTGTTCAAGGCGTCCTTTCCAGACTAAAGGAGAGAGGGGCAGCCCGCCACAGGCGGGCTGCCCCTTAATTGCCTACGAAAGTATTCGGTAGAGCATCATTGTCGGCAAACTCCCGATGACAGTCATTATTCCAATAATGCTATATGCCTCGGAATTTATCATACTTGATGATATTCGCCGAGTTACAGAATTTACATCGGAAGTCTACGACCGCAATCTTCATTGGCACTCTACCCTTGATAGATTCCCAAAGGGCTAAATATTGCTGACAGTTTTGATGTACTTTTAAGGGGAACAATGTTATAATCCTTTCGTACTGTCTTAGACGAGTTATAGCTTAAGTACATGCGGCGAGGGGGAATCTGTTCTGATCTGGTATACAAACATAATGAGCGTGCTAAGAGCGGGGGCTGGCTATGGGGAAGGAAGTGTTTTAGGGCTTGGAATATCTGTACTTATTGTTTCTCACTGCTCTTGTTGATGCTGCGGTCAGTATCATTATATTGGGCATATTATTATCCTGACTAACAGATAACCAACCAAAACCGAGGAGAACCTAAAAATTGAGAAAGGTATGTTTACCCTTAATAGCACTTGTCGTAGGCTTCTGCCTCGCTTTCTTAGCGGCAGGAGTGAGTAGCTACTTTTTCGTACTCCTTCCAATCTTGGCGTTTGCCTTTGGCTATTTCTCGTCGTGGCGCCTGGGGCTTTTATGCAGTCTATTACTCTTTGCCGGTTACACTTTTGCGATTTCGCTGGTGTGGTGGGGAATGAATAACTCGAACCTCCTTGAATATCCCTTGCCCTATATCACAGCCTTCATCGCCGGCGGTTTCGGCATATTGCTTGCCGGTGTTCTGTCACCAATGGTAAGAAAGGGCATAAAAAGAGCGGACTCAATTGTAGTGCTCGTTATTCTGGCGGGGATGGTTGGCTTATGCGGCTACAGTGCCATGCCGCATTATGGCTACTATTACCAGGTTGTCATTCAATCGTCAGAAAACCTCAGTAATCTTGAGCTCTACTTACCTATGGGGACGGTGTCCGGTGAGTCTTATGAAAAGCTTTATAATCAAGTGTACAGCATGCCGGGGCATTTAACCGAGAATTTCACCCACGAAATCGTAGATACCGAGCAGGGCAAGATGCTTAAAATCACTATTCCTGAATTGAAAAAGGATGATGTTCCTGAGCCTAGGTATACAGCAAATATTATCTTCTGGCAGAAAAGCGCGCCCAACGAGCTTATCCGGCTGATGCCGAGATATGATGTTGAGCAGGTCAATATGGTGATCTCGCAACAATTGATGGGGCCGATTAAAAGCAGGGAGAGCCTTGTTGTGGAAAGATTCAATATCCCGGTAAAGATTAGGGCTAGTTCACAGGCTCCAATTAAGCTGACTCTATGGAACCGGACTGACCGGGGTGAAGCCGTCAATTTTACTTACAGCAGGTCATATCCCTATACCGAGCTTGTAAACTGGGATCTGACAACTGGAGAAGAATGGGTATTCGTGCCGGTAGAAGCTACCAGCGTGATGGAGATCAGTGGAATCAGCGATTGAACATCGAGGAGATAAGAATGGCGACTAAAAGTAGCCTTCCTCGAAACAGGTGCTTGAAATAAATAACATATATGTGATGGTGATATCGGCAGGATTGTTTTGAGGATGCAGAGCCCGCAAAAGTCTAAAATGCTGACATAGACCAATGAATTGGGTCACTGTCGACCTTTTTGCCCCATTCCGGTCATAATATGCATGGGGTGTTTATTCTCTCCTTCCGGTGGTTTGTTGTTTTGCCAAAGCCATTTCACCAGAAAATTATGGGGTAAATGCCACTTCTTTCTACCCGTTTCTTCTCACGCTGTTGCCTTTCGCGGAAGGCTGAGACCGGGCTTGAGGACTCGAGGTTGCACGTTGACGAGTCAGGTGATAGAATTACATAATCTGGTGAGAAATAAGACGGAAACGAAGAGATGTTTACCGGCATCGTTGAGGAAATAGGCATCATTAAGTCTTTGCAGGCAGGGAGGCTCACTATCGCAGCGGACAGCGTCCTTAAAGGCACTAAGCTGGGTGATAGCATCAATGTCAACGGTGCTTGCCTCACGGTTACCGCCACGGGCGGCAATACCTTCTCGATAGATGTTATGCCGGAGACTTTGCGTCGTACCAATCTGGGTGCTCTGCGTCCCGGTGAGGGGGTTAATCTGGAACGGGCTTTGCCAGCAGATGGCCGTTTCGGAGGACACTTTGTTCAGGGACATGTGGATGGCACAGGCAGGGTCAGTTCGGTGGTTCCCGAAGATGAAGCGTTCCTGATGAAAGTCGCTGCCCCTTCAGATATAATATGTTATGTGGTGGAGAAAGGGTTCATTGCGGCGGATGGTGTCAGCCTCACTATTACTGACTGCGATTCCGTCTCTTTTACTGTCTCCCTGGTTGCTTATACCCTGCAGCACACTACTTTGAGGCATAAGAAACCGGGCGATGTGGTCAATCTGGAGGTTGACATAATTGCTAAATACGTGGAGAAGCTGAAATGTGGGAGCAGACCTGGTGTAAACCTGGAGTTTCTGGGCAAACACGGTTTTTTACCCACCTAGACCTTTGAGGATTAAAAATGGCTCTGGCAACGATACCTGAAGCAATCGAAGACATAAAGGCAGGGAAGTTCCTCATTATAGTGGACGACGAGGGCCGTGAAAACGAGGGTGACCTGGCTATGGCTGCGGAAAAAGTCACTCCGGAGGCTATCAATTTCATGGCCAAATACGGCAGAGGGCTTATATGTATAGCCATGACCGGTCACAGGCTGGACGAACTGAATATCCCCATGATGGTCCAGGATAATACCTCGAAGTTCTCCAGCCCCTTCACTGTGTCTGTTGAAGCCAAGCACAAGGTGACCACAGGTATCTCCGCTCATGACCGCGCAGCCACGGTTAAGGCTCTCATCGACCCCGCTACCAAACCTGGTGACCTATCCCGTCCCGGTCATATGTTCCCTTTACGGGCCAGGGACGGCGGCGTTCTGGTACGCGCCGGCCACACCGAGGCAGTGGTGGACCTGGTAAGAGCGGCGGGGCTCTATCCCTCGGGGGTTATCTGTGAGATACTGAACGAAGATGGGACCATGGCCCGGGTTCCGCAGTTAGAGAAAATGGCAGCCGAGCATGGTATCAAGATGGTGAGCGTGGCTCAGATTATTGCTCATCGTCGTCGCCATGAGAAACTGATACTTAGAGTAGCTGAGGCGAAGTTGCCCACCAGGTACGGTGATTTCCATGCCATTGCTTATAGGAGCGCTATCGACCCCGATGAGCACGTGGCGCTGGTTAAAGGTGAGCTGAATGGCGACAGGCCGTTGCTGGTGCGTGTGCACAGCGAATGCCTTACCGGCGATGTGTTCCACAGCATGCGCTGCGACTGCGGAGAGCAAATCGACCTCGCCATGAAGGCTATTGCTGAAGAAGGACGCGGGGTATTTCTCTATATGCGTCAGGAGGGCCGTGGCATCGGACTGCACAACAAGATTCGTGCCTATGCCCTGCAGGACCAGGGGCTGGACACCGTGGAGGCCAATGAAGCTCTGGGCTTTGGCAGCGACCTCCGCGATTACGGCATCGGGGCGCAGATTCTGGCCGACCTCGGAGTGCACAAACTGCGACTGCTTACCAACAATCCCAAAAAGGTTATCGGGCTCGAGGGGTATGGCCTGGAGGTGGTGGAAACAGTGCCCATTATCTGCAAGCCCAATCCTCAGAATGTCAGATATCTTGAGACCAAGCGCAAGAAGATGGGACATCTGCTGAAGCTGGATGAATGAGGCAACAGTCCCCCAAGATTGGGGATTTAGGGGGTTGATAAGAGGTTATTCAATCTCAAACGAAATTATGGGGAGGTGAATCTTGACCAAGCGTTATATCGGCAAGCTAGTGGGAGAGGGGTTAAAGTTCGGGATAATAGTCTCTCGTTTCAATGAGTTTATCACCAGCAAGCTTCTAGACGGAGCACAGGATACCCTGGCCCGCCACGGTGTCAAAGAGGCAGATATAGATATTGCCTGGACGCCTGGTTCTTTCGAGATACCCCTCATTGCTAAAAAGATGGCCGATTCCGGAAGATATGATGCCATAATCTGCCTTGGTGCTGTGATTCGCGGCGGCACGCCGCACTTCGATTACATTGCTGCTGAGGTCACTAAAGGGATTGCCAACGTGAGTTTGGGGACCGGGCTCCCGGTCATCCTGGGAGTGATTACCGCTGATACACTGGAGCAGGCCATAGAGAGGGCGGGCACAAAGTCAGGCAACTACGGCTCGCAGGCTGCGATGCACGCCATTGAGATGGCAAACCTGGGCAAAGCGATTGCAGGGCAGTAGCCAAAGGCAACAGATAAGAGCCGCACGATTTTGCGAAAACTTATGCGGTGATCTTGTAGACATGGTCTCCAGGCCGCACCCTGTCCGGCACCTTGATTCCGATTGAGTCCCCTGCTTTTGCCTCCTGCACGTTCACGTTGTGGATTTGCATCGACTCGACGGTAACCTCAACGTCAGTGGTGTGACCCTTGATGTGGAGCTTGTCGCCGATCTTGACTGGTGCAGTCAGGTCGATGCCTGCCACTACCGGTCGTGCGAAGAAAGTGCTGACCTTGCCAACTTCTATCTCAGGCATTTCTGGACCTCCTCCCTTTACCCCTATTATTTTGTCTGAAGTGGTTGCTAGTATAGCCATTCTTCTGCGATAAATCAACGGCTGGTTGTGGGGATTGGTTACTAAAGGGGAGTGCAGAGGGGATTTGCCCCTCTGCTGGGGGTTTGGGGGTGTCCCCCCAAACCTAAAATCCCCCAAGATTGGGGGACAGAGGGGGTTGAGAAGGGCACAGCGCGCTGTGCCCTTGTATTTTGCCCTTGACAGGCGAAAGGGCAGGGCCTTATAATATGTTAGAACATATGTTCTCTAATAAAACTTAATAGAAAACGGGAAATGGCTCGCTGCATTTTGCATATCGACCTCGATGCTTTCTTCGTCTCGGTGGAGCAGGTGCTCAATCCTGCCCTGCGGGGCAAGCCTGTGGTGGTCGGCGGCGACCCCAGCTGT
>JACWAE010000106.1 GCA_014874385.1 Dehalococcoidia bacterium | reverse complement strand
CCGCTTAACTACACCCTGCCCCCCCCCGCTTGCCCACAGGCGCCATGAAAAGACTTGGTTTTTGGAACCTAGGTTCACAGTTTGATAAATTCAAAGAGGTGGTCTGAACGTTTTGACGAAATTATGGGAATATGTTAGCATTCTCCGCAAATGATCGGCCCACATACACTGGTGGTGTTAATGCAAGAACTGCCTTCTATCATGATGTGAGGTGCGCTTGATAGTTATAAATGATATAGAGACGCTTCTTTGCTCATTTCGCTCGTCTGCACCAGTTAGAGGATTAACTCATGGCTTTTATCGGTATCCTGCTAGATTCTCACCAGAATTCGCTAAAGCAGTTATACTACAGTTTTCCAAAGAGAGCGATTGCGTTCTCGATGCCTTTATGGGTGGAGGAACCGCAGTTGTAGAAGCCGTCGCCAATGGGCGAAATGCTTTAGGTATTGATGTCAACCCTCTCTCACACTTCATCACCAACGTTAAGACAACGCCCTTGAGTGACCGTGACCAAGAGGCTATCACAATTTGGGCTGATAAGCTAGACTTTGAGAACTCGTGGTGGGGCCAAATAACGTCAATAGACCCTCGGCTTAAGAATATGCCAAATGAAGCGAGAGATGCATTGGCCTATGCAGTCTCAACAGCTAGTCAGCTTGAATTTCCCCGACAACGCCGCTTCGCACGTTGTGCATTACTAAAACTTGGACAGTGGGCTATTGATTGTCGAAAAGATGTTCCACCTGCCAGCTGCATGAAAGATCAACTCCTGAAACAATTAATGGACATGATGAATGGGCTCAATGAACTGGTAAAAAGTGCTAAGAGTAACGGTACACCAAAGAACAAGATTACTGGCAAACGGATGCTGTATCTTGGCACTATAAATGAAGCTGTCAAGAACAAGAAATTTGCCGGAGCATTCCCCAGACCAAAACTAATATTGACCTCTCCACCTTATCCCGGGGTACACGTCTTATACCATCGATGGCAAGTAGATGGCAGGCGGGAGACTCCAGCGCCATACTGGCTGGCCGGCCTTGAAGATGGTCATGGAGAGTCATATTATACACTGGGGGGGCGATCAATAAGTGGTCTAAGGAATTACTTTATAAAACTAACTGATACATTCGGTGCTATCCGGCAATTTATTCACCCAGATGGTCTCGTCGTGCAACTGGTTGCCTTTTCAGATCCTCGTGAACATTTGCCATCATTTATGAATGCTATGTCGCTAGCAGGATTCGAAGAATTGAATCTCTTTGGAGATTCATATTCAGGACACCAGTCGCGGGAAGTGCCGAACAGGAAGTGGTATGCCTACGGAGAGAAGAAACAATGCGCCAGCAATGAAATTCTTTTATTTCATAGGCCCCGTAGATGATCTTGAGCGGCAAGCCAAGTGGAAAACGCCCTTATTCTAGTACCGTATCCTGTGCGTCTCATTCATCATCACCAACTTGGCTGCCTACAGTGAACTGCTCTTCATTAAGTGCACCGAGAGATTCTATCATAGGTAAAATGATAGGGGCTACAGCTGCTGAAATTTGGAATACACGCTCGTCTAAATTCAGTGTTCCGTCATTAGCATTCTGACCTCCTGATTCATCATCAGTTTTTAATTTATCCGACATAGCGTCTCCTCTTATCAACGCCATTCCTATCAATGCCATGGCAAACTTAAACCGCGCCTTTAGGAGTTCTGGAGCAATCTTGCTGGATTTCATCTCGGTCTTGAGGTATATATTGTCCATATTTATCCAGAAGCTATAGACAGCGGGACTTCCATTGCCTTCAACTTCAGCAGCTTCTTCCTGTATTATCTCGAGGGCTGAAAATTGGTTAAATTTGTGTTTTCGTTTTTCCCAATCTTTCTCATATACATCATTTATTTCAGGCATCGCTATTCCTACGGCGGCTTCCTGTTCGTTTCCGTCCTTATCTGTTGGCGTCTTACCCTTCTTACCGCCACCGGCTGTTACTTGCTGGGGTGGTCCCACCGTGAGTACAAATACATTGACAAATGGCTCGGGCAACGTATCGTCCGTAACTTCCGCCTGATATGCTATGACATCGCCGACGGAACAATTTCCGGGTAACTTCAAGTTGAGCGAAGCCTTCCCGTTTTGTAGATTAAGGCTATAGCTATCGACTTTTTTTGTTTCAGCTACATTAAGAATGCACAAGCTAAATATACCTTTATTCTCTAAGCGGGCAAAATAATCGTTCACCACGTCGGTTACAAAGGTGATTCTACATTTCATGTTAATTGCAGCTGCGCGTTCAAGTTTTTCCTTATATTGAAGTTTCTGGAACTTGAAGTAACTGGGATGAAGCTTACCTTTGTATGGTGTGTCATCAGAAGACACCTCCTTTGTCTTGAAAGGGTTAGACAGTTTTGTCCCAGTCAGAAATATTGACGCCAGGGAAGGGGACGACTTTAGTATTGACTTTAGCGCTTCTTCTAAAGGCTTAGAATCGGCTGTCTTTGAAGCAACTTCCTCGTGTTTGCGCTTCTCACGCAATTCTTTAAGTCCCTGATGATCTCTTATCATAAGTTCGAGTTGATGTTCAATGGCATCACGCAGATCTCCATTCCTCAATCTGTCGCGGCTGTTCATAAAGAGATCTTCACGTGCTCTCCCGGTGAGTTTACTGCAATCGATAATCACTAGAATTGAGCCATCAAGACGACCCATACCAACATTTTTTCTACTGAAGAAAGTTCGGGGTATATAAGCATGGGTCTGACCGTTAACAGTAAATATTATTCCCTCATTCTTCCTGTAGTTTTCTGCCTTACCCTTCATAAATGCATAAATTTTGGCAGTCATTTGTTCACCAGCTACCCCAAGGAGAGAAGTTGTTGGGAAGTTTTCTTCAATGTTCCCTGCTTTGTCGTCATCAAGCCTAACACTTAACCCACTTAGGGTAGTTTCCCAACTTCCTGCATGGCCTTTGTAATCTCGACATTCGTGAAGACGCATTGGCAAAGCAATTTCAGGTAGCATAATATCTAATCGAGAAAGGAGGCCATCTCTAAACATCATTGTTCGAAATCCGGTAGAAGTATATTCATAGAGCTTGATTGCCGTACCCCACTCTGCTTCACGACCGTAGGCATTTTTGCCAGATGGCAAAATAGGAAGGCTATTTGAGTTGAAACGCAAGATTTCCCCGTTGCGCGGTTTCTGATTGGCACCCAAGGGAGCCAAGTATGTATAAATTGAACTCTTTCCTCCAGGGGCAGGGTCTTCGCGACGGATGACTGTGAAACCCCACATTCCCGCCGAATCATCAGACGTCGCCGAATTCACAATTTGGGGGTTTCTATGGCTTACTATAAACTGAAGCTTGTGATGGCCGCAGAATTGAAGTACACCAGTCCCTCCCATATTGAATTTACCTTGCACAAACTGTATTTTGAATTTGTTTTTCTTGTCCAGGGATAGTAGAGTTGAGGGCATGGAGTTGGGTGTCTGTCCTTCTCCACAATCACTAATAATAAAGCATGGATTAGTGGAGTCTTTCGAACCTGCGGTTGCTCCTGTAGCTGCAAGCGTTATGAGACGAGAAACCTCGGTTCTTTTTTGAGGACTCCAGTACGCAATATGCCCCTGAGTTTCAAATTTTTTGGCATCCCCAGCAAAATAGAGTGCAACTGCTTCATGGATACTTTTGGGAGCATTGGCATCCTCTGGTGAAGTACCACTGAGCCAGCATTTGTTCATTAGCACCGCATCTACAGAGTTAACCACCTTTTCAACAAGTGCTGCTTCGGGCCGACTTTGCTGATTACCTATAGCAGAATAGTTGTCTTCTCTGTCGCCATAGTATCTCCATGATTCTGGGGAATCCCAAAAACCCTTGTCTTTTAGTATTTTGATGACCTGTTCTTCTGTATCAACTTGCAAGAGAGAGAGACACATTTGCTTAAGCTCTTCGTTATTCATACCTCCACCTCCTCAAGGTTGATATTAGAGGATTTATCCGCCACTTCGTGTTAGAGTTTATGGCTTATCAATTCGGACTTCATCTCAAACACTTCGCGTCCCAGCTATATAAGCTCCTTCCATCTCGCCCTTATCATTGCATGGCGTAGCATGGACTCAAGGTCATCCTTATGTACAACTATCGCCAAACCTTTACTTGCATATGGCCCTTTCACGATAGAATCGTACCTCTCAATATGGAACCCTGCATAATCGGCAGGAACCTTGCGATAGTTAGAGACCTGTTTCCCATCAGGCAATTTTATGATGCTTGCTAAGAGACCGTTGGATTTATAGTTATTGCCACCCGCAAACTCCACCAGTGCTCTATTCTCGAGCCAAACAACCACTCGAGGCCGTAAAAATCCTGCTGCTTCACGTTCGCCAAAGCCGATTTTGAATGTCAATTGCTCACCGTCAAACTCTCGGGTAGTCTCATAAGCTTTGTTGAAGCGTTCAATGTATTGTCCACCACCCGTCTTAGGCCACGCGTATTCGAAAGGCTCTGCCTCGATAAATTGTCCACCTGGCGTATCCTGTGCCATACTCTTACTTTCGATTGCGTAATTCTGTGTTCTTGATCTTCCCTTACTCATATAGGCTAATAGGTCAGTGTCAGATGATCTCCACTCGCTGCCAACTTTGAATCCTTCTAGATTTCCTCGCTCAAGCTCCTGAAGCACAATATCCTTGTTTACTTTCAGATAGTCAGCAATTTCTTCGGGTGTCCAAATCTTTGGCATCTCTGTGTCACTCATATATTACCTCCAGAACAACCCTCTTGTACCATAATATACATGATTTGTCAAGTTGTTATGTTAGTTGTATGTTATTATGTGGTATACCCTTATGTTACGGTATTTAAATTTTCCAGGCAAAAAATTTTTAGTATTGAATAACCTTAATGCTAACATCTGGTAATATTTCTACTAGCCCAAGTCTATATATCCTGAAGATATCTTGCTTATTATACATGTCGTGGTAGAATATCGCAATAGCGTACAATACTCCGAAACCCAAGTCCGTTCTGAGCCCTCCGAATTAATGCTTACCCAGTTACTTTTCCGAGCGCTCTTTTCGCAAAGCCTCAAATAGACTGGCAAGCCACTGTTCTGCGTTGAAATCATTTTCTCTGCGCCCTCCGTGCCCTCTGCGGTGAACCGTTCCTGCGACATCTTCCTCTTGACAGTTAAGAACTTATGTTCTATTATTGCACCAAACTCATCGGGGTTCGGTGCCCGAAACTACCGACTTTTTAGAGCCACGCTTGAGGCTGATTGCCGGCTGGCTCGGTAAAGTTTTGACTTTACTGATAAACTGAATAAGGGGTTTCACCGCTGGATTTCGTTCCGGGGAAATCGTTCCTCAACTTAGGAACGTTCCTAAATCGGGCAGTCCCCACTGCGTTAAGACTAGAATGAACGCAGCGTGGCGAGATGCCTGCGACACGCAACTCCGAAATTTTTAAAAATGCCAAAATGTGAGCCCCGGGCCATGCTATACCTGAATAGGCAGCTATCGCGAATCAGGAGGCAAAGAAGTCTGGCGAGAGGAAGTTTCCCTATTGCTTCGCCGGGGTTCTCTCCCAGAGGTCGCAACGGCCGCCCCACTGCGCCAGGACCCGGCCGTTCTCAGAGAGTCGCGCTATCTCGCAAATGTTGGGACATGACTTGCATTCAAATGAAGAGGTATGGTACTTGGCGTCACTGATGCGAAATCCCTGGAACTTGGTCTTGAGGCTGCTCTTGGCTACCTCTTCATGCACCAGCAGCGCTGCGCCTATGGCCCCCATAACCTCGTGGTGGGGCGGGACAATTATCTCGGTGCCGAGTTCCTCTCGAAAAGCTTTTACAATGCCTTTGTTAAAGGCTACCCCGCCCTGGAATGCTATGGGCGGTTTAATCTCTTTCCCCAGGCCGACATTGTTGAGATAGTTGCGCACCAGTGCCTGGCACAGGCCGTAGATAATGTCCTCGATACTGTACCCCATTTGCTGCTTGTGGACCATGTCCGATTCAGCGAAAACTGTGCATCTCCCGGCAATATGCACCGCGTTCTTGCTCTCCAGCGCCCGCTCGCTGAACTCAGAGATGTTCATATTAAGCCGTATCGCCTGATGGTCAAGGAAGCTGCCCGTGCCCGCCGCGCATACCGTGTTCATAGCGAAATCAGTTACCACCCCATCCCTGACGACGATAATCTTGCTGTCCTGACCCCCGATTTCCAGTACAGTTTGTACTTCAGGAATGCGCAATAGAGCAGCCACGGCATGAGTGGTGATCTCATTTTTGACCAGGTCAGCGCCCAGTATCACCCCGGCCAGGTAGCGGGCGCTGCCCGTGGTAGCGACTCCGCAGATATCAACATCCCTGGGCAACTGCTGCTGAATCTGTTTCAGCCCATACTGCACCATTTCAATTGGTTTGCCTTGGGTTAATACGTAAACAGCGGTGACCAGTTGGTTATCCTTATCCAGCACGGCGTACTTGGTAGTTACCGAACCAACATCGACACCCAGATAGGCTTCCATGAGCTCTCCTTAGACTCGTGTTTGCTTTCCATAATTACTCCGCCGCCTGCGTTCCAGGAGGTCAACAAAGGCTTCCAATCTGGTCAGCATGCCCGTCTTGGTTGCCTGCTCATCGCAGATCAGGGTTAACACAGGTATTTTCTCCTTCGTTGACGGCATAATGTTTTGAGCTATGGTCTCAGGCATGCACGTGAAAGGCGTTAGATGCACCACCCCATCGTATCCTTCGCGCGCCAGATGCACCTTTTCCGCCACAGATTCGAGTCCGTGACCACCCACATCGCGTCTCAGGTAAGGGTAAGCATATTTTGCCATCTTTTTCTTCTCGCTATTGAGCACGCCCATGTAGGACTTGATACTTGTCCACTCTGATAAATAGGTTGCTCTCGTCCGCATTACCTCGACCCCGAGCTTACCTAGCTCTACCTCCAGGTTCAAGTTGCAGAAAGGTTCCAGAACTACATACATCTCACCGACGATGCCCACCCTGAGTGGCACAATCGAAGGGTCCCTTGGCAACTGGTCCAACTTTTTGAGATAAGTATGTACTGCCCACCTTAATGAGAGAAGGCCCGTTGCCTCATCTATCGCATCAATCGCCTCGTGAAAAACACGCTCGGTTAGCGCCTTGTCCTGCGCTACAGGGCGAACCTTTACTATCTTTCTCTCCAGGTCATCCAGCGCTTTCATCTTGCTGGTCGCCAGGTTATAGGCAGCGACAACATTGCGCCAGGGAGCGTGGTTAGTGCACTTTCGGACCGTCCTCAAAACGCCCAGTATGCCCTTATCAGAGCTCTTGTGCCGGAGAAACTTGAAATCATAACCCAGGTCACGCAGTATCTCCTCATGCACTTTCGAATAATATCCCATGCGGCAGGCATTAGAGCTCGTGACCATGAACAGGGTATCTGCGCCAGCCTCCAGGCACTCGATGAAGCAGCCTAAGATAACCTTGAAGGGGAGGCAGACGAATTCAGGCGAGTACCTCGTGCCCAGGGAAAGGGTATTCTTGGTAACGGCGGGCACGATAAGCTTTATGTTAACCAACTTCGCGGGCACCCTGAATGCAGGAGCGATCGTTCTCATGTTGGGTATGCCCAGCACGCCGATCCCGTCCTTCTCTTGTCGGAAAGGACGGGCGAGATGAACGGATTTTATAGTCGGCTGCTTTGTCCGGCGGACCATGTCGGCAAAGGCTTCCAGCCTGGTGACTAGGCCGCCCTCCGCTGTATGCTCATCGAGTATCAGCTTAAGGAATGGCTTATTCAATCTCCTGGCCGCACGCTGCACAAGCTCCAGCATTACCGAATCAGGGCCACAGCCAAATGCTGCAACAGAGATTATGCCATCGGCATCGCTCAGTATGTAGTGTGCCCCGGCACCGACAATTTCTTCTTCATATCCCCAGTAAGGCTTGTCCACCAGTTCCAGCATCGAGGCCCGTAGCTTATCTTCCCCGGCCATTTCGGCGTAAACGGTCTTGACTCCAAGCTGGGTCAGGCGCTGCACCAGGCGGTGACTGATGTGCTCGTCATACAGCAGATAGCGATGCCCTATTACCGCAACAGTAATGACAGAGGCAGAGCCATTGCCTCTGGTCTCCACTCGATACTCCGGGAACATTGTCTCTATCGACTTGACAGGAGTCAATCCCTCGCGCTCCATGTGAGCACGGTATGCTCGATTCGCCTCCAGGGCTTTGTTCAGAGCACCCTCGATTTTTGGTCGGTCCTGTGTAAACATGGAGCCCAGTTTATAGGCAGCTTCGTAAAGCTGTTTCTTCCCTTCGTTGGCATCTATGTCAGGATCGAGAACAGGAGGACATTCTGGAACTGTCGCTCTAACTATATCAGGCAAGCCAATAAATTTGGGGCAGTTATAGACGCCCTTCCGCGGGCTGTGGATCGAGGGTACGAACACATAATCACACTTGCCTGCCAGGGAAAGCGCATGACCGCAGAAGACCTTGACCGGAAGGCATATGTCGCCCACCGCTCTGGAGCATCCCTGGTCAAGCATCTCCTGTGTGGTTTGAGGCGATACTACTACCTCCGCTCCCAATGTCTCGAAGAACGTCTTCCACATCGGGAAGTACTGGTAGTAGAGCAGACCCCTGGGGATACCTATCCGCATCACTTCACACCAATAACAAGAAAGTATTGGATATTATAGCACAATCCTGACAAATAGAAGTCCGCTTTATGCTCTCAGGTATTCACTGTACTGTACTAAGTGAGAAAGCGCTTTAGCCGCCCTCTCCGGCGTAAGAAAAGGTATGATGTATTCCTTCTGCAGCTTCTCATAGACTTTGCCTTTTCTCGGAGTGGGGACGCCCATATTCGCGAAAATTATGGGCTTCTGGTATTTTTTCATCGACTCCATCGATTTGTCCACATCGTTTAACTCGCCGACCTCAGCTTCTTCTAAATATTGCTCTATCTGATTACTCACCGAAGCAGGAAGGCTGACCCATTTGGCATAGCTGCCAGTCACTCCCCCGCCGCCTATCACGAACGCAGCATCTACGTTTTCATCTTCCATCAGCGCCCAGAGACATGCGTAGCTGAACGGGTCTCCGCCGGTCTCGACAGGGTTCACGTGGGACCACCTTGACGGCAGCAAAGAATTAAGTTTATCTATCGTGCCTGGAGATAGCTGGGGCAGTTCCAGATGCTGCCTCATCAGGGCATCCGCAGCTATCACGGCTGCGCCGCCGCCTGCCGATAGCACGCCCACTCTCCTGCCTCGGGGCAGTGGCTGGCCTAAAAGAACCAGTGCCACATCTATTAGTTCGTTGACCTCCTCTACCCTAATCACCCCGGACTGCTTGAGTGCTGCTTCGCAGACAACATCCGATCCGGCTAAGGCCGCTGTATGCGACCGCGCTGCCCTGGCTCCAGCCTCCGTACGCCCCGCTTTCATAATGACTACGGGCTTCTTGCGGGTAAGCTCTCTAGCCAGCTTGAAAAAGCGCCTGCCTTCCTTGAGCCCCTCGATATAGCCCAGAATAATCTTGGTCTCATCATCCCGGGCCAGATACTCCATATAGTCCTCAAAGTGTAAATCAGCCTCGTTGCCGCTGCTAACATATTTGCTGAACCCCAGCCCTAGTTCACAAGCTAAATAGACTATTGACTGGCTGGTGTTTCCACTCTGAGCGATGAGCGCTAACGGCCCTTTGCTGACCGGAGGCAAATATGGTACGGTGAAAAAATCCGCAGAGGTATCGAAATGGCCCATACAGTTGGGGCCAACGAAACGTATCCCTGCTCTCCTGGCGATTTCTACCACTTCCCGCTGGATTCCGGCCCCCTCACCGCCTGTCTCGGCAAAACCTCCGGAGATGACGACAGCGACCTTGACCCCCTTCCTGGCACAGTCCTCCATAGCTGCGGGTACTTCAATAAAAGGTACAGTGATGACGGCAAGGTCTACAGGTCCGGGCACCTGGCTTACGCTCTGATAAGCTTTCAAACCCTGTATTTCGTTTCCATTCCTGTTTACAGGATAGATATGCCGTCCATCTTTAGCGATGAGGAGGCTGAGGATGTGAAAACCCCATTTAGCCAAATTGTTGGAAGCCCCTATCAATGCCACCGAGCCCGGATTGAATAGATAATCTAACTGCTTTTCAAGCTCCATGCGCCCCTTCTTTGCCCGAATGATAATCATCCCATAAGCAGCTATTATATCATCATTCCAGGCATGGAGGGTCACCAGGCTCGCGCAGCCCCTGAGGAATCATACTTGGTCAGGGCGAGAAACGCGCGTAGACAATCAGAAGCAGTTGATTTACATCAAGAAGTCCAATGCCTCGCGTGCCATTTCCAAACTCGTTTCCTGGCTATAGCGGCAGCCAGGGGAGCAACCACCAGCCATATGGCTATGGTAATGAGCATGGCCATCTTGTATCCTACGGTTTCCAGGCCAAAATCAGGAGCGATGATTCCCCAGAAAATCATCAGCAGCCAGGAGCTGAAGAAGAATCCTCCGGTGGCAGCAGGTATAGAGAAGTAACCCATTTTAACCCTCCTCTGTTCATCATTGAAGGTTTGTCCTACTGTTCGAGAACAGCATCAATATCCTTACAGGCCTGAGATACAATCTCTCTTATGCGCACCAGTTTCTTACGGTCCATGCGGTGGGCCTTACGGCCAATAGCATGCCCTATGCGCCCCAGCTCGCGCCCCATCTCCTTTATTTCATCGCGATTTTCTGCCCACCACCAGCCTCTCATATGTTCTTTTATCCTGTCCATGGTTGGCTCTCGCTCCTCAAGAAATTTGAGGCCTTCCTCCGTGATAGTATAAGTCTTCTTCCCATCTTGCTCTGAGGATTTGACATAGCCCATATCCTCAAGCATCTGCAGCGTGGGATAGACCGTACCGGCGCTGGGAGTATAGAAGCCGTAGAAACGGTCCTCCAGGGCACGGATAATCTCGTAACCGTGACTCGGCTTCTCCCTCAATATGTCCAAGATTACGTACTTGAAATCACCTTTCTCAAACATGCGCCCCCGTTTCTCAAATTCAAATGCATGCCTCCATGACATAGCTCACCTCCTCTAATTCAACCTGGCGCTATCATATCCGGTATAGCGCCCGACTCCTTTCAATATACTTTCTATACATCACGATATATCGTAACATATCTATAAACATTTGTCAAGAGGCTGGGACCGGGTGTAGTCAGCCACGGTGGCTTCGTCGTAATCAGTAATTAAGGAAGCAGTATCTCGGCATAGGCCGTCTAATATAAAACTCGTGGGACAGTATGGAGCACCACGTGAAGGTATTTGAGGAAGGCTATATAAGTTTAGACGCATAGTAACATGTGATAAAAGTTGTGTACATTGACAGGGTTTTCGTCTACAATGTCACTAAATTGGTGAGGGGTAAAGCACCCCCAGGCATAAAGAAGATGTGGGATGCGAGAAAAGGCGGAGGAGATAAAATGATGCAGGATTACGTTCATCAGAAACTGGGACAAGATATACAATCAATCAGCGGAACGTATACTCCGCAAAAGGAATTGAGGCTCGAGTACAATGGAAAGCATGTCCTTTGTGTAATCGGAATGGCCGTTGTCGATACTGCATGTTGTGGATCGGGTAGTTTCCTCTATGCCACTATTCCAGGATATGTTGTCACCTGGAAAGACAGGCAAAACGAATCGGGATTAGCAGTATCCCAGGTGGAATCTATCGGGGATGAAAAGGCCAGGCACGCAGTCGAGAAAATCCTGAGAGATACTGAGAATATCAATAACTTCAATTTCCTGTAGATTAGCTTCAAGACCGAGCCTGCTCACTATAGTATCTGCCTTTCTATTTGACTATCTCACTTATTTGAATCTGTGGTGGTATATCCGTGTAATTTAGCATGTCGCTTGCAAATTCACCGGCGCGGGCAAAGAAGCAGTTCTGAAAATATTCTAGAGAATTGAAGCACAAACGACCAGCGGCGATGAAAGGTGATGTCGGATCAGCAGCTTTATCTACCTCAGCTCGGATTAATCCATGTGGCTCCAGCACTTTACATACCATAACCATATGCCTGTGCCCCCTCTGAACTGCCCGTTAGTAAACGACTTCATAAGTTCCAGACTTGATTAACCTAGATGCGTCGGTTAACATAGGGACAACCGTTCAATGTTCTTGAAGCTGATGTTACATGCAGGAATGGTCCGCTCTCGCCCTACGTCGATAGCTGACTATTACCTAAAAACATAGAATAGGAAAGCAATGGAGAATAATAAACTAAGCGAGGTCATCATAAGTGACTATCCGCCGCTGCATCACATGCTGCGAGACCTCCTCATCTCAGTTGAATTTCCAGACAGCGCGCGCTGTATCGTACAAGCGCCAGTCGTGCCCGAGATCTGTACTGACCGGGGCGGTGTGCACGTTGGTGTTGTAGCAACACTCATGGATATTCTTGGCGCGTCCCTCGCAATAAGGACGGTCTACCCAGATTGGATTGCTACAGCCGATCTCTCGATATATACAACAAGACCAGCAACGTCAGGCACTATTGTCGCATCCGGGATGGTCATTAGAGCAGGACAAACAATGAATGTAATCAATGTTGATATCAGTGCAGATTCGAGCAGGTCAACGCGACCTGGTACATCAGTCGGATGCGCAGTCATGGCTTTCTCAAGGCTCCCCCGAAAAAAGGATACGCTGGAAGTCAAAATAGACTCGGTCAGCGCTACCACTTTCGCTGTTAAGGGCTCAGGTCTGCATCGGCGCTATCTTGATGAAGTTGGGCTCCAGATTCTGGATGACAGGGCAGGCATCGTCGAAATCAAAATGAGTGATTACGTACGTAACAGCTTCGGTGCGATCCAGGGTGGGATTGTTGCTCTTCTTGCTGACATAGCGGGGCAGTGCGCGGCTCGCGCAGCTACAGGTCAACCCTTGATAACGAAGGATTTGACCATACACTATCTGTCTCAGGGAAAGGTTGGCCCATTCCAAACCAGGGCTAGGTTGCTGCGCAAGACCAGTGATACGGCCTTGACCCGCGTCGAAGTGGTCGATAGAGGGGCCAATGATAGACTTTTGATGGTGGGGATGAACACCGCAACGCTGGACTAGAACCTATTTTAGAGAAAAGCGCAAACGACAAGTTGGATGCAGTGTATCTTCGATGATGCATTTGTAGACAGTAGACAGTTGACAGTCAAATGATACGGGGATATTATAGTGTCCTCTAAGACGAGTCCAAAGAGCCATTCTCAGTCAAGATGGTGAACCTCGGAGGTATAGCTTATCCCAACAACAAGTTGCCCTGAATTAAAAGCGTGGATTTCTTCCATTAATTGTGCATGAGGAGGCAAGAATGAGGAGAAGAGTTGCAATAGTTGGATATGCTCAATCCCATCATCAGCATAATATGCAGAAAACCAGAGAGGACATGGTTTTTGAGGTCTGCAAAGAGGCTTTGCACAATGCCGGCATCCTTAGAGAGGATCTGGATACCGTGGTCACTGCCTCTACGGATTTTCTGGATGGCAGGACTATTTCGAGCGTCTTTCTGAGCATGGCTGTAGGTGCTTTCATGAAAGATGAATCAAAGGTAGAGGAAGACGGGACTTTTGCACTGTATTATGCTTTGATGAAAATCCTTGCCAGCAGCCACGATATAGCTCTGGTAGAAGCACATACACAGGGCTCGACTCTGAATCCCCATCAAGTATCCTATTATACACTTGATCCCTTATTTGACCGGCAGATAGGCGTACTCAATGATATCGCTGCTGCCGCTCTTCAGGCGAGGCTGTACATGAACAGATACAGTGTCTCGGAAAAGCATCTGGCAATGGTAGCCGTCAAGAACGTCACCAATGCCTCCAAGAATCCTTACGCGCACAGGAAGATGCCTGATTTAAGTGTGAAAGAGGTAATGAGTTCAAAAGTCTTCTATGATCCCATTAGAGAGCTAACGATGTCTCCTATCAGCGATGGTGCGTGTGCTGTAATACTTGCCTCTGAGGAGAAAGCCAAGAAGATCACCGATAAACCCGTGTGGATAGAAGGAGTCGGAACTTGCCAGGACCCCTATCTTCGGGACAGAAATAGAGAGAGGCTTGATTCCCTCCAAACGGCTGCCCGAACAGCCTACAAGATGGCTGGTATAAAGAATCCGTTGTCGGAGTTGGATGTCGCTGAGGTTTCCGAGAAATTCGCGCATGAGGAATTGATGATTTATGAAGCCCTGGGTTTATGTAAAGAGGGCGAGGGTAAGAAGCTGATTGAAAGGGGCACAACTCGCAGAGACGGCAGTATGCCAGTGAATCCAAGTGGCGGAGCGCTCGGTGCTGACCCCACTTGTGCTACAGGATTGGTTAGGGTGATCGAAGCGGCAAAGCAGATAAGAGGCGAAGCAGGTAAATATCAAGTGCCTGATGTCCGTAGGGCTCTTGCCCACGGACAATTCGGGATTTGCGCCCAGAAGAATACAGTTTACATATTGGGAGGCCAAGGATCATGAAGAGAAATGTTGCCATAATCGGTTGCGGGCAAACCAAACATACGAGTAGGCGAAGAGATGTTAACATTGCTGAACTGGTATCAGAAGCAGTCTACAATGCTCTGGAAGATGCCAAGGTAAGTCTGCGTGAGGTAGACGCCTTTGTTGTGGGCAATATGCCGGGATTCGAGGGCATTGCCCAGCCTGAACAATGGCTGGGTGAATGGATCGGTGCCGCTGGGAAACCGGTCTTAAGGATTGCCACTGGTGGGACGACCGGGGGCTCAGTTGGACAGGGTGGTTATTATACTGTTGCCTCGGGACTTCACGATGTAGTTGTAGCCGTTGCCTGGGAAAAACACTCAGATAGCAAAGAGGCCGGTGCCACAACCGGGCTCACGCACGTAGCTCTAGGCAATATATTTCACGCCAGCCGTTATGGATTGAACCTTAAGAACCTGGTTGCCACCTCTGTGGTAGGAGCGGCTGCCGGAGTTGCCGTTTACCAGGCGACATTCTACATGCACAGGTCCGGATGCGGTATCGAGCACTTCGATATGGTAGCGGCAAAGGCAAGGCGAAATGCTGCCAAGAACAAGTATGCACATCTTCAATGGCCGGGGTGCACTCCTGAGGATATTGCCAAAACCGAGATAATCACGTATCCCTTCAGGTATGGACACGTCTGCCCGGCAAGCGATGGCGCCTCAGCAATCGTAGTAGCAGAAGAAACCATAGCAAGAAAAAAGGCCAGGCAACCGGCCTGGTTCAAAGGGCTCGCCTCCTATTCCGATGAGGAAAACCAGCTACAGAGCGAAAACATGGGCGGTGTTGGAGTAACCGATCCTTCTGAGCAAAGGGGATGCTGGCTCTCAGCAGTGAAGGCATACAGGATGGCGGGAATAGATAATCCCCAAAAAGAGATTGACATGGCGGAGATATACCAGCCATTTCCAAGTCAGGAGTTGATATTTGCTGAAAGACTGGGCTTGTTCGATGAAAACACAGCGTGGAAAGCTCTGGAAAAAGGTGAGACCGATATTAATGGAAGAATGCCCCTGGATCCATCAGGCGGCGTCAATGCTACCAACGCCATCGGGTCATCCGCCCTGCAGCGCATTCTGGAGTGCGCTCTGCAGATAATGGGTAAGGCGGAAGAGCATCAGGTCCCAAAGAAAGTGCGCAATGCCGTTGCCCATGGGTGGGGGGGCGTAACCAATTACACCACAGTCACAGTTTTAGGGGACTCCCCGAGGAGGTAACAACGATGGGATATTTAAAAGACGAACGACCGCAGACAATCGGTGTGGAAGGTACATGGATCCTGAGTGCTTATCACTATAAGGGTTCCAGACTCCTGGAAGAATATGTTAAGGGTCTGAAACGGAAGAAATTGATCGGCTCATTCTGCCCGGGTTGTGCAAAAGTGATTGTGCCGCCGAGGAACTTGTGCGGAAGATGTCATCGCATAATGGATGAGCGAAAGACTGTTAGCGATAAGGGTACTATTACCTGCTTCGTAGTAAGCCCTCCCATATTCAAAGGAAAATTGAAGGTAATCGGAATGGACCCGGTGGAAGCAGGCTTGATAAAGGACGGTGAGGTGGTCATACCAATCTTCGTTAAGTTCGATGGCTCAGACTCAAACGCGGATACAATACTGCTGAACGCAGATCCGAAAACAGTTCATATAGGGATGAGGGTTAAAGCTGTCTGGGCGAAAAAGCCGCAGGGTGCGCTAAGTGATTTAGAAGGTGTTGAGCCTATTTGAGGAAAAGCGGATAACATTGTCGATTACTGGGAGGAATAGAAACGATGAAAAGCAAATCGGATATCGTTGAGGTACAGTCCCTGCCGTTTGTGGCTAACTTCAGTTGGTCAACCGGCTTCCTGATGCAAAAGTTTATCCAAGAACTCGCCAATAGAAGAATCCTGGCGGCAAAATGCCCCGGATGCGGATATACTTATGTGCCTCCAAGGTCGAGATGTGGAAAATGCTACGCAAAAATAGAAGAGAAAAATCTGATAAACCTCTCCGGAAAAGGGACCCTGGTGAGCTATACCAAAGCCCATGTGAAATTGGATGGCCAGGGTAACTTACAGGATTTAGAGAAACCACAGATAATCGGGGCAATAAAGTTAGAGAAGGCGGATTCGACAATATTTATGCCGCTTGAAGGGATTAAACCCCGGGACATAACTGAAGGGCTTAAAGTTAAGGTGCAGTGGCGAGAGGTGACCAAAGGGGAACTGTCAGACATAAGATGCTTCACACCCGCTTGAGTCGGGAGATGATAATCAGGTGTATTTCGACAATAAAAAGAAGGACATAGAAATTAGAGAGAACTTGAAGGAGGTTAGATAGTATGGCCAGAATGCCCAAACTGATAATCACCTGCGCCTTGACTGGTTCTGCGGTAGGTCCATCTCAGACGCCCTACCTACCTATAACTCCGGCACAGATAGCTGACGAAGCATATAGAGCATACAAAGCAGGAGCCGCGGTAGTCCACGTTCATGTACGGAATCCAGAAGATGGCAGTGCGACTGCTGATTTGAATATCTGGAGGGAAACCCTCAAGAAAATCAAGGAAAAATGCAATGTCGTGATTTGCGCCACCACCGGTGGCGGGTTTGGCATGACAGCGGAGCAGAGGATAGCAGTTGTTCCCGAGTTTGAGCCCGAAATGTGTTCCCTGGACATTGAGAGCATGAACTTCAGCGTGTTCCCCGTTGCAGAGAGGATCAAGGAATGGAAGTATCCCTGGGAGAAACTGGTGGTGGAATTGTCCAAGGATTTCGTTTTTAAAAACACTTTCGCAGACCTGGAAGTGTTTACCACAACCATGAAAAAGCACAACGTCAAGCCAGAGGTCGAAATCTACGGTACAAATGGAATTTATAATATGGGCTTTATCGCCAGACAGGGCTGGTTGGACTTGCCCGTGCATATACAATATGTCCTGGGAGTTCTGGGCGGTACGTTCTCCACTGCGTACGAACTGACTCATCTTCAGACAGAAACGCATCGATGGTTAGGTGCGGATAACTATACATGGTCCGTCATCGGTATCGGCTATCCCGCAGAGTTCCACCTGGGGGCCGTAGGGATGGCCATGGGAGGCCATGTGAGAGTGGGGATAGAAGATAACATATTCGTCAAATATAAGGTGCTGGCCAAGAGCAATGCTGAGTTAGTAGAGAAAATCCGCAAAATCGCCGAGCTGTTCGAAAGAGAAATTGCCACACCCGATGATGCAAGGCAGATTCTTGGCCTTAAGGGCATAAGCAAAGTGAAATTTTAGAACCCCTTAAGTATCCAATCAAGTCTGAAACGCAGCATTTATAACTGACGGCAATCACAAACTGTACCGTAGCTAGCTTGTTGGCTTCATAGAGTGAGGCCTAGTTCAATCCTCCAGTATAGCCACTACGCGGCTCCAGCCAGCGCTTCCACCTGTGAGTTTAACTGGAAAGCAAACGACTTTAAAACCGAAGGGGCGTGGGAGCTGGTCCAGATTAGCAAGCTTCTCTATATGACAGTATTCTTTCTCTATGCCCGCAAAGTGCGCGCCCCACAGTAAATTCTTATCTCCTGTCCGAGCGAATTCCTCTTTTAGAGCCCAGAATGGTCGATCCCATCCCCAGGCATCAATTCCCATAACCCGGACACCCTTCTCGATTAACCAGATGGTAGAATCCCTGGTCATTCCACATCCAGCTTCGAAATATTCCGGTTTCCCCCATAATTTGTCTGCCCCAGTTTGTATCAGAACAATGTCCCGGGGCTTAATCTCATATTTGATTCTGCTTAAGGCTTTCTTAAGGTCATCAATGCTGATGCCCGAGCCACGCGGCTTATGTCTCATGTCCAGTACTACTCCGTCACTATAGAACCATTCCAGGGGCATTTCATCGATGGTTCTGGCCCTTCTCCCCTCAGAGATCGGAGAATAATGCCAGGGTGCATCAACGTGGGTTCCAGCATGAGAAATCATGGCCACTGTATCATTGGCCCAGCCTAATCCCTCAGGCAAGTCCCCCTCGGCACAACCGAAGAACATCTTCATCACCTCGACGCTCAGCCTGTGCTCCTCATGGCTCACCTTCACCGGAATAGGTTCGCTGGAGCTGTCTTCTGTGGGTACGCTCAAATCGATTAATCTTTTCATCTCGCATCCTCCAGATTTGCTCGCTGAAATCTCGTTTAATTAAAGAGCTGCAGGCGGACCTTTAAATTATAGTGTTCCTTGAAATTCTAGCCATTTACTGCAATTCAATGCAATTATAACTTAATATAGCAACAACACTCTATTGTTACATACCCTTTAATGACATAAAACTTGAAAACATGTAGAATATATGGCATATCATCTAAGCTGGACAAGGTAATAAGGAGGAGAACTGTGAGAGGAAAACAAGCAGTTCAAGAGACGCTGGGAAGACGGCTTCTTTTGGGCGAGATGATGTCGCGCAACGCCCGTAAATTTCCCGACAAGGAGGCTCTGGTATACGGCGAGACGCGCCTGACTTACAAGCAGTTTAATGCCCGCATTAATCGTCTGGCGCATGCCCTTATGGACCTGGGCATCAAGAGGAGTGACAAGGTAGCGATACTCTCGTTCAACTGCAATCAGTTCATGGAGACCTATTTTGCCCTTGCCAAGATAGGAGGTATAGCTGTACCTATTAATTTCCGAATCCACCCTGAGGAGATGGCATACATCATAAACCAGTCCGATGCCCGGGCTTTGATCATGGGCGAGGCTTTCCTTGACATTGTGAGGGGTATCAAGAAAGACCTGCCTCAGGTTAAGGACTACATTTCAATCAGTGAGAAACCTGCAGAGGGCATGTTGCACTTCGAAAGCTGGATTGACAAGTACCCCAACACAGAGCCGCTGATTCTGGTAGATGAGGATGACCCGTTATTCATCATGTACACTGCTGGAACCACAGGCAGGCCCAAGGGGGCTATGATAACTCACAAGAATGAGATGGTCCTCTGGATGCTGGGTGCATCTTTTGTTCTCACTGAACCGGGTATGTCTGATCTCTGGAATTTCAGAGCTTTTGGTGCACCTCCAATATTTCATCTGGCATCCTTCGGTTTTTGCCAGTTCATGTTCTTCCTGGGCGCCACAGTAGTGTTGCCTACAGAGGTATTTGACCCCGTTTATATCATGCAGACTATCGAGAAAGAAAAAATCAATGCCATGGTTCTCGTACCTGCCATGACGAATTTCGTCCTGATGGTACCTGATCTCGATAAATATGATACCCGTTCCTTAAAAGTGTGGGGTTCTTCCGGAGCTATTCTGCCGGTTGAGACCAGGAGGCTTATAAAGAACTACTTCCCCAACGTCAAAATCTTCGATTTATTCGGTCAGACCGAGATGAGTGCATTGGTCTCAGGTCTTCTGCCCGGCGAATCTGAGGGACGGGAGACATCTGTGGGAAAGATTTTGCCATTCATCGAGATAAGAGTAGTGGACGACAACGATAAGGATGTTCCCGTGGGCCAGGTAGGAGAGGCAGTCTATCGAAGCTCTACCGTGATGAAGGAGTACTACAAGAATCCTGAGGCGACTAGAGAGGCGATGAGGGGTGGATGGTTCCATGGCGGTGATTTAGTAAGGATGGATGAAAAGGGCTACGTTTACATAGTAGACCGGAAGAAGGATATGATAATCAGCGGGGGGGAAAATATTTACCCGGCTGAGATCGAAGGGGTTCTCCTGGAGCATCCGAAAATCATGGAAAGCGCTGTCATAGGAGTCCACGATGAAGATTGGGGCGAATGTGTCAAAGCTATAGTTGTCCCCAAACCTGGGGAATCACTTTCCGAGCAAGAGGTAATAGACTTCTGCAAGAAGCACCTGGCCAGCTACAAGAAGCCCAAGTCGGTGGACTTCATTGAAGCACTGCCCCGAAATGCCATGGGGAAAGTGCTCAAGACAGAGCTCAGGGAGAAATACGGAAAGTCTGTTAAATACTAGGCCGCGGCCTTGCTGACCAACTCTACGGGATAGTAGCGTGGGCGATAGCCAGCGCGTTCCACCATTTTTCTCGCCTGGCCGTTACATGTTGGGATGCACACGCCGCAGCCATAGCACTTGGCTAGGTCTATCTGACAGATACCGTCGACCAAGGTGTTTGCACCGAAGTGGCAGCGCTCAACGCACGTACCACACCCGATGCATTCTTCGCTGTTCAAGGATACTATGTCAGGTCCGGGGTACAGCACTGCTCCCGCTGCCTGATGCGCCCTGAACGGAAAACATATCTTACCTTCACAGTTGCAGATAGCGTATATCCATCCACCGGAACGCAGGCAAGAGTAAAAGGTAGGCATTAGACCTTCCTCTTGAAGTTTGCGTAGAAGTTCCTTGGCCTCCTCTGGGTTCAGGTCCTTATACTCCGGATAGGACATTTTGTATGCCTCTGCACCGTAAAGTATCACCATATCTTTGATATATGTCCCATTTCTTTTTTTCAAAGCCTTCTGACACATGCAGGGGCCTACTGCGATCTCAGTTTTATCCAGAACCGATATAGCGTCTATAAAATCAATCGCCCGCTCAGTAGTGACCACCTCGCCGGTAGGGAAAACGGTACCCAGCAATCGCGACAGCACTTTAAGGACTGGTCTGGCTCTCACCTTCACAAAAAAGCGAGTTGTCGCGTCTAACACCCGCAATATCATGGGTTCGTTTCGAGCATAGAAGTTATCGATCATCACCTGAATTTTTGAGGCAGGAACCAGCTTTCCGTTTTCTACCTTGTGATGGGCCATTCTGCACTCCTCAACCGGCTATATTACCATTGTATCATATACCGATGCGCGGGATTATCATAAAAAATTCCGCTGGATACCCGCCAGCAAGCTGGCGGGAGGAAAGCGGATCGCCGATAGGCGAGGCAAAAACGCTTGCCTATCAGTGGGTTTTTCCTGTATAACTATAACTGCGGCATGAGTATAAGAAGGACAAAGCATGCCGTCTATGATATTAAGTATCAAACACATGGACAGACTTCTCCTCAACTACCTATGTTTGAGTAACCTAGATGCCCCACAGCAAGCTGTGGGGTAATTCACTTTTTGCGGCTACCGACCAATAACATAATATCTGTAGGGATCCGTTTTAATACTTACTACAGTCTCGACCCACCAATAAATAAAATAGATATTCAACGGGTGACAATCGATAGGCTACCTATTTTACATTATTACCCCCTTTTCCTTCAATTTTCCTATGCTATCCCAATCGTAACCGAGCTCCAGGAGAACTTCCTCGGTATGCTGTCCCAGCAGAGGGGGCGGTATCTTTACCTCGTGCGGTGTTTCGCTAAATCTGATGGGTGAATTCACCATTTTTAAGTTGCCTATTTCCGGGTGGTCTACCTCAACCACAAATTCGTTGACCTTAGTTTGAGGGTCATTAATAGCACCTAAGATAGTATGCACGTGAGCCCATACCAAGTCATATTTTTCAAAAATAGACGCCCATTCAGCCGAAGTCTTGCTAGCCAAAACTTCATCAATAATGGAAATGAGTTCTTCACAGTTCTGGGTCCGCTTCTCTGTAGTGTCAAATCGAGGGTCATGTTCCAGGTGTTCTATATCTAAAGCCTTGCAAAAAGGAGGCCAGAAGCGCTCTGGGAAAAGCATAAAAAGCATAAACCAACGTCCATCTTTTGCCTGATAGCTATTAGCCATAGGATTAGGCATTCTTTTGCGGTTTGCTCTCTCAGCGTCATTGTCCGTAAGAAGAGTCGCTTGCGTTTGCCAATCAACCGTCCACAGTCCTGTCCCCATCAGGGTGATATCTACCTTCTGACCAATATCCGACTTTCCCCGAGCATGTAAAGCAGCGAGTATGCCAGCAACCAGGTACCCAGTGGTCACATGGTCTCCAAAGGCAGGACGACAAAAACCGGGAGGCGTGCCAGCCTCACCCATAAGAGACATTATGCCAGAGCTAGCCCAAAAGGCAGTGTAGTCATAACCAGGTCTTAGTGCACTCGGTCCTTTGGTTCCATACCCGGTGACGTGAGCATATATCAGCTTATTATTAATAAGTTTTAATGTCTCATAATCCATACGCAATTTTTTCAAAGAATCGGCTGGCAGATTGGAAACAAAAATATCTACCTTTTCAATCAGCTTGTAAGCTACTTCCTTGGCATCATCTTTTGATAGGTTTAATGTCATGCTTCTCTTGCTTCGATTATCTGCGAGCCACCCCACATTAGACGGCGAGCCAGTCGGCATCCAAGCTATGCCTTGCCAACCCCGGGTTGGGTCACCTCCCTCAGGATGTTCTATTTTTATGACATCGGCTCCCCAATCCCCCAGAACCTCACAAGTTGCCGGTCCTACCGCCCAGGTAGACAAGTCAACTACTTTTATGCCTTCTAAAGGGCCAGCCATTATCGACCTCCTTATTAGCCATATATGACCTTCAAAAGCTCTATAAGCTCATCGTTCCTCCATTTTATTAGCTCGTCCATCTGTCTACCATGTGTCTCCTCTTTAACACCTTCAATCAGCATCGTTTTCATGGAGTCAGATATATGATTCCAGGTTGCCATGTCCTCCCATATCGACTTGAACGTGGTTCTTCCCAGATGGTCGATGAAATGACCAATACCTTCTTTGCCACCACCGAGATGATAAATAAGATGTTGACCCATAAACGCCCATCTTATGCCCGGTCCCGCATACAGAGCCTTATCAACGTCTTCTACACTGGCAACGCCTTTCTGCACCAGATCAATCGCCTCACGCCATAAAGCGGCAGCAAGCCGATTGCCGATATAGCCATTAACCTCCTTTTTAACCAATACCGGTACTTTACCCAAGCTTAACATGAAGTTATAGGTGAAATCAGTAGTCTCAGATGCCGTATCCTTGCCGGGTACAACCTCGACAAGTGGTATTAAATGGGGCGGATTCCACGGATGGGCAATAATACATCTTCCTGGGTGTTTCGTTACCTTTTGAATCTCTGTCATTGGAAGCCCTGAAGAGCTGCTGGCAAGGATTACTTCTTCACGCGAGAGAATGTCCAACTCCTTGAAGATAGCTCTCTTTAGATCCAAGTCATCTGCCGCCGATTCCACCACAAAGTCAGCCTTTTCAACCGCTGGCCTCATCTCTCCAAACAAACAAAGCTTACTCAATGCATCTTCAACTGCTTTTTCTCCTATGACACATTTAGTTGCCATGAAGGCAATATTTGACTTAAAGAGTTGCAATGACCTTTCTCGCGTCTCTGCCCTACGTGAGTAGAGGTTTACATTGTAACCTTTCGTGGCAAAGAGTGTTACCCAACCTGCCCCTATAGTCCCACCACCGACTACAGCAACCGTTTTGATGTCACATGGCATCATTTCAACCTCCTTTTTGGAGATTACTATAAGACTGTCCGACTGAACCTGTCCTACACCTCCCACCACGAACCTATTTCAGGGGTCAGCGTTGGTGAAAATTCGAGAGTAATTCCGCTTGGCCGACTGGACGAGCCGGATAAGGTTAGGAGTCCCTTTGTTCTTTTCTGCAGCTAAGAGGCCTCTGGACTACCCCCTTCATATTGCTGCGCAGCCAAAGGCAGATGGTATGGATTGCCTATTTGGCTTTCCACCTTCTTTCAACCTCCGCTTTTTTGATGCCGAACCGCTTGTTCAAGAAGGCGTAAGTGTTTTCCAAATCCCGGTTCAAATGCTCAATATCTCTGTTGTTTTTATGAAGGCAGGAATCTTCAGGAATAGTCTGTCCTTTAGCAGGGACGGCATAGATATCCATAAGGTCGCCTTTCCTGTTTTCCCT
>JACWAE010000105.1 GCA_014874385.1 Dehalococcoidia bacterium | reverse complement strand
GAAGAGACGACCGACGATGCGATCGCGGCCATCTCCCTTCTGCGCTCGACCCCCAAAATAGATCCAAGCCGCGTCCTTCTGATCGGTCACAGCCTGGGCGCGTACCTTGCACCGCGCATCGCCGCAGAGGTGCCGGGCCAGTTGGCGGGCATCGCCATGCTGGAGACAGCGAGCAGCACGCTGCCGCAGCTCATCCTCATGCAGACCGAATACCTCGCCTCATTACAGGGAAACCTGACCGAGCAGGAACAGCAGCAGATAGACACCCTCAAGCAGCAGGTCGCATTGGCCGAGTCGCCTGATCTATCGCTCTCGACCCCCGCCTCCGAATTGCCGATGGGCGTCCCCGCCTCATATTGGCTCGATCTCCGCACCTACGATCCACTGGCGACTGCTGCGAGTCTCGATATTCCCATGTTCTTCACGCAGGGAGGAAGGGACTACCAGGTGCCGCCCAGCGAGTTGCAGCCATGGGAGACGGCCCTGGCGGGGAAGAGCAACGTTACCTTCAAGGTGTATCCAACACTCGACCATCTGCCGTTCGCCGGCACAGGGCAGAGCACGCCTGCGGAGTACAATGTCCCGAGCCACGTCGCAGCCCAAGTCGTCTCCGACCTGGCCACATGGGTTCTGGGCCACTGACACCCACTCCGTGTCGCATATACCGGTCGACGTCATCGCTCGCACTGGAGCTATGAATAGAAAAGGGGTTATTGAACCGGCGCTACGCCTCGGTCGTGGTGATGAGATAATATAGCTAGACTCAACAAAAGATGATGTACCAATCGTCCAATAGCCAATCCCAAAAATCGCTGTACACCTTGTTCGGATAATTATTGTCTACTCTCATGGTCGATACTCTTTGGGATACTGATGGAGGATCACATGAACGTTGATCTACTTTTGAGGTTTGCTTCTTAGCTCAATCCGGTTTTTGAGCCAACGCAAAACTATTTCTAATAGCTGCGGTTCTACCGGTCTCTTTATCTCTTCCTTATACTTCGAAATACTCGCCTCGCCCTCCTCGATCCTCAGCATATGGGTTATGTCCTGAATGACATGGTGCTCGAAGGGAGCTTTGACCAGGTGTGCCATTCGCTCAAGGTCAGCCGGGTCCACCTGGATATCCTTAGAACCGGTTATCGCCAGCACGGGCACGGTTATTCTCTGCAAATCCTCGGTTGGATCATATGCCATGAACTCACGCAGCCATATGGCATTTATCTTCACGAAAAGGTTTTGCCTGAACGAGTTTTTCTTTGACCGTTTGATTTTATCAATCTGTTTTTGTTGCGCTTTAGAGACATTGATGCGGAGTATTTTGATGAGCCAGCGGTTTATCCCCTTCAATCCCCTGGCGACCTGTACTACCTGCCATTTTAGCACTGCCTCGCCGGACTGCGCACCGCCGGCTAGCAGGATAATCCCGGCCACTTCGGCTCCACTGCCGGCCAGCCTGGTGGCGATAAAAGCACCTTCGCTGTGACCGAGCAGGAAGATGTTTTCCGGCTGAAAATCCTTCTGCTGCTTCAGGTATTGTAAAGCTGCCAGCGCATCCTGGGCGTGGTCGTAGAACCCGGTCTTCCAGTGGTCACCTTCGCTTTGCCCGACTCCTCTCTTATCGTATCTGAGAGATGCTATGCCATTTTGGGCCAGGTAATGGGAAATATCGTAAAAGGCATTGATACGCATTTTCTTGAGGTTTTCATTCCGGTCCACCTGCCCGGAACCGGTTATAAATAACACTCCAGGGAACGGTCCACCCGGGCCTGGCAAAGCTATCGTGCCGGCGAGCTCCAATTCACCTGACCTGAACCGAATTTCTTGTTCCTGCATTGTAATTCCTTTCTTAACTATGTTCGCAAGAAAAGGAAACCAATTACCAGTTGACTGATTAGATTATATCAATTCAGGCGGCGCCGGTAAAAGAGAAGCTGCCCGACCGACATGATTCTACAAAGAAGTGCTACATCTCAACAAGCATTTGCTGTACCGCCGGAATTAGTCCCTTCTTCTCAAACAGGAGTTCGGGAACTGTTCCGAATGGCCCACCATCCCTGTTCCCTCTTTAGCTCAGCTATAGCAATGCAGGAAGTTGACAACCTTCCAGGCAGAATCGTACCATGGGAAATCAGAGGCCTGTTGTGAAGTTCTCAGTTATCATTCCCACACTCAATGAAGCGCAGACGATACAGCGGTGTATGGCTCATGTTCGCGCTATTGGACCTGAGGTTGAAATAATTGTTGCTGACGGAGGAAGTACGGATAACACTGTGCAATTGGCCCAGGAAAGAGGAGCCATAGTATGCCGCTCGCAGCGCGGTAAAGGACCTCAGTTGAATGCCGGCGCTGCTATCGCTTCAGGGGATGTCATGCTTTTCCTCCATGCTGATACACACTTGCCGGATAACGCTTTCGATTTGCTGGGCAAATGGTTTGACGACGAGCAAGTACAGGTCGGCAGCTTCAGGGCGACATTTGATGTAGAACACTGGCTGCTCGATTATTATCACAGGTTCAACCGGTTCGACTCAGCCATTACCCGCTACGGCGACCAGTGTATCGTTGTCCGCAAATCATTCTTCAATTCTATGGGAGGTTTTCCTGACTGGCCCCTGTTCGAAGATGTTCATTTCCTGAGGATGGCGCGGAAAAGAACGCGTATCTATTCATTTCCTGAGACGGTAACGACATCGGCACGCAGGTTCGTACAGAATGGAGTCATTGTCCAGATACTTCGCGATGCATGGTATATAGCGCAGTATCTGCTAGGTGCGTCTGCAGAGCGACTGGCTCTGGACTACGAGCGGATGGAGGTAAACAAAAGCGGCGTGTCTATAATCATCTTTGCCCGCTTTCCTACTCCGGGAAGGGTGAAGACACGTCTTGCCAAAGGCCTGGGTGAGGAATCGGCAGCAGAGTTCTACAAGTTATGTGCTGAGCATGTCTTCAGAGTAAGCAGAAAAGTGTCCTGTGATGTTAACAGGTATCTGTTTTACTCAGATAAATATGATGTAGAGAGAATCAGGCACTGGGCAGGGCGAAGCTTCTACTACACAGCCCAGGCGGATGGGGATTTGGGCGAACGGATAGAGCAGGGATTCGCTACTGTATTCGGTCATGGCGCACAAAAAGCTATTATATTAGCAACGGATGTTCCCGACCTGTCAGCAAACACTATCGACGATGCTGTGCGCGCTCTGGATTCCTGCGATGTGGTTGTCGGCCCTTGCCGTGACGGTGGATATTACTTGCTCGGGCTGAAAAAGCTATACAAGGAACTTTTTGTCGATGTCCCCTGGAGTACGGACGGGGTTTTGAACAGTACGTTGAGGGTAATCAAATCCCTAGGGCTTACCGTTCATATGCTTTCTGAGCTTACGGACATTGATACTGAAGAGGACCTTTTACGCTGGTGTTCCGAAGAGGTAGCAGATTCATCTCACCCTGTTCGCGATTTCGTTCGAAGCCTTGGTTATTATCCCTAGCCCATTCAAGATTTTTCTATTATTGCTGCCTCATTATTTAGAGGGAAAGTTGCGTGGAAGGTACGTTCCATTACCGGGATTGCGCTTTCAGTTAGCCTTCCACTGAAGGGCTTGTCAAGGTCGCACTGGCTCTCATATTTTTCCATCCACCTCTGAATCACGGGTCGGATGTTGCAGAAATTCATATTGGCCCTCTCAGCAGCGTAACTCCATGCTCTGCCAAGTCCTTCATGCCATGTGTCGGGCTGAAGAATACGCAGGGTGACATTACGCACTCTCAAAATTGCCTCATCATTAAGATGCTGCAGCTCTTTAATACTAGTCCGCCAGTGCTGGATAACTGCCTTCATGCCATGTTTTTCTTTTATTTCCCTGTCACGATACATGATTTTATCCCTGACGCTCTTTACGAAATTAGGCATGATTTCGTAACATGCCACTCCACCCAGGTGCATCCAGACGAAATTTCCTTCTCGCCGTATCAGTGCCTTCTTCCACCTCTGAAGGAAAACCTGGGCTGTTTCTTCCGGCATGCAGAACTCAGTTAGTTCCGACGTACGGCTTATAAGTGGCAATACCCTTGGTAATATGTCATACCATAAGGCTGGGATTCTTACCGGCAAAGGCATGATAGTCAAGGCATTCTTTTCTTGCTCAGTTTCTCTCTCGCTCATCATCAATCACCTCTCAGTCCTGGCTAATGCGTTGATTTCACCCTTCGATATTTAGGTAGAATCGTTGTCTCTCTGCCTCCGGTACGCTTACCAGCACCGGGATGTTCTGCAGTCGGACGTCTGTATTGAGTGTAGCAAGCTAAGGTTAAGAAGTCATAAAATATGGGCTCCAGAGTTTGCAAAATCGTTACATCTTGCATGATTGCCCCAGAATGCTTAATAACATGACGCTGCTAGGAATTATTGTCCTAATAATAACCTAATTTGCCTCATTATACAATCTAAAGGGAATCTCGCAATAGATTTGTTTGGCACACAGGGTTACCCCTTCAGGGTTACCCAACTATGGTTAAAAAGTGGTGATAATAAAGAAGAGGGAAGCCACCAAGGTGGCTTCCCCCTTTGCTGTCTGCGACTGAGAGCGCTCAGTGTTTCTTAGCCCGCCTTTGAGCAAGGACATCGCTGACCCTGATCCCTTCGAAGTAAGCGCCGTCGGTTTCCCTGGGGATCTTGCCTGTGGGGCAGAGTCCGTAGCACTGCCGACAATCCATGCATACTCCCTTTTCGACTATCTCATCGACGAAGGCCACCCGCCGGTTTACGCCCCTGCCCACAAAGGTCAGGGCATTGGCTTTTTTCACCTCGGCGCAGTAGCGGACGCATTGCCCGCAAAGTATGCACTGGGTTACTTCGGATTGGAATCTGGGTTTCTCTATTCCGTATTGTTTGGCGAGCTCGGACAGGATAGGAGCGGAGGCCAGCATTAGCTCCAGGAGCATTTTGCGTATCTTGATAACCCTGGGGGTTGCTGTTTTCACTACCAGCCCTTCTTCAACATTGTAAACGCAGGAAACGACCAGCCTGCTTCTTCCGCCTTTTGATATCTCCACAGTACAAAATCGGCAGCCTCCGTAAGGGGCAAGTTTCTCATTGTAACAAAGAGTTGGGATATTTATGCCAGCAGACTTGGCTGCCTCAAGGATGGTCTTTCCTTCCTCGGCCTCAACCTCTTTGCCATCTATGGTCAATTTTACCGTTTTCATTCCTGCTTTCCTTTCTTGCGTATCAACTCGGTGCCTGGAGGAGGAGCCGCTGGCACAGGCTCACCTGAGATTTTCACCACGGCAGAGAAACGCTGCGGGCAGACCTCGAAGCAAGTGCCGCATTTAGTGCACTTAGCCTGGTCAATAATGTGAATGATATTTTTGCCGCCGCTGATGGCCTCCACCGGGCAGTTCCTGAGACAGATCTGGCAGGCCTGGCACTTGTCAGGGTCTATATAGAAAGAAACAAGCGCTTTACAGACCCCGGCAGGGCAACGCTTCTGGTCGATGTGCGCTTTATACTCATCGCGGAAATACTGGACAGTGCTGAGAACCGGATTGGGCGCCGTCTGACCCAGAGCGCATAGCGAAGCGTCTCTGGTTGTCTCGCATATTTCCTCCAGAAGTTCGATGTCACCCGGCTCGCCCTTACCTTCGCAAATCCTGTTCAGTATCTGGACCATCTGGTCTATGCCCTGGCGGCAGGGTACACACTTGCCGCAGGACTCATCGGAGAGGAAATTGAGAAAATACCTGGCTACGTCCACCATGCAGGTATCCTCATCCATCACAATCATGCCGCCTGAGCCCATCATGGAACCGACTTTTGTGAGCTCATCGAAGTCCACTGGCAGGTCGATTAAGTTTTCCGGGAGGCAGCCGCCGGAAGGTCCACCTGTCTGCACTGCCTTGAATTTCTTGTCCTTACGGATACCGCCACCTATTTTGAAGATGATATCTCTGAGGCTCATGCCCATGGGCACTTCTACCAGGCCGGTATTATTTACCTTGCCCACCAGGGAGAATATCTTTGTGCCTTTACTGCCTTTGGTCCCGATGCCGGTGAACCAATCGGCGCCCCTGTTGATTATCAGAGGTACTGTAGCCCAAGTCTCCACATTGTTCAGATTGCTCGGTCTCTCCCATATGCCGCTTACTGCGGTGCGGATATACTTGGGACGAGGCTCTCCTACCTTTCCTTCTATAGCGGTCATCAAGGCGCTGGACTCGCCTGAAACGAAAGCCCCGGCGCCGCGATGTATCTTGACGTCGAAATCGAATCCTGAGCCAAGGATGTTTTTACCCAACAGGCCGTACTTCCTCGCCTGTTCCAGGGCTATGGTAATATTTTCTACCGCGAGAGGATATTCCTGCCGTACATAAATGAAACCTTCGTGAGAGCCGATGGCATAAGCCCCAATGATGAGTCCCTCTAATACGCTGTGAGGATTGCCCTCGAGCAGGCTCCTGTCCATAAAGGCGCCCGGGTCGCCCTCATCGGCATTGACGATGACATATTTAATATCGCCGGGGGCATTACGTGTGGTCTCCCATTTTACGCCTGCGGGGAACCCGCCGCCACCCCTGCCCCTTAAGTTCGATTTTTTTACCTCTTCCACCACTTGCTCCGGGCTCATCTTGAACAGAGCCTTGGCCAGTGCAGAGTACCCTCCGAGGGCGATATAATCGTCTATATTCTTCGGGTCAATGCGTGTATTGTTGCCAAAGACAACTCGGCTCTGGAATTTGTAGAAAGGTATGTCACTCTCATGCGCTATAGTCTTCCCGGCGCTGTCCTTGTAGAGCAACCGTTCCACCAACTGCTTGTCCACAAGTGTCCTGGAGAGGACTTCGGGAACATCGGCTGGCTTCACACCAAGATAGCTTGTGCCCTCCGGGAACATTACAACAACAGGGCCTCGTTCGCAGAATCCGTGACATCCTGTCCTGCGCACGTCAACTTTGCCGGTAAGACCATTCTTTGAGATTTCTTTTACAAACGCCTCGGAGACATTGTCAGAGCCAAGAGCATGGCAACCGGTGCCCGAGCAAATAGTAACGCAGGGCTTGTTCGGGTCCCTTTGAGATAATATCTGTTGTCTCTTATTCTCTAAGTCAGCAGGCGACCTCAGCTTGGGCATGATATCTTCCTTTCAACTCAACTTGCTAGTCGCAGGCAGCGACCAGTGCTTCAAGCTCTTTCGATGGTGGGTTACTGTGGTATTCGCCGTCGACCACCATCACCGGTCCCAGGGCACAGCAACCGAGGCAGTTTACAGTTTCCAGAGTGAACTTCTGGTCCTTGCTGGTTTCCTCTGGTTTGATCTTGAGTGTATCCTCAACCCTGTCCAGAAGACGCGGGGAACCGCGCACATGGCAGGCAGTACCCATGCATACAGTGAAAAGATGACGGCCTTGTGGGATTAAACTAAAGGCTTTGTAGAAAGTGGCTACGCGGTAGACCTGACTTAAGGGAACGTCAAGCTTCTTGCTAACAACCGTGAGGGTGTCTCGTGGTAGCCAGCGGTTCTCTTTTTGTATCTCCAGCAATATCTGGATCAGAGCGGATTTATCGCTCTGATATTTATCTATGATTTTCTCGACGCTGTTCGTTTCCTGTTCCTGAGTTCCTATCTTTGTTGTACTTGGGGGGGCCTTTTCACCTCTGGTTTTCACCTTACTCTTAGCAGGTTTAACATTGCCCCTTGTCATTTCTTGCTCCTTTCTGTTCCATGAATTAGTTTAATTCATTTTGTTCTTGAATTCAAGGCGAGGCGCAAAGCCTCTCTGCACTCTCCGATTTACTCTTACTAGCTTCTCCGGAGAAAGAGCTTCTCAGCCCCCTAAATTCCCCAGTCTTGGGGGACTTAGAAGTTTGGGGACACCCCTAAAACCCCGGCAGGAGGTATCCTGAACTTCTAAATCGACCTGCTAATCTCCTTTGGGGAATCCTCCATAGGATTATCATCGCCACCAGGAAGAATGAAAATATATCTCGGGAAAGAAGAAAAATTCCGTTCGTGGTGAGCTTGTCGAACCATGAACGGTCCATTCACCCTTCGACAGGCTCAGGGCGAACGTTAAAAGGCTATATTCAAAGCAATCCGTCATGAGTATTTACAATGCTCACCACGAAGCATGAAAATAGCGCGGGTGCTCTGTCACCCGCATTGCTGGGTAGGGGACAGAGCCCCTACCCTATGGTTGCTTGAGGATACTATTTTCGAAGTAATGATTGGGGACTTTGGAGATTGGGGAAAACATCCTTCGACACAACATTCGGAGAATATCTTTTGGAAACGATGAACCTATGTGTTAGAATACGGTATCCTCTCATTCATCAGCCTATCGGAGACACGAAAGGAGCGGAGTATGGCGCAGGTATTTTTCTTCAGCTACAAGGGAGACGAAAATCCTTTGACCGGGCTGAAGCATCTATTCGATAGGTCAGCATTTGCAGGCATGATACCCAGAGGCGAATCTGTAGCAATAAAGCTGCACATGGGGGAACTGGGGAATATCAGGCACATCAGGCCGGTTTTGGTACGCAAAGTGGTTGACATAATAAGAGCCAAGGGCGGGGAACCATTCCTGATAGATACCGTGGCTAATTATCCCGGCAGCAGGGAAAGCAAGGCGAAGTACCTGGACACTGCGGCCAGGAACGGTTTCGTCGAGGCTAGCGTGAACGCTTCGGTAGTGATAACGGACGATAGCGATGAGCTGCAAACGATACCTATCAAGAAAGCAATAGAAGGCTGTGAATTGAAGGAGATAAAGGTGTCTTCTCTACTCCTTAAACCATCATGCCTGATAGTGTTATCGCATGTGAAGGGCCACGAGCTTGCCGGGTTCGGCGGCGCATTGAAGAATCTGGGGATGGGCTGTGTGTCCACGGAGAGCAAGAGAGCGCAGCACTATGTGAACATGCCCATATTTGCTGAAGAGAAGGAGTGTAACGGCTGCGGCAAATGTGCCGATGCCTGTCCCACAAAGGCAATAACATTAGAAGACGAAAAGCCTCAGAGAGCAGCAGCGGAATGCATATATTGTGGCACCTGTCATTTCAAATGTCCCTCAGGGTGCTGGATCTGGCCTCCCGGGTCGAAGGAAAAACTTCAGTTATACCTGGGACATGCGGCCAACGCTGTAGTCTCGGGATACAAAGGCAAAGTCGTTTTCGTGAATTTCATCCAGGATATTGTGCCTTATTGCGACTGCGCCGCACCCTCGGGGAATCCGGTTGTCCAGGATGTGGGCATTGCACTTTCGTTCGACCCGGTAGCTATAGACAAAGCATCTCTCGACCTGATTGACAAGTCACCTATTATCCCCGGTACTACTTCGGCGAAGCCGCCGGATATACTGGGTAAGATGCACCATACGAACAGCCTGGTTCAGCTTGAGACGGCGGAGAAACTGAAGCTGGGCACTATGAAGTATAAGCTCATCGCAGTGTAGGGAGCAAAGTCCGTTAATAAATTACCTGCTCGTCCATGAGGCGTTTTATCTCGCTGCCGGGGATTCCCAGAAGCTCGCCGAAGACATACTCGTTATTCTCGCCCATCACAGGGGAAGCCTTGGTGACTTTAGCCGGGGTTTCGGATAGCTTCCAGGGAGCCCCCAGGACAATCTGTTTCTTCATTACGGGATGCTCGACCTCCACAGCCAGTTTACGCTCTTTGAAGTGGGGGTCGCTGACTATCTCCTGGTTGCTCAGAGAAGGGAAGGCGGCAACACCAGCCTTTTGCAGTATCCCGGTCAGCTCGTGGTGAGTGTAGTTGACTGTCCACTCTGTGACCAGCCTGTCCAGCTCTTCCTGGTTCTGCCAGCGGCCACGGGCATCCGAGAATCTCCCGTCACGAGTCCAGCCGGGATTTCCCATAACCTGGCAAAAAGCCTGCCACTCCTCCTCTGTGGAAACTGCAATGCTGACCCACTTGTCGTCACCCCGGCAGCGATAACAATTATGGGGCGCCATGATGTCATCCCGGTTCCCTCTGCGTGTCCGCACTCTTCCGTTCATGATGAAGTCCATCATCGCATCGCCTGTGAACATGGCAAGGCTCTCCACGGAGGACAGGTCTATGTGCTGGCCCCGGCCGGTGTTCTGACGATGATTCAATGCGGCAATGACGGCAAAGGCTCCGGTTGTGGCACTCATAAGGTCGGTCGAGCCGGTCATCGGGTTGGGAGGGCTATCGCTGTAACCGGTTAAATGGGTCAGCCCGCTGTATGAGGCGAAACTCGGAGCATAGCCCCCATAACGCCGCATTGGACCCTCAGCCCCGAAAGAAGAGGAGGACAGCATGATGATATCAGGCTTGACCTCTTTCAATGTCTCGTAGCCCAGCCCCATCTTATCCATAGCGCCCGGGCGCATATTTTGAGTCGCCACGTCGCTTATCCGGACAACCCTCTTGGCCAGTTCCACCGCTTTAGGCTGCTTGAGGTTCAGCTTAATCGATAGCTTGTTGAGGTTGATACTGTTAAAAACAGATGAGTGGTCCACGCCTTCAAACTCCTGGGCCAAAGTGAAGGTCATCGTTCTAGATGGGTCTACCCGAGCCATGCTCTCTATCTTGATGACCTCTGCGCCCAGGATTGCCAGCAGGCCAGTGGCATAAGCACCCGCCCACAGCCAACTGAAATCGGCTATTCTCACTCCTTTTAAAGCGGACCTGTTCATTCGACAGACCTCATTTCCTATATAACACCTGATTCCTTCAACGCTATCAGCTCTTCTTTTGTATACCCCAGGCTTCCGCAGTAGATGAGCTCATTATCTTGCCCGAGAAGAGGTGCCGCACGCTCCATCCTGCAAGGAGTTCCGGAGAATTTATAGGGCACTGTGGGATATTTTAGCTTGCCTGCGCTTGAGTGCTTCACTTCAGCAAAGAAACCGCGGGCCTCCAACTGGGGCGATTTAACTAAGTCTTCCGAGGTATTAACCGGGACACCTGCAAGAGCGCTTGCTTGCAGTTTATGGAAAAGCTCCTCTTTCTTCTGTGTCTTTGCCCATTCTCGAATGCGGGGGTTTATCTCATCGGCATATAGATGACGGTTCAACCATTTATCGAATCTCGCATCTTGAGCCCACTGCGGATTCCCCATGAGTTTTATCAGGTCTCGCCACTCACGGTCCGTCAACACGGATATCATAACGTAGCCATCCTGACATTCAGTAGGTATCGGCATTAATATCGGGCGGCGTAGCCTGTCGCGAATTATCCCGTTATTGACGTACATCGCAATATCCAGTTGGACCATAGTCATCAGCACATCCTGCTTCGAGACATCTATGTATTGCCCCGCACCGGTTTCTTTCATGTTATATGCCGCAGCTAACGTCGCTATGGCGGAACTGAGACCGCAAATGCAGTCTCCTACCAGACCGCCTGCTTTAACCGGCTCCCTGGTGAGGTCGGGAGACTGGATGGGCAGGAGGTAACCTTCGCCGCCAGCGTGATACAGGTTCATTTCATGTGCTTTGTAGTCCCGGTAAGGGCCTGTCTGCCCGAAAGGTGTGATGGAGACCATGACCAGGCGGGGATTGATTTTCTTGAGTTCCTGGTAGGTCAATCCCAGTTCCTTCATTATCTTGAGCGGGTTATCCTCTACAAAAATATCAGCTTGTTTAATTAGCTGTTTGAGGATACCTCGACCTTTGCTTGTCTTTATATCTAAGGTAATACCTGATTTATTGGTGTTGAGGTAAAGGAAAAGCCCGCTTCGTTCTGGATGAGGGATATCATTCAGGAAGGGGCCCCTATGCCTGGCCTTATCGCCGACGCTAGGCGGCTCGATCTTTATGACCTCGGCACCGAGGTCAGCAAGGAGCTTGGTGCAATATGGTCCGCTTACAAGGTTACAGAGTTCGAGGACTTTTAGATGGCCTAGAGCCTTATCGGGCATGTCGAATCACCATTTCCTGCGGGCAAATTTTGGCGAGAACCAAAAAAGTTTTGGCTCTCGCCACCACCCGAGGAGATATTTTACCACATTCGGAACTTGTTGAACAGGTGACTTCGCTTACTCTATAACTTTTTCCTTAAGCAGGCGGTCGATTTGTGCTTTGCTGTAGCCGAGGATGTTACTTAATATTTCCCTGCTGTGCTCTCCCCAGAGGGGAGGCCTTGCTCTTACCTCGGCCGGTGTCTCCGAGAACTTGAAGGGGGTGTTCAACATCTTGATTTTACCCAGCTTAGGGTGTTGTATTTCCACCAGCACCTTGCGATGCTTAAAGTGGGGGTCGGAGAATATCTCCTCGAAGTTATAAACAGGGCCGACGCCGATATCCGCCTCATCCAGTAATTTAACCCATTCATCTCTGTCCCTGGTGGAAAAGACCCCGGAGAGCGCCTGGTAAATCTCCTGCTGCTTATCGATGTCGTCAAACTGGTAGGGGATGAAATCCTCTCTGCCTACAATTTTACAGAGCTTGGCCCAGAGCCAGGGCTCGGCACAGCCGACTGTGAAGTACTTACCATCACCGGCTTTGTAGGTATTTAAACAGGCCATGTCGCTCCCTGTGGCAGATTCTGCGCGCTCGGGCAAATTACCGTTCAATAGATATGATTGCCCGTCTATCCAGTGATAGAAAATTGTGCCATCGGTGATGGAGACGTCTATATATTGCCCCTTGCCATTCTTCTCCCTGGCGAAAAGGGCGGCGTTAATCGCCATGACAGCGTGCGTGACTCCGCCCAGAAGGTCGGCAATAGAGGGTGATTGGAGATACACCGGGGGGCCGTTCTTGCTGCCAATAAGTCCCATTATGCCGGATATTGCGGCGAAGTTAATCTCATGTCCGGTTCGTTGGGCATAGGGCCCATCCTGCCCGTATCCTGTAATGGAGCAATAGATGAGACGCGGATTGAGCTTCCTCACTGACTCGTAGTCCATGCCGCGGCGCTTGAGCACCCCGGGGCGGTTGGCTTCAATGATAACGTCCATCTTTTTTACCAAACTGTAGAAGATTTCCTTGCCTTCGTCCTTTTTCAGATTCAGTACGATGCATTTCTTATTGCGGTTGTGTCCTATGTAGAGCGAGCCAACATCGTCAGATACCACTTCCAGAGTTTGTCCGGCGGTTTTGGGCATTTCCACAACAATCACTTCGGCGCCGAGATCAGCCAGTATCATGGAACAATACCTGCTCGGCCCATATTTAGACAGGTCCAATACCTTTATTCCCGCAAGCGGACCCATATTTCACCACCTTTTAGAGATGGTGTTAGTATATCATTCTGCCTCGAATAAGGGCAAGAAGTCTGCGAACTCGTCTGGTCGAAAAGCACCTCTCGCTCCTTCACTGATGCCCTTGACACCGCCACGTGTTAGTGATATAAAAAGTAATCAAAATATGTAATGTGATTCATGAACGCTTGCACATGTATCAGTAACAGAGAACCAGATAGACTTTAAGTGAAGACAGAGCAGGTGGCAGCAATATCAGTGGGTGTCGAAGTCCAGCAAGAAGAACCCCCAAGTAGGCAGGCGCAGCCAATATGCACCTCTTTAACGTCCTCTTGTTCCCAGACCTGCGGGATTTGCTCATACTCAAGGCTTCATGTTATGGTTTTTGCGTTTCTGAGCCACTTGCGATAACATTTGGAAAAGGTAGATAGATAATGACTGAGAAGTTGAGATTCGCTGTTATCGGCTGTGGCCGGATGGGGATGCGGAGGATGAAATCCATCACAAGTCATTCTGCAACAGAGCTTGTGTGTCTTTCAGACAATGACGAAGTGGCGGCAAAGAAAGTAAGCAAAGAGATGGGTTGTGACTTCCATCCCGACTGGGAAAAGGCTGTAGGAAGGCCTGATGTGGACTTTGTAGTCGTCTCCGTACCAAATAAGCTGCACAACGCCATCGCCACTGAGGCCTTAAAACAGGGCAAGCATGTCTGGTGCGAGAAACCTCTCGCCAGAAATCCCGAAGAGGCATTCAGTATTGTCAGGGCTGCGGCTAAAACTGAGCGCTTTCTGAAAGTGGGCTCAAATCTGAGATATTTCCCCAGCGTTCAGAAAGCCAAGCAACTGCTGGATAGCTCCGCTATTGGTGAGGTACTATTCCTTAGAGGATGGGTAGGCAACGCGGGCTGGCCGACGAAAATGTGGTTTTCCGATGCCGAGCTGTCGGGCGGGGGAACCTTTCTCGACAATGGCTGCCATCTGCTGGATATCTCACGATGGTTCATGGGCGAGGCACGGGAATGTGTAGGCCAGGTATCCACCCTTCACTGGGAAATAAGCCCCTTAGAGGACAACGGCATGGGTATTTTCACTTTTGACGGAGGGAAACTGGCTTTTATCCATTCCTCCTGGACGGAATGGGCTGAATATATGTACCTGGAGGTGTATGGCAGCCAGGGCTACATCCGCGTCGATAACAGGGGCACCAAATGCATCACTACCCTGGGTAAGCAGGATGGCAAGCAGGAAGTCTTCGACTACAGCGATGTACCAGCTCAATCGCATGTTCTGGAGTTCAACGATTGCATACAGGCTATCAGTAACGCAAAACAGCCGCTGCCCAACGGCTTCGATGGATTGAGGGCAGTTCAGATGGCTTACGGGGTATACCAGTCTTCGCGACTGGGGAAAAAGGTGAAGATTTGGGGCAAGGAGGAGGAGAAATTATTTGAGCTGCTCGAGAGAAGGTGAGAGTCCGAAGTGCAAAAGGTATTCGATACTTACGGTGAATATTACGACATTTTCTACAGCGACAAAGACTACGAAAAAGAATGCGACTTCATAGAAGAGATATTTAAGGCCTACTCGGCAAAACCTGTTAAGAGTATATTGGATGTCGGCTGCGGCACCGGCGGCCATTCTATCCTGCTGGCCCGCAGAGGCTACAGAGTCACCGGTATCGATACTTCCCGGGTCATGATAAACAAGGCCAAGGAGAAATCTAAGGGGCACGGTACCGGCCTCACCTTCCAAACTTCGGATATTCGAAAATTCGACCTCAAGAAAAGATTCGATGCCTGCATCAGCATGTTCGCCGTCCTTGACTATGTTACGGAGACTGATGGTATTCTGAAAGCCCTGGGTAACATCAGACGCCATCTCAAACCCGGCTCCATATTTACCTTCGACTTCTGGAATGGCCTGGCAGTATTGAGGATTTTGCCCTCTGTCCGGGTTAAGGTCGTAGAAAAGGGTGGGAAGAGGATCATCAGGACTGTACATCCAGAGATGGACGCACTTCACCATATTTGTAAAGATCACTACCATGTCCTGGTGACACAAGGCGGGAAAATCCTTAATGAGTTTAAGGAAACCCATGTGATGAGATATTTCTTCCCGCAGGAGATGGCCCATTACCTCGATGATGCTGGATTTGAGCTGGTGGAGTATTGCCCGTTTCTGCGTTTGGGTGGGACAGTTGATGAGAATGAGTGGAATGTCACAGCTATAGCCAGAGCGAGGGAGTAGTAAATGAGCGATGAGGAGACCTTCGGCAGAGAGTTTTTCGACGGGGGTAAGAAAGAGCCCTGGTTCTACAGGGCCTATAGTTTAGATGAGCATTATCCTTTGTTTCAACTTGTGTCCCTCAGCATGAAGAAGTGCTTTAATCCTAAAAG
>JACWAE010000012.1 GCA_014874385.1 Dehalococcoidia bacterium | reverse complement strand
GTCATGGGCGAGGCGATGATCGCCGCTCTTCTCAGGCAAGGAACAACAAGCGCGGACAAGGTCTATGCCTATGACATCGACCAACCACGCCTCACAGCTATAGAAAAGAAGTACAGGGTTAACTGCACCTCCGATATCGCCAAAGCTGTCAGCGATTGCGATACCGTCGTGCTATCGATCAAACCTCAAGTCCTGGCCAAGGTTATGAATAACCTGAAAGGCGTGCTGAAAGAAGGGCAATTAGTGCTCTCCATAGTCGCCGGGGCGAGCACTCAGACCATCAGCAAAGGTCTGCGACATGACAAGGTGATTAGAGTGATGCCCAACACCCCAGCCCAGGTCGGCCAGGGGATGAGCGTATGGACAGCCACCAGCGCTGTAAGCCAGGTCCAGAAAGAGATGGCACAAAAAATGCTCAGTGCCATGGGTAAGGAGCTATATGTCTCCGAGGAGAAGTATATCGACATGGCAACGGCGATAAGCGGCAGCGGTCCCGCCTATATCTTCCTGATCATGGAGGCACTTACCGATGCGGCAGTGCATATAGGACTGCCCCGTAAGCTGGCAGAGGAGCTGGTCTCACAAACTGTGCTCGGCTCTGCTTATATGAGTCGCGAAACCGGGAAACACCCCGCCGAGCTGAAGAACATGGTCACCTCGCCAGGAGGTACTACGGCAGAAGGCCTGCTTTGCCTGGAGGAGGGAGGAGTCCGTGCCATCCTGGCTCAAGCTGTAATCGCTGCTTACGAGAAGGCACAACGTCTGGGAGGGCAGAGCAGCAAATGACAATTTTCATCTATGCAATCTACTTACTTTGTCAGGTGCTCACCTTCGCTGTCTTCATCAACGCCATACTATCCTGGATAGTGATGGCCTCTCCCAGAAACAGATTCGTCATCAGTCTATATCTGGTCTTCCGTCAGATAACCAACCCTATCCTGGCGCCACTGCGTAGAATCATTCCCTTGATAGGGATGGTGGATATAACGCCGATAGTTGCTATCATCATCTTGCAAATTATCGCCCAGGTCCTTTCCGCTTACCTGTAGCACAGGCTACTGCTCCCAGACAACCTCTCCACCAATGATGGTCTTCTCTACACGTATCCCTTTCAACTCCTCCGGCGAAACTGCGGTCGGGTCAGCGCTCAAAACCACTAAATCAGCCATTTTCCCGACTTCGACGCTTCCCTTCAGTTGTTCCTCGAACGAGGCATAGGCTCCGGCGAGCGTATACATCCGCAGCGCCTGCTCCGCAGAGATAGCTTCTTCAGGGGAAAGAGTCTGCCCGCTCTCAGCCTTTCGAGTAACCGCAGCATACATCCCCACCAGAGGATTACATGGCACTACCGGGCAATCTGAGCTTGCCGCCGGTTTAAGCCCATTCTTTAGAAAAGACCTGGTTCTATAAAGCCAGGAAAGCTGAGTGTCAGCGACATCGCTTAAGTACCTCTCCCCGCTGTAGTAAATAAACGCCGGCTGAGTTACAACCAGAGCCTTTACAGCCTTCAGACGCCTCAGTAGCGGCGGAGGGCATACCGAACAATGCTCCACCCTGTGCCTGGGGTTGCCTTTACCGGAGCGACGCAGACAGTCTTCCAGGGCGGTAGCAGCAGCGTGCACCGTACTCTCCTCGATGGCATGTATAGCGACCTGAAACCCGGCCTGGTGCGCCCGCAGCACAGCCTCATTCAACTCTTCCTGTGATGGATTGAGCTGCCCTCTCGTTTCATCCGGCGTAAACTTAACTGCGCCCAGCCTCAATGTGGTATCCTCATAGCCGAAGTAAAGACCCCGCTCTGCGAAGTCAGCAAGCGCATGCAGCCCAAACATCATAGAAACCCGGGGCGCAAGCTCTCCACTTTCCTTGAGTCTGAGAAATGTCCGCCACTGTTCGAAGCCGTTTCTCACCGTGGCATCCTGCACCGAGGTAATGCCCGAGGAGAGAAGGCTACGATTTGCGAGCTTGACGCCCCGTCTCACTTCCTTCTCGCTCGGGTGAGGTATCACCTGCTCGTTGATATAAGAGTTCATGCCGAAGAGGAGGCCGCTGGGCTCACCCGTATCCAATTCGCGATCGATGAGCCCGCCCGGCGGGTCGGGCGTCTCTACGGTGATGCCCGCAAGAGCAAGGCCACGGCTATTCAGCACGCAGGCATGCAGGGAACGATGGCTGAGTCTCACGGGATGACATGGCGCTGCCCGGTCGAGGTCATGGCGATTAGGATGCCGATGCTCGGCTAGATAAAACTCATTGTATCCTGTGCCCTTTATCCATGTCCCTCGCGGAGTGCGCTCCGCCTGCTGCCTGATCTTTTCCTGAATATCGGAAACGGATGCTACCGACGAAGGGCTGCAATCGACGCTGAGCAGGTTAGAGGCATAGGCCATGATGTGAATATGGGCATCGTTGAAGCCAGGGATAACCGTTTCACCCTCACAGTTGATTAACTTGCTGCGCCCTTTAAAAAGTTCTAGGTCGTCACTAGTGCCGACCCAGACTATTTCACCATCTTTAGCTGCCACCAGCCCGGCCCTGGGCCTGCGCGGGTTCATGGTCAAAATATTGGCGTTATAGAGCACGAGGTCTGCCGTTTCCGTGCTCAAATATTACTCCTCGGGCCCTGATTTAGCGATGCATTTAGTGCACTTGGCCTTTTCCAGATGCACCAGGAGAATTGCGATGTCTGCCGGGGTTACACCACTGATGCGGGAGGCCTGGCCCAGTGTAGCAGGCTGGAAGCGCTTCAGCTTCTCCCGCGCCTCTTTGCGGAAACTGGTGATGCTGTCATAGTCGAACCCTTGAGGGATATCCTTCTCCTCCAGCCGCCGCACCCTTTCCACCTCAACCATCTGCCTCTCGATATAGCCCTGGTACTTGGTTTCAATCTCCACCTGTTCCACACACTCAGGATTGAGGCTAGGCTGGCCGAAGCCGATGCCTGTCAATATCTGGTAATTCACCTCGGGACGGCGCAGGAACTCCAGAGCACTTATGCTGCGCTCCTGCGGGGGGAGATGATATTTACGCAGCAGGGAATCAAGCTCCTCCCCTGGAGAGAAGTAAGCTTTACCGAGACGCTTCAGCTCTGCAGCAATAGCCTTGCGCTTTTTTTCGACAGCCTGGTAGCGCTCGGCAGAGATAAGACCCAGCTCATAGCCGAGAGACGTCAGTCTCAGGTCAGCGTTATCCTGTCTCAGCAGGAGGCGATATTCAGCACGTGAGGTCATCAGCCGATAAGGCTCGGTAAGCTCAGTGGTTACCAGGTCATCTATCATGACACCGATATACGCCTGGTCGCGGCGCAGGATGAGCGGGGGCTTGACCTTGACCTTGAGCGCAGCGTTGATACCTGCAATGAGGCCCTGCGCTGCCGCCTCCTCATAGCCGGAAGTGCCGTTGATCTGGCCGGCGAAGAACAGCCCCGGGACGAGCTTCGACTCCAGAGTAGCGGTGGTCTGGCTGGGCGGTACATAGTCGTACTCAATGGCATAACCCACCCGCATCATCTCCACACGCTCCAGAGCAGGTATAGTGCGCAGCATAGCCAGTTGCACATCCTCAGGCAGGCTGGTGTTGGCACCCTGCACATATACCTCGTTGGTCTGCCAGCCCTCAGGCTCCAGAAAGAGGCCATGTGTCTCCTTATCGGCGAAGCGGACTACCTTGTCCTCTATAGAGGGACAGTAGCGGGGGCCAACCCCTTTGATAAGCCCGGTGTACAAAGGGGCGCGGTGCAGATTAGCGCGTATTATCTGGTGCGTCCTATCGTTGGTATAGACCAGATAGCAGGGAAGCTGCTGCCGCCACTGGATGGGCTTGCCCTGAGTATAGACAGGATTCGGCGGTGATGAGAAAGGATGCTCCTGTGAAGGAGTGAAACTGAAATATAGAGGCACCTCGCTCCCTGGATGAGGAATGGTCTTGCTGAAATCTATAGTCCTGGCGTTGATGCGCGGAGGTGTGCCTGTCTTCAATCGCCCCAGCGTGAAACCCAGGCTGCGCAGGCTCTGAGACAGACCATAGGCGGCAAACTCTCCTGCCCTGCCCGCGGGATAAGCGGTCTCGCCCACAATAACCCTGCCCGCCAGCGACGTCCCTGTGGTTACAACTACAGTCTTGCCCTCATATATCCAGCCGATGTTGGTTTTCACCCTCAGAGTGGAGTTAGCTACAGTCAACTCCTCGACCAGCGCTTGCTTGAGGTCGAGGTTCGGCTGAGCCTCCAGGGCATGCTTCATAGCGAGGCCGTAGAGCTTCTTATCCGCCTGAGCGCGCAGTGCCTGAACAGCAGGCCCCTTGCCGGTGTTGAGCATCCGTATCTGGATGAACGTCTTGTCTGTGTTGCGGGCCATCTCCCCGCCCAGCGCATCTATCTCTCTGACCAGATGGCCCTTGGCTGGCCCACCGATGGAGGGGTTACAGGGCATTAGCGCCACGTTATCCAGATTCATGCTGAGCAGCAGTGTGCTGCACCCCATTCTGGCTGCCGCCAGCGCCGCCTCGCATCCCGCATGTCCGGCTCCGATAACTATAACGTCGTACATCTTACTTAACTCTTTTACCCTGCTTTTGAAATTCTATCATGTCATGGTTGACAAAGCCAACATTATGTGTTAGATTGTCTTTTAATTAAAGAGGGAAAGGCTGAGAACAAGAGTAGTACGTTTCCTGCAAGGCTCAGAGAGCCGGGTTAAGGTGTGAGCCGGCGCCAGCGCAGAAGCGGAATGGGCTTGGGAGCTGCGAACTGAAATCCTTCCCACAGAATGAGAGTAAGCTTCGCCGGAGCGGGCACCGTTATCAGAGCCCAGGGTATCGTCCTTCCAGAAAAGGGCTGTACCCGAGAAGAGTGAGTTGTCGTTCCTTATTCAGGAATTGATAGCTAAGTAGGGTGGCACCGCGGATTAAACCCCGTCCCTTGGACGGGGTTTTTAATTTGTCTTTTTAGGGCAAAGCTATGACTGTTGAATACTTACCCAGTCTGGAGACCTTTAGGGGTCTGGCGAAAGAGGGGAATCTGGTTCCGGTGTTTCGGGAACTCTCCGCTGACCTGGATACACCTGTCTCAGTGTTCCTCAAACTGAAGCAGGAAGCACCTACTTTTCTACTGGAAAGCGTCGAGGGAGGCGAGAAGCTGGGGCGCTACTCTTTTATCGGCGTGGGGCACAACGTGGTGCTCAAAGCGTCAGGCGATAAAGCAATTGTCTACAAGAATGGGGAAAGGCAAAGGATTCGCCTCGATAAAGGACGAGACTGCCTGCATCTGGTGCAGGAGATTCTGGCACAGCGCCAGGTGGTCAAAGTCGCGGGATTGCCCCGCTTCTTCGGAGGCGCGGTCGGCTACATCTCCTACGACATGGTGCGACATTTCGAAAAGCTGCCTGAGTGCCCTCAAGATGAACTCAGCCTGCCCGAATGCGTTTTCGTTTTCACCGACACCATGATTATCTTCGACCACGTTCAGCACAAGATGAAGATAGTAGCCAACAATTATATAGACGGCCCTACCGAGAGCGTCTACAAGCAAGCGGTAACCAAGATCGAGTCTATAGTTAGCAGGCTTTCCAAAAAGTCGCCGCCGGAATCAGACGGAGCCAATGGAAGAACGACCTCCCTTCAAAATAAAGAGGTTGAGTCTAATTTCACGCAGGAAGAATACGAGGCAGCGGTGAGAGCCTGCAAGGAGTACATCTCTGCAGGCGACGCCTTCCAGGTAGTGTTATCGCAGCGGCTGCGTCGCAAGACCAGCGCACGGCCATTCGACATCTATCGAGCTCTGCGTATGCTCAATCCTTCACCTTACCTGTTCTACCTCGACCTGGGAGGCTTTCAGCTCATCGGTTCCAGTCCCGAGATGCTGGTGAAGGTCGAGGAGGGGATTGCCGATAGCTGTCCCCTCGCCGGCACCAGACCGAGGGGGACGAGCATCAAAGAGGACGAGTCTTTAAGCTCAGAGTTGCTCAAAGACCCCAAGGAGAAAGCGGAGCACGCCATGCTGGTAGACCTCGCCAGGAACGATTTAGGACGGGTCTGCGAGCACGGTTCGGTTAAAGTAACCGAGCTGATGAGTATAGAAAAATATTCTCACGTCATGCATATAGTTTCAACAGTAGAGGGAAAACTGAAAGCTGGCGAAAACGCCTTCAGCCTGCTCAGAGCAGCCTTCCCCGCAGGCACGCTCAGCGGCGCGCCCAAAATCAGGGCTATGGAGATTATCACCGAGCTGGAAGGATTGAAGCGCGGACCTTACGGTGGGGCTGTGGGGTATTTCAGCTACACAGGCAATATGGACACCTGCATCACGATTCGCACCATCGTCATGGTAGGAAACACTGTTTATCTACAGGCTGGCGCCGGCATAGTATACGATTCCGACCCGACGAGTGAATATCATGAGACTCTCAATAAGCTCAAGGCGCTGGAGGGTGCGGTGGTGATGGCGGAAGATGAAACAGCTTACCGTGAATCGGCGCTGAGCACAGGCAAGGAAAGAACAGTATGATTAAGGAAGCCCTTTCCAAAATAGTCTCGGGTAGCAACCTCACTATGGCCGAAGCCAGAGAGGTTATGACAGAGATTATGAGAGGAGAAGCCACACAGGCGCAGATCGGCTCCTTCCTCACCGCTTTGCGAATGAAAGGGGAAACCGCTGACGAGATCGCCGGCTGTGCCCAGGCGATGAGAGAAAGCGCCATTGCTGTGAAACCAAAACGAAATCAGTTGGTAGATACCTGCGGCACCGGCGGCGATGGCAGCGGCACCTTCAACATATCCACTACGGTTGCATTCGTAGCCGCAGGTGCTGGCCTCGCTGTAGCCAAGCACGGCAACCGCTCGGTCTCCAGCCGTTGCGGCAGCGCTGACCTGCTCCAGGCTCTGGGCGTCAATTTGGAGCTGAGCCCGGAACAGGTAGCCCGGTGCATCGACGAGGTAGGTATCGGGTTCCTGTTCGCCCCCAAGCTGCACCCGGCGATGAAACATGCCCTGGCCCCACGTCAGGAGATCGGACTGCGCACTATCTTCAACATCTTAGGCCCGTTGAGCAATCCGGCCCAGGCCAAGAGACAGCTTCTGGGCGTTTACGATAGCGACCTAACGGAGTTGCTGGCAGAGGTGCTTCGTGCCCTCGGCGCTGAACATGCTTTCGTGGTACATGGTGCCGACGGCCTCGACGAACTATCGGTCACAGGAGCAAACAAGGTCTCACACCTTTACCATAACCATATCGAGACCTATTACCTGAACCCAGAGGAACTAGGTCTGCCACAAGCAAAGCTCAGCGACCTCGCCGGGGGCACCAGGGAAGATAACGCCGAGACAACGAGAGCCCTTCTCGAAGGAAAGCGAGGGCCCAAGAGGGATATCGTCCTGCTCAACACCGCCGCTGTGCTCATAGCCGGAGGCAAGGCAAGCAGCTTCAGCGAAGGGTTGGCTCAGGCAGCGGAAGCCATCGACAACGGTAGCGCCCGGCGCAAGCTGGAACAGCTTGTCGAGTTCAGCCGAAGCGTCAACCAAAGGTGAAGAATGTTTCTGGAGCAAATCGTAAACTCAACCCGAAAGTCGCTGGCACAGCATAAGTCGCAGACGCCGCTGGCTAGCCTCGAGAGAGCTATTGCTTACCAGGCGTCTCCGCGGGACTTCGCAGGCGCTCTGCGAGGAGACGACATCAGCCTGATAGCTGAGGTGAAGCGGGCATCGCCATCGAAAGGGCTGCTATGCCCCAATCTAGCCGCATCTTCGTTAGCACATGTCTATAATGAAAACGGCGCTGCTGCCATCTCTGTGTTGACAGAGCCTGACTACTTCTCGGGGAGCTTCGCCGACCTCGAGGCAGTGCGTACGGAAGTAGACCTGCCCCTTCTGTGCAAGGACTTCATCTTGGATGGTTATCAGATATACAAGGCGCGCGCTCATGGAGCTGATGCAGTGCTGTTAATCGCTGCTATCCTATCACAACATGAGCTAAAGGCCCTGTTAGATACCGCCCACTCTCTGGGGATGTCAGCACTGGTCGAGGTGCATAATAGAGACGAACTGATGAAAGCTCTCAGGGTCTCACCCGGAATCATCGGCATAAACAACCGCAACCTTGAAGACTTCAGCGTTAACCTGGAGACGACTTTTAAGCTGCGCCCTCTGATTCCTACGGGCGTTCTGGTAGTAAGCGAGAGCGGCATACATAGCCGTGACGATGTACTTAGATTACAGCAGGCAGGCGTCAATGCCATTCTGGTGGGCGAGGCCCTGGTTACCAGCCCCGACCCGGCAGCCAAAATCGCTGAGCTTGTAGGCGAGGTAAGACAGGGCAAAAAAGCACAAAATACAACAGCGTGAGACAATGGTCAAGGTTAAAATCTGCGGTATAACTAATCTAGATGATGCCCTGACAGCAGTAGAGTACGGTGCGGATGCTCTGGGGTTCGTCTTTGCCCCCAGCCCGCGCCAGGTGACCGCTGATGTAGTCAAGGATATAGCAGAGAAACTTCCTCCATTTTTATGTAAAGTAGGTGTCTTCGTCAACAGCGAGTTAGCGCTCGTGAAGGAGAGTATGTCGTATTGCAACCTTGACCTGGCCCAACTCCACGGCGATGAAGGGCCTGATTATTGCGCTGCCCTATTCCCTAGTGTGGTTAAGGTTTTTAGTTCCAATAACATGCCACCGCGAACAGAGATGATTCGTTATAATGTGGCTGCATACATGCTGGATATAGGCAAAGGGTCTGCTTTCGATGAGAGCGAGCAAAAGAAGCTCTGGCAGCTTGCCCATCGGCTCGGAGACTATGGCCCTGTGATACTGGCTGGAGGCCTGACCTCAGAGAACGTAGCCCGGGCAATAAAGATAGCCCGCCCCTACGCAGTCGATGTATCCAGCGGGGTCGAGTCAGAGCCTGCCAGGAAAGACCATGACAAAATGCGCGCCTTCCTGATGGCAGCGAAATTGGGCGAACACGCTGGTTCGCTTCTACGAAAACAAACGTATGCATCCGTAGGGGCAGACCCGCGTGTCTGCCCTCGAAATGGTCCATTACAAGAAGCTGCGAACTTAACATTTGAGGGTCGTCGCTCAATCAGGCTTAAGAAATACGATTATTCCCAAGCAGGTGCATACTTTGTAACTATATGCACACAGAATCGCGAATCACCTCTGGACAACTTTGCAGCCAGGTCAATGGTTCAAAAATGGTGGGACAAATTACCTACCAAATTCACTGAAATCCAGACTGACGAATTTGTCATAATGCCCAATCACATACACGGCATCATTTTTATCACACCCGAAGGGCAGTCACATGGGACTGCCCCTACATCCCTACGGGAACCGACTCTAGGTAAAATTATGCAATGGTTCAAAACAATGACTACTAACGAATACATCAAGGCTATCCGGAAAAACCAAGTCGAACCTTTTTCTGAAAGATTATGGCAACGTAACTATTACGAACATGTTATTCGAAATGAGAACGATTTAAACGACATTAGGCAATATATCATAAATAACCCCACAAATTGGGAAGAGGATGAGAACAACCCTATGAATCTTGTCCAAGGCGCAAAAGGTAAAGTCATCACAAGCAGGAAATAAAGAATGGATAACAGATTTAAACTACCGGATGAGCAAGGCCACTATGGGCTATACGGCGGCAAATTCGTGCCCGAGACGCTGATGCCCGCTCTAAGCGAGCTTGAATCGGCTTACGCTCAGGCTTGCGCAGACCCGACTTTCCAGCAACAATTACACGCGCTTTGCTGCGATTACGCTGGCCGCCCCACACCGCTCTATCACGCTCAGAAACTGTCCCAGAAACTGGGAGGGGCACAAATCCTGCTAAAAAGGGAGGATTTACTTCATACAGGCGCCCATAAAATCAACAATACGCTAGGGCAGGGGCTGCTGGCTCTTCGAATGGGCAAGCGCAGGGTTATTGCGGAGACCGGCGCCGGGCAGCATGGCGTAGCTGCCGCCACCGTATGTGCCATGCTGGGGCTGGAATGCGTTGTTTACATGGGCGAAGAGGATGTCCAGCGTCAATCTCTGAATGTTTTCAGGATGAAATTGCTCGGCGCTCAGGTACGTCCGGTCTCCACAGGGAGCCGCACCCTTAAGGACGCTATCAACGAAGCTATCCGCGACTGGGTGACCAATGTGCGCATCACTCACTACCTGTTGGGCTCCGTCGTCGGACCCCATCCCTACCCCGTGATAGTGCGCGATTTCCAGTCCATAATTGGTCGAGAGACCAAGGAGCAGATTATGACATCTCACGGTAGACTTCCCGACTATATAGTCGGGAAGTCTACCGTGAGATGTCATAATCTGCTCCTTGGTCTCTCGACCAATTAT
>JACWAE010000104.1 GCA_014874385.1 Dehalococcoidia bacterium | reverse complement strand
CGCTCCCCTCCATACGGGAGCTTCCATGGAGGACGGACGATGGCCTCGACCCAGACAGCTGGTTCGACAGGGAGGACGTATATGAGCTGATGCTGCAGGTACTCCAGGGTGCAACAGATTCCCTTGTCAAGACAGTCTTCGGGCTCATAGTCGACAGGAGGTCCAAGGAGGAGGGAAGGAGTGATGGTTGAGCACTCCAAGGAGAGGGGAATATAGGAATACCTTGTCTTTGAGCAATTTGGTTAATTATAAATAAGATTATTGGCATGAGAATGTATGACTAACGACAAGGAGCCAGCAGATGAAAGAGCGCCTAGGAGGTCTTGGCCATGGGTTGTTGCTTTGGTCGTCGTTGCAGTAATAGGTTTTTCGGCGGGTTATTTCCCCTTTCATTCAACTGCCCCGCAATCAAGCATTATAAACATACAGTTTTATGAAAGCCTCGCCCCCTCGGAGCAAAATTACACTAACAACACATTAATTCCCCAATTCGAGACCGAGTATCCGGGAATTCATGTCACTCTGGTGAACACAGCATCTGGAGGCGTTTCCTCGGACATACTTACAGATGAGAAAGCGGGCAAGGTCGGAGCAATTATCGCCGGTCAGGATAACCTTGAGATCGGACAACTGATATACAGCTCGATCGGAAACGTTCTGATGCCACTGAATAACATAACCCCAGCAATTTTGCCTTCATCCCTAATACCCTCGGCTGCCAATTTAGTGAACTATGAAAAAACTGTCTTTGGAGGAGTTTACTTTGTACCATTTAGGGGGAATGTACCTCTTGTGTTCTATAACAAAACTCTCTTCAGCGAAGTAGGCATCTCCACTCCGCCTTCAAACGATAGTCAGCTGCTTCAGGATGCCGCACTCATAAAGAATAAGACCGGACAGAATGCCATTATGATACAAGGAGCTTCAACAAACGGAGGACACTCAGGCTCCAGCACTGCCACCGAATTATACCAGCTCATGGTTCAATATGGCGGGAATCCCCTTTATCTTAATGATAGCGGTGATCTTCATGCAGTCCAATATCTGTATAATTTAAGCAAATATTTCACTCCTGCTTTTACTGGGGGGTATTGGGGTTCATACAGGGGACTTGCGGTAGGGAACTATTCAATCCTAGATTACCAGTGGCCTTATGTTTATAATATCTTAACGACAACCTACCACATGACGAACTCCTCACTCGGCGTATATCCTGGACCTTCTGGACCCGTAAATGGAAACCATCTGATGGGCGGGGACGTGTTGTTCATTCCAAAGGGAGCGACTCATTTACCGGCCCTTGAGGCTTTCATGTCGTACCTTTTAGGGGCGCAGGCACAAAAAGAAACGCTGTTGAATCTTTCGTGGGTTGCAATAAACAGTCTTGCTTATCAAAACCTTCCTTCTCAATACTCAGTGGTAGACAAGGCGCTCGGCGATGCGATATCAACCGGCGTATTCTTGAGGAATCCTACACCTTGGATTACTGAGTGGCAGGTGATCTTCTCCAACGATGTGTTCAACCCCCTGTTCGTCCAGAAGACCTCAGGGTACAGCGATATAGCAACTCTCCTCTCCACTGCCCACACTGCAATGTACAATTACATTAACGTCAACTACGGAGCGGCAAACGCAACTGCCTACCAGAGCGACTCAAATTACGGTCCGATATCAGTTTAATTCTTTTTATTTTGGTGTTTTTTTGGTCAAATGGAAGGACAGCTGGACAGCCTACCTAATGATATTACCCGCGGTCATCTACGTGACATATTTAGCCTTCTACCCAGCCATTGAGGCAGTCTACGGAAGCTTTCAAACTATCCGGGGGACGTATACGGTTTACAACTACCAGTTTGTCTTTGGAACGTTCGGAAGGATCGAGTTTCCGGCATTGCACTTAAGCATCCCAACACCTATCTACAACACCTTTGTAATAACGCTAACTGCACTGGTATTACAGTTTTCATTGGCCCTGATAATTGCAAGCCTACTGTCCAAACCCTTCAAGGGCCGTGCTGCTTTTTCTGCATTGTTTCTGATACCGTTTGGAGTGGCCACTGTGGTAACAGGGCTGATCTTCCACAATATGTTCTCAACTTATGGGGGGTATGCCAACTCCTTTTTGAGGGCAATAGGGTTAAGGCCAATTAACTGGACCGGTTCATATTGGACCTCCACAATTGTTCTGATCCTGGCCGACGCATGGAAAAACACCCCGATAGTCACTCTAATCCTCCTAGCAGGGATGACTTCCATATCCCCGGACATTTACAGCCAATCAATGGTAGATGGCGCAGGCGTCTTCCAGAGGTTTTTCCGAATCACCCTACCTAACCTAAAGGGGTTTATTGTGATTGCCTTGATGATAAGGGGAATAAGCGAATTTAATATTTTCGCGATGGCACTTCTCGTCTACCCGTACCAACTTCTGACCACGATGACATACGCTCTGTACGACACAGTCAACGCTCATCCTTCATACGCGGCAGGTTCTATCCTCCTGGCCTTCGTTCTGATCTTTGCTGTGATAATAATGACCTATAGAGGAAGATATAGGGGTGTATGAGAGATGGTCAGTGAATACAACAACCCTAGAACCAGGTATTACATTTACGCAGTCGCTGTCTTCGTCTCTTTTTTTGTCTTGTTGCCAATCTATATTCTTGTCATAATATCGTTTGCGCCATCCAGCCAGACCATAGATATTTATTACCCTTATCTCATTCCAACCAAGCTAACACTTGTAAATTTCATTAACTCCTTTAGGGGTGTAGGAACTCTTCTGGAGGCCGCATTTTTCAAGAGCCTAGAAACAGCCTTCATCGTGGCTGCCTTGGCAATACTGCTTGGGTTCCATGCAGCGTTTGGCCTGAACAGGCTTCCCCTCAGGGTAAACAGTACCTTGATCGGTATCCTATTCTTCTCCACGATGATACCATCCATTACAATTGCGATACCTATTAGCGTGACCTTTCTAAAAGCCGGCCTTTACGATACCTCGGTTGGTCTTGCCCTCGCCCAGGAACTGGTAGTCTTGCCCCTGACCGTCTTCATACTTATGGGAACTTTGGACTCGATCCCGAAGCAGCTGGAGCAACAATCCAGGGTGGATGGGGCATCGTTCTTCCAGACGCTTTATTTGGTCATCTTCCCTCTGGCAGTCCCTGGAATCGTATCCGCATTCCTGTTATCTTGGCTAATGTCTTGGGACGAATTTACGTTTGCTGCCTTAATCTCTCCTGTGCATCCAACTCTGCCATTTCTGATCTACCTTTATGCATCCTCCAGAGGGGGAAGCATATTAACTGGCGCATCTTTTGCCTTACTTGTCACAATCCCCGTGATTGTTCTAACGATTATATTGTCCAAATTCATTAAAGGAGGGTACCTGACCTCTGGTATTACGGGTTGAGAACTAATGCATACCGAGAAAAATAGGAATGGGATTCGATCGCACAGGATCTATGATCTAGCACCCTTGACTAGGGAGATTGCCCTCCTCCGATCACCTAGAGGGTACCTTTATGCGGGTCTCCCCAAGTTCAAGGCATTATTTGGGAGGGACTCGCTCATAACTGGATGGGAACTATTGGATTGGGATTATAGCTATGCCGTTTCAGCCATCAGGGAGCTCTCCAAGCTGCAGGGAGCTCGAATAGACCACTCAAGGGGAGAATACCCTGGAAAAATTCCACATGAGTTTTATGAGTCCGATAGGGAGTATGAGGCTCGCAAAAAGGAGATACCTTGGCTATCGAGGGAGCCTAACTACTTCTCAGTAGATAGCACTCCACTATTCGTGATATTGGCATCCTTAATAGGAAGGAAGAACCCTCACCTCATCACGAGGGAATTAAGTAAATCGGTGCAAAGGGCCTTCCTTCTCTTACTGGAGAGTTCTTCTAGCTTGGGATTGCTAAGTTACGTTAAGAACGAGAGCGGCCAAGGACCAAAAAGCGAATCATGGAGAGACGGAATAGGAGATATTCTCGACAGGCTGAAGTCTCCAGTCGCCACTGTGGGAACACAAGGCTATCTATACTCCGCACTAACCAACGGAAAAGAATTCCTCGAAAGGAGAGGAGCAGGCAATGAGGTGCTAAGAAGCAGTTCCGAAAACCTGATTAGAATTATGCCTGATAAACTGGATGACTACTTTTGGAATGATGATTTGTCGTATTTTTCGCTGGCGGTGGACGGTGATGGTGTTTCTGAAACCGCTATTACGAGTGATCCAGGCCACCTTATATTCTCCGGTATCCTTTCAAGAAATCGGGAAAGGGAAGTTGTTGACAGGCTATTTGAACCAGACCTGCTGACGGACTACGGCATAAGGAGTTTATCATCTCTGGATCCGAGATTTGATACGAGGGCCTACCAGAGGGGTTCCGTATGGCCTCAGGACAACTGGATCATATCCCAGGGACTGATGCTGAGGGGCTACTCTAATGAGTACACGAAGCTAAAAGACTCCCTCCTGGAAGCGTACTACAAAATGGGGATGATGCCTGAGTACTTTGGGGTAGAGAGGAATGGTTCCTTAATTCCGGTTGAGAAGATGAGGATAAAACCTTGTTATCCGCAGGCATGGTCCACTGGGGCGATCATAAATTTGGCCATCAAAGAATCCAACTTGGGAAGAGAAAGAGAGGTGAAATAGGGTGGTAGCTAAACTGGAGCTGGTGAGTCTGTCTAAAAGCTACGGAAAGATCGATGTTATCAAAAATCTGAGCCTGGAGGTCGGGGCTGGTGAGTTTTTTGTTGTTCTCGGCCCTTCTGGGACTGGTAAATCCACGCTTCTTAAGCTTATAGTGGGGATAGAACAACCGGATGAAGGTAAAATACTGATTGATGGAAAGGACGTGACCAGACTTCCGCCGAATAAAAGGAATCTTGCGATGGTGTTCCAAAATTATGCGCTCTATCCTAATTTGAACGTTTACCAGAACATAGCCTTCCCCCTGAAGATGCACAGGAGGAGAAATATTGATTCAAAAGTGAAGAAGGTTGCCCAGGAACTCGGCATCGAAGAGATTCTGGAGAAAAGGATACAACAGATAAGCGGGGGCCAACAGCAGAGGGTAGCCCTAGCAAGGGCAATCGTAAGAAATCCAGCTCTATTTCTGTTGGACGAGCCCCTCAGCAACCTTGATGCCCGGGTCAGATACTCCGCAAGGAGCGAGCTGAAGAAGATTCAGGAAGAACTGGATGAGACGTTCCTCTTTGTCACTCATGACCAGAAGGAGGCTGAGGCGCTTGGCGACAGGGTGGGCGTTCTTCACAGCGGAAGCTTCGAGCAAGTTGCTCCCTACAGGGAACTTTACGAAAACCCTGGCACCCAATGGATAGGAGATTTTGTCGGAGACTTTCCGATGAATTTCATAAAAAACATTGGATTCAGACCGGAATGGACATCCATTGGAGACAGCGGCGAGCATGAAATCATGGTGGATACATCAGAAAGCATTGGGGGTATTTTCTTCATACATGGCACGTTGAAAGATGGAACGTCGCTTATACTTAAGAGCCTGAGACGTTATGATGTAGGAGATTCAGTTAGATTTTCTGTCACCCGCTCCAGAACGTTCTCCGAGGCTCCCTAAAGCCTGAACTCCGCCCTTAGTTAATAACAAGGTCCTTTTCCTCAATGTTCATAGCTTCTAATATCTCCCTCTGCTTCTTCGATATCTCTGTGAGGAACGGTGAACTGTCGAATAAGGATAAAGCTAAGTCTTGCCCCATGAAAATAAGAAAAGGGCAATTAAAAAATTATTTCCTCTTTCTTAGGAGGGCGAAAGACCCACCTACCACTGCAACAATGACCACAATTATGATGATGTAGAGAAGATAATTAGGTATCTGCTGTGCCTTTATTGAGAGTGTCGAAGTCACGCCGGTCAGAGTTAAAGATCCCTTGAGATCAGATGGTTTTGCCGTGTAACCACTTGGTAGATGAATGACGTAGGAATAGGTACCGTTGGGTTCGTTGAAAGTTATCTCGCTTCCAGTTGAGTTGAGTGTGGAGTTAACAGTTAGACCGTTGAATGCTGTTCCTGTTATTGTTACGGACCATTTTGTCCCATTGGATATGCCAGTCTGTGAAATTGTCATCGGATATATGACCGTAACCCAAGTAAGTGTGGTATTGACTGGAGAACCGGAAGCAACAATGCTTCCTGAATAGATAGTGGTTCTATACCCAGAAATTCCTTGAACTGTATATTGGTAGGAGCCGTTAGGCTCAGTAAATATGATCGTCCCGTTTGTAGATGATTTTGTTGTGTTCTGGAGGGTGACAGACCAAGACGTACCCGATGTGAGACCTGCTTCTGAAAACGTTATACGGTACACCACTTCTAAAAAGGGTAATGATTCTTCTACAGACCTCCCGTGAACCGCTAATATCCCTGATGAGGATGATGGTCTGTATATCTTGTTATTATCAGCTACAGTGAAGTTATAGGTACCGTTGGGTAGATTGAAAGACATTGGACTCGAGGATGACGAAAGAGTTTTTCCGCTTGACAGATTTACCCGCCATTCGGTGCCAGGGGGGAGGCCAGTCTCAGAGAATGTGACCTGAAATATTGGTGTAAATGTTATTGCCAATGTTGCAGGCGCTCCATTCACCTTTATGGACGCCCCCGAAGATAAGGAATAATTGCTAACTGGAGAAGCTATGGCGTAGCCTATGGTGTAGGTGTAAGAACCATTCGGAAGGTTGATTGAGTATGTTGGGGATGTTAATTTACCGGAAATGAAAGGTG
>JACWAE010000103.1 GCA_014874385.1 Dehalococcoidia bacterium | reverse complement strand
GTGGAGCACTATCTACATCTCTACAGCATAATCCATGGTCTGGAGTACATGGCTTTAAGGTACTCCAATGTCTACGGCCAGAGGCAGAATCCCTACGGAGAGGCAGGCGTAGTAGCCATCTTCGCCATCCAGATGCTCACCGGGAAACAACCTACCATCTTCGGCCCTGGGGATAAAACCCGCGACTACGCGCACGTCTCAGATATCGTGAAGGCAAATATAGTGGCTCTCGACAAAGGTAAAAACGCTATCTACAACATTGGCACCGGTGTTGAGACATCGGACCAGGAGATATTCGATACCCTTGCTGGCGTGCTAGGTTACGAAGGAAAACCTGTATACGCCCCTGTCCGTAAGGGTGAGGTCTACCGCATATCGCTCGATTGCAGCAAAGCTCGAAGGGAGCTTGGCTGGAGTCCCAAGCTTTCGCTTAGAGAAGGAATAGCCCAGACCGCAGAGTACTACCGAAAGCTAGCTAAGCAATCAAAGGCATAATAGTAAATATCCTTCTTCGTCGATTCCACCTACTGATTCATACCAAGTCGCTTGTGACTGCACGTATCCTAAGTTAAAATGGGTTTGATAGAACCGGATCAAAATGTAGGAACATCAGGAAAACAAGATGCTAGAGGCGGTAATAATAGATGCGGTGCGGACTCCTATAGCCAGGGCGCACCCAGAGAAGGGTTGGTTCAAGGATACCCGTTCGGATGACCTCGGCGTCACCGTAATTCGAGAACTCCTGAATAGAACGAAGGTTGACCCCGCGCAGATAGAGGATGTAATTCTGGGCTGTGCTACCCAGACCGGCGAGCAGGCGATGAACATCGCGCGGTACATTTCGATTATGGCCGGACTGCCTTTCGGGGCAGCCGCCCAGACTATAAATCGCCAGTGCGCCTCAGGCATGACTGCAGTCCATAGCGCTGCCCAGGCCATAATGTCAGGCTATGGGGATGTCTTCATCGCAGGCGGCATCGAGCATATGACCCATCTGCCCGAGGGAACCGGAGCAGACCTCAATCCAAAGCGGTTTGAGTTCGTAGACCGCAGCTCATCTTCAATGGGCTTGACTGCCGAAAACCTGGCGGAGATATACAATATAAGCCGGGAGGAGCAGGAGAAGTTCGCCCTGAGGAGCCACCAGAAGGCGATAGCCGCCCAGGAAGAGGGCACGTTCAGGGACGAGATTGTCCCGGTGGAAATATCTTTAAGAAACGGCAGCAAGAAGCTAATAGATAGAGACCAGAACCCAAAGTCCTATACCTCTCTCGATATTATGGCTGCCTTCGAGCCTATTACTAGACCAGGCGGCACCATCACGGTGGCAACTGCTTCAACAGCAAGCGACGGTGCAGCGGCGATACTGCTCTTGTCGAGAGATAAAGCAAAAGAATTGGGCCTCAAGCCGAAGGTAAAGGTGCTATCCATGGCTGTGGCCGGGGTTGACCCCAAGCTAATGGGACTCGGCATCATTCCGGCAACGAGGAAAGCTTTAGAGAGAGCAAAGCTAACCATAGCTGATATCGATGTAGCGGAGATAAACGAAGCCTTCGCCGTAGTAGCTATGGTCGCTATACGAGAGTTGGGCATTAACGAGGCTAAGGTAAATCCCAACGGTGGAGCGGTTGCCCTGGGGCATCCCATGGGATGCAGTGGTGCCAGGCTGGTTACTACGCTGACCCATGAGATGGTGCGCCGTCAGGCAAAATACGGTTTGGCGGCGATGTGCGTGGGGATGGGACAGGGGGCAGCAACCATTCTGGAGAGAGTAGACTGGTAGATTGCGTTTGAACGGAAAATGTATGACCAAAGCGGCAACAGGTAAAACTTCGTTGAGTAGCTTGATGATTACTCTAATTCTTCGATGTAGACCCGCTAGCTTCCTGGGCTGTTGATTCCTTCGCTGCCTTGGCAGCCGTCTCCGGCAGAGGTTCGCTAAATGCTGCCTCCAGTTCTGGTCCCTCTAAAGTCTCCTTGACAAGGAGCTTTTCGGCAAGATAGACAAGCCGCGGCTTGTTTTCCTGCAGCACCTTGGTGGCGATTTGGTGAGCGCTCTCGGTGATACTGTGCACCTCTTCGTCGATTTGTTTCGCGACATCCTCGCTATAGTCTTTTTCTTCGCCTGGCCCAATGCCAAGATACGAAGATGTCGTCTCGCGTCCGAAAGTCCTGAGCCCCAATTTCTCGCTCATGCCGTAATCAGTCACCATCCTGCGCGCTATTTCTGTAGCCTGCCTGATATCGCTGTGTGGACCAGTTGACACTTCGCTGAACATCATCTTCTCAGCAGCATGACCTGCCAGCAACACCGCCAGAGTGTCCTTGAATTGAGAGGCTGTCATAAAATAACGGTCTTCCGTCAGAAGCCGGGTGTAGCCCCCCATGGTGCCACGGGCAACAATAGAGATCTTGTGTACAGGGTCTACGTTGGGCAACATGCGCGCAACGAGGGCATGCCCTCCTTCATGGTAGGCGGTGGTCTCCCTGTCCCGGGGATTGACCCTCAGACTTTTCCTCTCAGGTCCAGCGATCACGCGGTCAATCGATTCCTCAAGCTCCTCCATGCCTATAGTTGACTTATTCCGCCTGACTGCCAAGATAGCTGCTTCGTTTACCAGGTTGGCAAGGTCGGCTCCGCTGAAGCCGTGCGTCTCCTTGGCGATTGTTGCCAGGTCCAGAGATTTCTCCAGCTTCTTGGTCTTCGCATGAATCTCGAGGATTGCTCCCCGTTCTGCAGTATTCGGACGGTCAAGCGTAACGCGCCTGTCGAAGCGGCCGGGCCGTAGCAGCGCAGGGTCAAGGACGTCTACCCGGTTGGTAGCAGCCAGAACAACCACGCCGATATTGGGATCAAAGCCATCCATCTCAACAAGTATCTGATTCAGCGTTTGCTCCCTCTCTTCGTGGCTCCCCGGTATGGCACCAGAACGCAAGCGACCCACAGCGTCTATCTCGTCAATGAAGATTATGGCTGGAGAATTACGCTTGGCCTGTTCAAACAGGTCACGTACTCTGGAGGCACCGACGCCAACAAACATCTCTACAAATTCGCTGCCGCTGACTGAGAAAAATGGTGCGTTGGCTTCGCCGGCTACCGCCCGAGCTAACAAGGTCTTTCCCGTCCCTGGTGGCCCGACCAGCAGTACGCCCTTGGGTATGGTTGCCCCTATCTCCTGAAACTTGCTGCGATTCTTCAGGAACTCAACCACCTCTCTCAGGTCCTCTTTGGCCTCTTCGGCGCCAGCAACGTCTGCAAAGGTCACCCGAGGCCTATCTCCTGAAATCAGCCGCGCCCGGCTGCGCCCGAAACTCAGTGCCTGATTTTGCGCCGAACGGCCAGCACGCATCAGAAAATAAATCAAGCCAATAAAGAGCAGGAGGGGTAAAATCACGATTAGCACACTGCCTATGCTGGAGCCACTGCTGGCTGCATTAGTGGAATAATCAGCGGGAAGTACAAAGCCCATTGTTTCAAGGTCAGCTATGTTGAGAGAGTCTATGTTCGTTGTTAATTCGTCACCATTTTTAACTTGCACCGTGTTACCGCTCGTATCAGTTATTGTCAGTGGAGCGCCGGTAACAGACGCCTTTACCGTCATCGAACCACTACTGGTATTAACTACAACGCTTTGTATATTGCCCGACTTCGATAAAGCAATCGCTTCGCTCAGATTAATGGTGACCTGATTGCTCGAGGTCGTCACACAACTGGACAAAAATAGCCCGACTACGGCCGCCGCTGCGATTAGCAGAAAAAGCGTGCTGCGCAATTTCACTTTTCTAAATTTATCAGGCCTGCTATTCATTTTGTCGCTTAACATGCCAGTTAATCTATTCTCTTACTATCCGTGTGTCAACACAAGAGAATCTTAAAACCGTGCTCATATTAATGCACTGGTAATAAGAAGTCATAAAATTGAGAGCAAAAATGTAAAGAAATTATCACATTTCTGCCGAAGTTTGTCATCAAGGCTGCGCCAGGGTCTGCCAGCGCAGCTAGCAGGGTAGGGGGAGCTTGAGGAAATCTTCCTTGACCCAATGCCCTGTTTGCGCTAGACTGTTTATGCATTTTTACAGGAAGCGGGCCCGTAGCTCAGCGGCAGAGCGGTCGGCTCATAACCGATTGGTCGTTGGTTCGAATCCAGCCGGGCCCACCATTCTTTTTCACTCCTTCGCTGATAGCTTCCGGCCTTTAGCCTTTATGAGGAATACCTATTATGAGAGAGCTCAAAATTCTTTGCTGGAACGTTAACGGTATCAGAGCAGTAAAAGGGAAAGGCTTCCTGGAATGGCTATACAGAGAGTCTCCAGACATCGTCTGTCTTCAGGAAACAAAAGCGCATCCCGACCAGCTTGATAAAGACCTCCGAGAGCCACATGGCTATTATGCATACTGGAACTACCCGGAACAGAGCAAAGGCTACAGCGGCGTTGCAACTTTCACCAAAGAAAAACCCCAGAGAGTGCAAAACGGCTTTGGTGTTGCAGAGTACGACACCGAGGGCAGAACTATAGTAGCTGAATATCCCGAATTCACCCTTTTTAACGTGTATTTCCCCAACGGTAAGAAGGACGATACCCGTCTTAAATATAAGCTTGATTTTTATGAAGCTTTCCTTCAATTTGTAGAGACTCTGCGAGAAAAAGGCGGCAAACTCATCATCTGCGGTGACTTCAATACCGCCCACAAGGAGATTGACCTGGCCAGACCGAAGGAAAACTCAACTGCCTCAGGGTTTTTGCCCATCGAGAGGGCATGGATGGACAAACTCGTGACTCATGGATATATAGATACATTCCGCCGCTTCCACAAGGAGCCAAATCAGTACACGTGGTGGGACCTGAAGACGAGAGCCAGAGAGAGGAATGTGGGCTGGAGGATCGACTACTTCTTTGTGACAGAGAATCTATTGAAATCAGTCTCGAAGGCGTTCATAATGCCTGAGGTAATGGGCGCTGATCACTGTCCTGTAGGCATAATATTGAAAACTCCATAGTTAATCCAATACAAACTTCTCCCTTCGCAAGTCAAAGACTCGTGCCGCGACTGGCTGTCTATTTCCACCCAGGCTAAAATGGGAACAAAGTACCAGGTAACCGGTACCAAAAGGGGATTGTTGCGCCACCTTCGCTCAAGGGATAATTGAGGCAGAAGGTTCAAGGAGGTGGCTCAGATGGGGAAATTGCTATATCGGGTGGGCGGAGTGATAAACTGGCTGGCCTATGTCTGGTTAGTCACGGGTGAAGCTTTCGAAGAAATTTGTTACGCCGCAATAGGCGATTCTGTCAGAGGCATCGTTTCTGCGGCTGAGACCCGGCAGCATAATCCAAAAGCAGAGCCGAGGACGCTTTCTCGCCAGAGTACCACAGCCAAGGTTGCAGACACTCTGTAAGCTGGTTAATTAGTTCTCGGGAACTATTCAATTTTGGGGCTCCATTTACCAGAACAAGGTAATTGGAGCCCAATTATGTACAAACTTACAACAGTTATTTGAATCATTCAGACACGAGTCGCCGCTCGCCACCGGAGATAAGCTCCTTCACCCTGCGCTCGAAATCGCGCCGTTCCAGCAGTACTGTGTGATTGCATTTGCGACACTTGATTCCAATGTCGGCACCCAATCTCACAACCTGCCACTCATAACTTCCGCACGGGTGTTTCTTTCTCAGACGCACCACATCTCCAAGCTTTATCTCCATAAGGTTAAAGCCTGCTTGCTAAATACTGATTGATCTGGTCGCGCAGCTTCAACGCCTCACGGCGTGCCGCCTGGGCAAAATCCTTTCCTTTGGAGGCATATATTATCTGCCGGGAGCAATTTATTATCGCTTTCTCACCATTGGCATCGACGCCATATTTCACCACTGCTGCCAGATCGCCACCCTGAGCTCCTATTCCAGGTATCAGCAAAGAGAGCTCAGGACAAAGCCCGCGTACTCTTTTTAACTGTTCTGGATAGGTTGCACCGACTACCAGGCCAATGTTACCCCGCGTATCCCATTCCCTGGCCTTCAGCGCTACCAACTCAAATAGAGGCCTAGCGCTGCCTGTTTCCCCTGGCTCAGCACAGAGCAACTCCTGGAAATCAGCAGACCCAGCGTTCGATGTCTTGCACAGAATGAATACCCCTTTATTAGCGTATGCAATTAACGGAGCGATAGAATCATAACCCAAATAAGGGCTGACTGTAGCAGCATCGAAGCCAAAGGTATCGAACAGCGCCCTGGCATACGCCTCGGAGCTGGATGCAATATCGCCCCTTTTGGCGTCGCCTATGACCGCAATACCCTTGGGCACATGCTCCAGAGTCTTCTCCAGTGCCTTCAGGCCCGCTATGCCCAGCGCTTCGAAGAAGGCGAGGTTAGGCTTGTAGGCGCATACCAAATCTGACGTAGCATCGATAATCTCTCGATTGAATTGGAATACATCTTTTATCGGCATCAGCTTCGGGTCAGGATCAAGTCCCACGCAAAGCAAGCTCTTGTTCTTTCTGGATGCACCCAGCAGCTTCTCTACAAAATTCATGCCTCTATCCTGTGCCCAGATTTTGACAAAGCGATGATACCAGCACCTCCACAGAGCGTCAAGAAGCTTCCCTGAAGTTGACAACCCAGCAGAGCAAAATTATAATAACCCTAACAATCGTATTTTGAAAGGTGGTGCACATATGGCTAACGAGATGGGGAAGAGATATCGCTGCGCCAAATGCGGCACTGAGCTGATCGTCACCAGAGCCGGTACCGGCAAAGTGGTCTGCTGCAAGCAGCCCATGGAGAAAAAGACCTAGAGCAACGTTCGAGCGTACATAGAAGCAAGAAGGGAGTCTTAAATAAAATGCCGAATCTATTAGGTAGACGGTTCCGCTGCGAGGTTTGCAATACAGAGGTTCTCATCACCAAAGCAGGCGAAGGTGAAGTGGAGTGTTGCGGTAAACCCATGACTGTTCAGCAGCCCAGGCCTTTGCCATCATCTGACTGATTACACAGGGAGAAGCACCGTTTAATAAAACTGAATTATTTTCAGGCTTATTTTATCTTCAACTTTGACAGACAATCAGAAAATCCCCTTGATAGGGGATTTTCTATTAGAACTACCGGGCTACCTTTGAGGCTGAATGATGACTTTTATGGAATTATATTCTTGCGGGTGTGTGACCATACGGAACCCCAGGACTGTCTCCGCCAGGCTGAGCCTGTGAGTAATCATCTCTTTCACGCGCAGCGTGCCCGCGCGTATCAACTCCAGCGCGACTGCATGGTCTGCCGGGCTGCCGGCGTAAGAGGTGGTCAGCGTTATATCGTTGCGCCAGAAGATGTCATTGATTGACAAGGGAACGGTCACACCCGGGCCCGTGGGCGCAAAGAAGAGCACGGTTCCATGTCGCTCCACTGATTTGAGCGCCTGTGCCATAGCAGCTTCGGCTCCAGTGCATACTATCACCAGGTCCGCCAGACGGCCATCGTTCACCTTTCGCAGGTATGCTGGCACATCCTCTTCAGCATGCAGAGCCGCATCCGCGCCCAGCTTCCGCGCCGCTTCCAGTCTGTGCTTAATCACATCTGTGGCTATTACACGCCCTGCCCCCAGAGCCCGCGCTGAGTGAACATACAGCAGCCCTGCGATGCCGCTGCCGATAACGAGCATAGTGCAGCCCGGTTTCAAGCCCGCTTTTCTCAGGCCACGCAACACACAGGCCACCGGCTCCGCGAAAGTAGCTTCCTCGAACGATACCTCATCGGGCAGCTTAAACGTCCCGCGGTCTGCGTTTATAGCAGGAAGCCTGATGTACTCAGCGAAGCCGCCCGGATAAAAGTTCGTCTTACGCAGAGTGTCGCAGACAGTATGGTGTCCGCTGAGGCAGTAATGACACGTGTTGCACGGAACATGGTGGGCTGCAATTATGCGGTCACCTGCCTTGTAACGGCTTACTCCTTCCCCCACTTCCACCACCACGCCGGACACCTCATGCCCTAGCACCAGGGGCACCTTGTGGATGCGGTACCACTCCATCACATCGCTGCCGCAGATTCCGCTCGCCTCCACACGCATCAGCAGCTCGCCAGGGCCGATCTGCGGAGTTGGCATCTCCTCCAGGCGAATGTCCCTGTTGCTGTAGTACATCGCTATGCGCATGGCAGTGACCTTCAAATGCCGGATAGGGGAGGAACAAAAAAACCACAAATCGCCAGGCAAGTCGGCTTACTTCTCTGATTCGGTCTTGTCCGGCTCAGGCTCGCTTGCGACAGGAGGTTCGGCTGTTTCTTCAGTCGCGTCTACAGGCTCGGCTACCTCCACAGGCTGAGGCTTCGGGGGACGGCTGTTTATAACCACCGTGCCCGCGATAAGGTCGTGAATCCCCCGCTTTCTCCTGTCCAAGCCAATCATAATGAAGACAATGAAAAAAATGAGAAACAAAACTATTAGTCGCCCAGTCAGGCTATACAGGATAAGGTATAAGAAATAAACAACAAATCGGAGCAGAGCCCTGCCTATGCCGACAGGCCTGCCATTGGTCTTGACGATTTTAGCGCCCATCAGCATCTTGCCCAGCGTTTGGCCGCGCCAGGCCCAGAAGCCTACAAAATAGACTGCGAAAAAGGCAACAACCACCCATCCCTGCCACTTGGAAGTACTGATCAGCGCGCTGGAGGTCCCGTTAATAACAGTCGCCGTCCCACCACCCACTCGGGAAATTATGTAGGAGATAATGAGCAAAACTATGGTGTCGACGATGAATGCTATCAGCCTGATCACAGCTCCCCTGTATTGGAGCCCTGCTGCTTCTACTCCGCCCTTAACTGGAACGCCTTTTACTGCAGCCTCACCCGTGACCTCTTCTGCCTTGGCTTCTACCTTGGCCTCTTCCAATACCTCTTCGGGCTTTGGTTCGACGGCAGCCTTTTCTGCCACGGGTTCCTGAGTTTCCGGTTCCGTAGTCTCAACCCAGGCCAGCTTCTTAGGGTCCCAAACGTATCTGGGCTTAGGCTGGGGCAGACCCTTTTCTTCTTCCTGACTCATTATCCTCCCTGCTCTAATCCGTTGTCTTCAATGCCAAAATTCATGACCAATACGAGAAATTATAGCAACAAAATGACCAACGGGCAAGAAACGCAAATAGCCTAAGTCTGCGTCAAACGGAGTACGACCACCTCAGGCTCGTTAGGTGACGAAGAGTTAGGTTCGGGAGGGGAGCGGTACACTACTTCCAGCCCGCCCCCGGACTCAAATTCCCCATTGAGGCTGCGCATAATCAGAGAGTTCCCTGGAAAATTAGCAAGCCCTTGCCCCACATTGGCCCCACCCATGATAGTTGGCGCGAACTTGACGTCAAGCTCAGAGAACACAAGATAATGAGCGCCGTATTTATTCATGATCTGTGCTGCCTCCGCGGGGTCAGTGGTGTAGTAGGCAAGCCCCACATCGCGCAGCCTTTCCGCATTATAGCCATAGTAGCCATTGTCAACGACCGGCCTGCGTTGCCCCAGGTCCAGTATCCAGTAGCCCCAGCTCCACTGGCTCATTATCACCGAATCCGTCGGCGTTTCCTCCCTGAGGTAGGCCAGAGCACCCTGCCACTGTTGGTCGGGACTAATTGCGGTGACTGTGGCCAAGGACCAAGCCGAGGCGACGGAAAGCACTAGCGCCAACGCAAGCAGAACCACCATGCCAACGCGCTTGACTGGGTGAAATAATCCCTGTTTCACCCAGTCCCAGAGGAAGGCCAAACCCACCCCGGAGAGCAGGCAAGATGCCGGCATAGCGTAGATTAGAACACGCCTGGCAAATATGGCCAGAATGAAAATACCGATGAACCAGCAGGAGAAAAAAATGCTGCTTTCAACCCGTTTTTTCCCTGCCACGTAGAGTCCTACCACCATAGGTATCAAGAAAAACTGAAAGCCTATCAAGTCACCCAAACCCAGACCCTGCTCCTCTTCGATGGTCGATTTTGCTCCTCCTTGCACTATCCCCATAGCAGTGTGGTACCAGGAGCCAGCCAGGTGGAAATTCCAGCCCGCTGCTAAGGCGTTAGCCACTACGATTAGAGCCAAAGCACGCAAGTTTACCTTGCCTATAGATGCGGCCAGCCTTCGCCGTATATGTGACTCCGACTCCATGACATCTAAATACTCCAACAGAAATCTGCCTACACAATATGCTGCTATAACCCACAGCAACAGCACTGGACCGGCGAAGGACCACTCTATATAGAGCAAAGCCTCCGTGACCAGCACTCCCGCCCCTGCAACCAGCCACCCTACATCCCTGTCGCGCACTTTAATATGCCATACACCAGAAAGGTAGAACAAGAAAGCCCCGCACGTAAACAACAACAGGCTCAGCCCGTCGCGGTCAAGGTAGCCCGCGGCCCCCACCACAACAGGCACACTCATCAGCGCCCAGGCCAAGGCGGAAAGCAGCCCCACACGGCGGTTGCAGATTCTAGCACCAAACAGATATATCAGGGCCATGGTTACGACGCCTATCGTTGGGGGCAGAAACTTGGATACTAAATTGAGGGCATCAGCCGACGACAGGCCCAAAATCGAGCTTACGGCTTTCGCGATATAGGCCAGGGGATAGGCCAAACCGCTGTGCAGAGTATATGCAGCCTCAGCGCCGGGGCTGGCTGGAGGGGGACTACCCGCCAGGACACCGCGGCTTACCCAGTCGAAGAAGTAGGAGTCGGGGGTGATAATGTAATAATGATTAGCATCGAACAGATGCAGACAGCGTAATAAGCAGGCGATTGCCACCAGTATCACAACAGAAATCAGTAGAAGCCACCTGCTGGGGAGCCTGGGAAGCTTTGCCAGGAACGCCTCCCAGCGCACAGTGGCTGCCTCGAGCCACGGACTTAGAGATGATATTATTTGCTGCCAGAACATTTCTGACATTCTAGCCTTCCGTTCAAACCATGTCAACCTGAAGAGCTGTCGTCAGCCACGCGTTGATTGACCCTGTTGTGAGCCTTACCAAGACTACCCCACTTGTGGCCCTGATAGTTTAACGGTTGCGGTTGCGCAGCTCGAAACGTGATTCATCAATGGGTTGTGGGGCTACGTGAACCGCTAGACGCTAAACGAAACGAGCAGCCCAACCGAACAACGAACCACAAATACCACTGAATATTAAAAATGGTAGGAAAGGTTAACTAAATGCAGAACTACACAGGGTAACACAAAGAGTTAAACGTATTGACAAGTAGTACTAAAGTTGCTATACTCCATGGTAAGTTAGTACTATTCCTCATAGTACTAAAAGAATAGCTCGAGGCTCTTTTCCCAAGGGGGGGAACCCAGAGCATAGAGAAAGGGGGTGAGATAGATGTTATCTTACCTAGGTGCTTTAATCAACGCGCTAGTGATCCCAATGGGTAATATGGGCGGGGCATTGACTCTGAACGTCGCCAACTTCGGCGCGCAGGGGGGTGGTACCTATGCTGCCATGCCTATGTCCACTGCGTCGTTCACGGTATTTGCGCTGCCGTGGATCAATGGCCTAGGCCCGATCACCACAGCGTTAGCGACCTTCTTGGGCAGCGTGTCCGGCTGGCTCACTGGTCTACACGCCTTCTTGACCACCTTCTAGTTTAACAGATATGATTCTAGCGATTCTTTTACTTGGTCAGGCGCTGAAGTATCCTTGGGGCTTCAGTGAGACGTTAAGGGGGGGATTTCCCCCCCCTTCTTTTTCCCAATGGCCAACAAGCTGACGGTTTCAAACAAATCTGCTACAATAATGCCCTGAAGGGCTGAAGCCGGAATCAGGGGGGCGATACGGATGAGGCGTGGCACAAAGATTATCATGCT
>JACWAE010000102.1 GCA_014874385.1 Dehalococcoidia bacterium | reverse complement strand
GGAGGCGGCGGAGGAGGTGGATTTCCCTCTACGGCATCAGTCATTGCAAATGCAGTAACATCAAGTTCATGAACAAACGCGTATGTTAAATAGCCATATCCAGGTTGATTTCTATCGCCCCATTCAAGTCCCCAAGAATTGACAAATTTGAAACGTTGTGTGCTATCATCGTATCCCACCACTGTAATGGCGTGTCGGTACTTTTGAACTTCAAATAGATCGGAGGCACTGGAGACGTCCATGACGGTAGGTATGTCGGTAACCAGCTTAACATTCCACCCTACGATTTGATAATGAGAATAAAGTGGTATAGACATGACAAATGGGTCACCACTCGCGAGATGCTCTTTAAGTGCATCAAAAGATCCAAAATTGGGCCCATAAAGCAGTTGATACGATAAGGCCTTGTAATTCGCGGCTATCGACTTGGCTTCAGCTGTAGGTTGTGATTTCCAATCCCAATCATAGTAAGGAGATGATGCAAAAGGCGCGACTCCTTGAGAGACCAAGGTTTTAAATGCGTCTTCTGGATTCATCCCTCCTGAATTGGAAGTGGCAAATTGGTTGTAAATATAACTAGGACTAAATTCTGTCTTGCTGTTATATTGCCAGTTGTGTTCTTTTTTCTCCTGGTAGGATTTGTAATAATATGCGACGGCCCACCCTACACAACTCCCTTGGTTACCTTGATTCCCGACCGGGGGCATGTCGGCACTAAGAGCCTGTCTGAAAAGATCTGAATCTCTCGCCAAGACGCAAAGACGCAAAGGATTTTAGCCGAATTTCTTAGCGACTTTGCGGCTTTGCGTGAGTTTTAAGACGGGTTCTAAGGTCAACCTTGGAGGGTAAGGAAAGATTGTTACTGCTTAGCGACGAGGATCTTACAGTCTGCGCTACCTTTATTGGCGCAGCTCTCGAAACAGATGGAAGCAGGATTAGGAGCACTATCATCACAAATGTAAGTTTTATCGCGGCTAATTTCTTCATGTGGCATCCCCGCAGGACGTATAGATCAAGCGCTTGTATTGGCTATTCGATAATCGTTCCCAGCTCAGTAGCTGACTGTACCGTTGGAGAAAAAATCCTCGTTGACTTCCTTGCCCCAGATACTTAAAATTAGTCTATGGCTATCTCAAAACGCGCGATATTGATTCTCGGTCTGAGCGCCGCCACATTATTTCTTGTTTGTCCCCCATCAGTTGGTGCTATGGCCAATCCCGCATCTTCATATTGTGTTGACCAAGGATATAAGCTTGAGATCAGGACGGATCCTACAACGGGAGGCCAATATGGCGTTTGTATATTCCCCAATGGAAAGGAATGTGAAGAATGGATGTTTTACAAAGGACAATGTCCAAGCCGAAGTGATTTAAGCCCGAGTATAAGACTTGCCATTATTGTAGGAGTGCTATTCGTATTCTGTATTGTGGTTACCAGAATATTGAAAAGTACCGGAACCAAGAGATTGGGCACAAAAATGAGGGGATAAACCTCAAACTGATTGACCAGTACCCTTTTCCTATTATCGCGCTGTTTCGGGACGAGTCAATGGTTTGTTCGGTTACTTTTTCTTAACCTTCTTAACCCTTTACCCGTACGGAAGCTCAGCAGTCTGTATAAGCTTCGTGGAGCTTCCAAAATAAAAAAAGCCCCAAGAGCACGATGCTCCTGGGGCTTCGTCTTTCAAGTTGTCTTGTCGCTCTCGCGAATGGTGCGGGTAAACTCTACGAACGTGCTCTCGTCCACGCGAAAGTGCAATACCGTTGGCAGCCATTCGTTTGGCATTCCATGCGGCGCGCTCCAGTCGCCTCGTAGTGATGCAGTCAACCACGCCGGCGGGATGTGCACCTTACCCTGATTCATCATCCAAATGCAATACATTGCATGGCGCTGTACGGCAAGCTCGCCGTACTCCTCGATCAAGAGGGCTGCCGATTTCTCGGACAGCCCTATGTGTTCCACTAGGATCGCCTTCAAGTACTGTTGCGGACTCGGTTGGTCACTGAGCATCGGCTTCCTCCATCGGATATGCTGATCGCGTGACAACGCGCTGACTGCCATAGCGTCGCCGAATCTCGTCCATCTCTATCGAGCGAAAGCCGCCGGCGGGCACGCCGGCAAAGTACCATTTCGCTTTCTTGAACGCCCATTTGTAACTGGCAGCCTTGAGCGCGTCCTTGTGCTTCTTGGTGTTACCGCCGACCCACACCCACAGACCGCAGACCTCGATTTCCAGACCATCGAGCGTGACGATCTTCTCGATAGCTTTCCGGATGCGCTCATCGACGGCTGCCGCATCCGTGTAGTCTTGCTGGGTCGGTTCGGGGCGTCCGCACTGGCGTGCCTTCTCGCGCATTTCCTCTTGTCGGAAAGTGGCACTGGCGCGCGCATATTCGGCATTGATTTCTTTCATAACCTTCGTGCGCTCGTCGGTCTGTTCCTTTGGTCCCAGATCAGGATGCCACTGTTTGCACAACCGGCGGTATTGGTTTTTTACGTCCTCGGCAGTTTTGCAGCCGTTGAAGTATTGGGTGCTCATGTTAGAAACCCAGCCCCCTTTCCTTCAAGCTGACGAACCTACCGGCGCTGCCGATCACCAGATGGTCGAGACAGTCCAGATCGAGGAGCTTTGCGGCTTGGACGATCTCCCTAGTCACGGCGACATCTTCGGGACTGGGCGTCGGGTCTCCGCTGGGATGTGAATGCGCGATAATGATCGCAGTCGCGTTGACGCGTATTGCCGCTTTCATCAGTTCACAGACACGGATCACCGTCGTGTGCACGCTCCCTTGATAAACAGTCACGGTTTCGATCACGCGGTTCTTGGTGTCAAGAGCCATTATTCGCATCTGCTCTTGGTCAAGCGTTCCCATGTCGCGCAGAAGCTCGGCGGCATCAGCGGGAGACTTGATGGTGGGGCGCTCTTCACTGCACTGAAGTGCTCGCCGTCCCAGTTCGAGCGCTGCTGCCAATCGCCTCGCTCGTGCCAGCGTGAGCTTTGTGCTCGCTGCCAGTTCTGCAATGGAACGGGAACGAATCCTTGCGATGGTCTTGCATTCCGCGAGCACTCGTGCTCCCACATCGGGCTGTCCTTCCGTTCCAAGGATCACGGACAGGAGTTCGATGAGCGTCAACGCTTGCGGACCGATGGTTGACAGCCGAGTATTCGGGTTGTCCCACGCCATTGCCTCGCGCAGCACCTCTCCTCTATCGTCCTTCGGCTCGGCGTACATCTCGCGTAGTTTCTCAACGCGCTTGGATTCGGGTAGTCCTTCGAGGCGTGCTTTCGCTTTTGCTGTTTGTCCTGCCGCACACGTGCAAAACACTGGCTCGCTTCGCTTGCGTTGGGTCACAACCTTGCCAGTGTCCTGGCACAGCGGACAAATTGAAAGCCGCGCTTGGCTTTCTCCCTCGCGCGGCTCGGAGCTGTGGATTCTTACCTTGATGGGTGTGCCGCTAAAGAGCGGCAAATCCTCACCCTGCTGAAACATATTGATCTGTCGCGCAGTCATCGCTGCACCTCGATGTCGCAGTCAGCGCAGTACGGCTGCTCGCAGTGCGGGCACGTGTAGGGTGTCCCTGGCGCGTGCCGCTTTTCGATCTGCGTCTCGATGTTGCCGTCGCAGCAAGCATGCACGTCTGGCGTCTTCCAATCGCCGTGCTCGGCGTGGTGATCGTCGCGAGGATCGAGTTCCTCGGCGAGGAGCGCGGCATAGTCCTGAGCCGCCATGTATGCCGCTGGGCTCGGATCGGGATTGCCGGACGGGTCGATGGGTGATACAATCACGTTAGACATCTCAATGTCCTTTCAGGTGGGATTGGGATGTTAGGGCTTGTAAGCGATTCCAGTCACTTGCAAGCCCGAACTTTTTCAGTAGTAGATGCGACTCGCTTCCGAGTCATACAGTGCTGTCATCACGTCGTCGGGCGTGAGCAGCATATAAAAGAAGCTGTACAACTCGTCGCGCGTCGGACTTGACGCGTGCGCGTTTCCCAACGCGTCGTAGCGTAGTTTGTAGAAATGCAGTAGCCACAGAACGAACATCGTCACCTCCGGGTGCGTTTGGCGGGGCGCACCCTTCCCCTTGATGAGTGAAAACAACACACACACGAACGAACTCACTTCGTAGTCAAGCAGGTTTGCAGGGCGCTTGCCGTCAAGTCGCTTTCCATCGTGCCTAACTGCCTTTCCGTTTTCAGGTGAAGTGAAAACCGACCACGCAGAACGCAGTCGCGATGCGTGGTTTAATTCGTCTGGCATCGGCTTCTCTTGGCACCGGCATCTCGTATGAGACGCGAAACGCTCTTCCCGTAGGAATGCTACTTCCCCGCGAGGTTTCTCGCGAGGGGTTATCGTCCCGCCTTATCGTGCGGTTGATCTGCTTTTGCGTTTGTTAAGGTGCAAATTCTGCGAGAAGTAAAACCCATCGGGTCAAGAAAAAGCGTCAAGGGCGGCGAAGCTGGGAGCGAAAGCGACTTTACCCTTGACACTTTTTCTGGATGGGTTATGCTCGCGGTGAGAATTTGCGCCTTAGCCTACAAACGCGAGGGAGACCGCACCTCATCCTTGCGGGACGCCGAGCAGAAGTCAATGCGGGGAGAATTCCGAGGGTTGTTCCGCGTGGAGATGCCGGTTCGTGCAAATGCCACGGTCGAGAATCACGCCTTTTTGCTTTCGATCTTCCAGTTATCAAAACTGAGTGACCCAGGTCGGTAGGGCGTCCACCACCACTCGCACATAAAAATAAGGACCAGAGATTGCTCGCTAGCCCTTGAAGGTAACGCAGCTATTCTTGCCTCAAGTCTTCGCTTATCGTGACTCTCCTGGTTTCAACGAAGGCACGCCGATCCGATAGGTGCTCACGCGGTTCCGGGCTTTTAACAACACACTCACCAACTCCCAGGTCGGGTCGTAAGCGCGCACCATGCGGAGCGCATCCAATAACGTCTCCTTCTCCTCGATAGCTTTCTCCGGCAGATACATGAATGGATGGCTCGTTCCTTTCTCGTGTCGAACCAGGGTGGTTGTATCGATGACGAGCGCGCCGCGTCCGGATTCCGCAAAACCCTGTTGGACAGCGGGCACAAAGACGTGAAGGTTGTCTTGGATCCACGCGAAATCGCTCGCGCGTTCCTTTTGCGCCCAGTCTGGCATTCGTCTTCGATCTCGTTCGGGCATATGCAGAGATTATACAATATCGGTGCTCCGTGTGCGCGGTAACAAATCATCGGTCGCGCGGTTCATCACATGATACAATGAAGGGATGACGCGCATCGAAGCACGCAACCTATCACCTATTGAACGAAAAGAGCCTGCTTGCCCGGTATGTAGGCACGGATTGGTGCCGGTATGGACACTCCCGAAGAAGAAAATTAAACATCTTCAGCCGGTGGAGATTCGTCAACAGTTCTACTGTGCACCCTGTGATCGGCGTTTTGCGCTTGAGGAACTTGATTTCTTTGGGAAAGACACACCTACCGAATAGATGCTGGCTTGACCGAAACGAGTGAGATGTGGCCGAGTTGTTCCTGCTCCGGCAACGGGTATAATAATCCAGCAATGTAGCGTACGTCATCTACGTATTGGTTGCAGTTTCCTGAACGATAAAGTAGAATCATCTTGTCATAAATTGCACCGCAGATGGACGGAGAGCATTTTCTTACCATAGTTCGCTGGCGAGTACAATCAGTGCTCCGTCCAACGTAAACTCCAGGCGGTATGGAGCGCATGGATTGAATCGAGATTCGGCAGATGCGCCTAATACCGCTTTGTCCACCTCTATCGCGAAGACCACTTCTGGGGGCTGTCCTTTGTGCATAATGATGCGTGTTACCAACAACTTGACAACCCGCCGTCTTTCTTCAAACATGGCTTGCCGTGTTTTTTCGTCCACCACGGACATGTCTTGGTTTAGCCACTGCAACCCCGCGCGGACATCGGTGAGATACTCTTCCGCGAACTTGGCAAGGTCGTGTGCGCGCTCGCGATAAACCTGTACGGCTGACTTTTCGTCCCGTTCCTTCTCCAGCGCTGCTTGCTGCTGCGCGATTGCCTGCAACTGATACTCCATGTCGCTTTCAGAGATATTCCCTTTGCGTGCCTGGCTTATTACCCACTGACGCTCCACAGTCAAGCGATCCAAGTCCTGTCCCAAATGCTCAAGCTCCTGTTGCATTTCCTGCTCGGACCGCTGCAGCTTCTCTATTTGGGCACTTATTCCCTTCTTCACCAGCGCAGGATTGGCAAACAGTGCAGCCAGTTGGCTCCACACGAAGGTATCTAATTTCTTGTTGCCGATGGTTTTGGGACAGTCGAGACTATTGTAAATATCCGGGTGGCGATCCTTGCCAGGACAACAGTATTTCCCCAAAGGGTGCTTCCTCAATACCCCTTTGCGCCGCCAGCGAATGGTTCTGACTACCCATTTGAGGTTATCCGCACACGTTACCAATCCCAGACACAGGTAGTCGTGCCGAACCAACGCCCCCGCATGGGACTGATTTTCCTTGCGCAGGACTTCGATTTTTTCAAATGTTGCGCGACTGATGATGGGCGGACATGAAATCCGATATGTCCTTCCATCGCGACAGGTTTCGATATACCCTTGCCAATATTCGGGCGCAGTTAGAATGTGGTGAATGGTGCTCAGAGGCCAGGGCACTTTTTGCTTCTGGGGGCCGCTTTTGCGATCAGGGGTCGGTGCCCCTTTCTCCAATAACCGTCGCCGCATTTCTCGCACCGGTACGCCCTCAAGATACCAGTTACAGATCCGTGCTACCCAAGGCGCTCGCACGTCATCATATACCAGTTCGCCTTCATTATTCAACGCATATCCGTATCGCCGATGAACATCCCACCCCCGCCCTTTCGCCAATCGCCCTTGCACACCCATATGCACGCGCTGACGGATGTTATCAATCTCCATCTTTCCAATAGCTGCCTTGATGAAGAACATGCTTGTGTCAAAGGTTTCTTTGACTAACTCTACCTTGATTGGGGTGTCTTCGAGCACCCGACCCAAGGGAGCCGCCGCATAAATCCCCCGACAAAGCCGGTCCTCTTTCCAACCCAGGATGATCTCAAATTTCCCGGCGTACGCTCCTTCGAGCAACGCCTTATAGCCCGGTCGGTCACTCCGTGTCCCTGACGGTTCTACCAGTCGTCCCTTGACCCGATACTTGCGACTATCAACATACCGCTCCACAACGACATAGCCGCGCTCGTAGCAATACGCTTCGCAATCCGCCACTTGCATCTCAATGCTAACTTTTTCCTCAGCGTCTTGGCGTTCACTGCTGACGCGTGCATAAATTGCTGCTCGCTTTACCATTGTTGCTCCTCTTGTTGCGGGGGTAAGCTACCTCACCCCTACCCCTGCTTCTGCCATCAGATCCGCGATGATGCTTCGCGTGTGCCGTTATTCTCTCAGTGTGCCGATAATCGAAATGCCGCGCGTGTGTCGTTATCGATCAAGATGTAGTATGCATTCGGAATGAACAGCCCTAACGTGCCGTTATAACTGTTCGTCGCTTGGATGTTCAACCCCGCCAACTGGCAGTAGCTCACCGCGCTCTCCAGGAGACTCAGTGCCTCTTGTGCCGTTATTGCACGGGGTTTCGGACATTTCGTTCCCGGCGGTCGTTTGGTGCATTTGTAGACGCGCCTTGTTGTGCTCATACGCTTGCTTCCTCTCATCACTCAGAAGTTCAAACTTGCCGCCATATTTGGCTTGACGGTTCTGGTGACTGCCCTTGCGCCATTGCCAAAATCGTCCGCGCTTTTGAACTTCGATTCGCCAGTGTGCTGATACTGCTGGGAGGGCGTGCGGCTCATCCACTCCCAGCATCTCTGTATCGGCACGGTTCACGCTAAAGGGTCGGAGGTGCCGTTACCCTTTGGCTTGCCACGCAGCTTGGTTTCGACGGCGCTCTCGAACGGGCGCGTGTTCTGCAAGTTCCCGTTGCTACGTGCCTTGCTCGTGCCGTTATCGCGCTGTCCGTGCAAACTCTGGGCAAACTCCCGCGCGTGAAGCTTTGCCGCGGTCAGGATTTCCTGATACACCTCATCACTTTTGGCAGCTTGCCGCATTTGTTCTGCGTAGGTATCGATCTGGTCGGCTTCCATTTCCGCGCGTGCGTGCCGCGCCTTTTGCGACGGATCCAAGAGAAACGCAAGACCCCAACCGATCACCGCCAGAAGCGGCGTCGCGGGAGAAAACGTCTGCCAAGTTGCAAGCAGCGGATCCACGTGTCCTTCGGCGATCTGGTAGGCGAGAATCGCGTTCAGCCCCAATGCCAGAATGTCCAGGACCCAAAATACAATGCCCCACAGAAATTGCAAGCCGGGCGCAAACCACCAATGTAGGGCAAGCGGTAAGGTCAATGCGCTAGCAGCTGTCATTACTGCTCCTGCCATTGCCAAAGCACGTAAGACCCCATCGATGGGAAAGGCTTTGTTCATGATGCTGAGGAATTGAATATCCCCGTAGACCACGGCGCCGGCGTAGGTAAGTGCGGCAAGGGCAATGGCGATGCGTTTCAATGCCTGTTCATTTCGACTGTTCATTTCGTTGGTACTCCTCGTAGGAAAATCGTATTCCGTCGTCTGAATTTGTCGTCAAGAAGAACGTCGCATCAAATTGGTGTCTGCACATCACCCCACAAGTCCCCCACCGAAGAAAACAAAAAGGGCAACCCTGCACACATTGGCGGATTGCCCCGATAGGAATATAATAGGGTCAGCCCGGCCGCCGCTTACCCGGTGGGTTGGGTTAGTGCCGTGTAAGTGTTGACGCACTTGCCCGGCACGATTTAACGATTGAATTGCAGTATTCTTACTACAATTAAATTATACCATACCTTGTCAAGCACATCAACGGCTCGACCTCCGTCCGCGTTTTTCTCCTCGTTGTGCTTGCTCCCTGACGTAATCCAAAAGACTCTTGCGACTCACCGCCCAGACATCTGCAAATTTCTTTGCTTGGATACGTCCCTCGCGAATTAGCCGGCGGATATGCTCATCATTGTAGTTGGTCAGGTCCGCCGCTTCTTCTACGGTAATCCAATCATCCGCCATTGATGCATCGTCTCCAGCGTGTGTCTTCGATTCTATACCAAGAACCGCGCAAATGCAATCACGCGCGCTCTGTCGCTCTGTTCGGTTGTTAACGTCCCCGGGTCGATGCCCTACTGCGGATTCTGATCGTGCTCTGCCGTAACTGCTACAGCTTCAGGTTGCAGTCCCTCGCGTCTCACGCGTTCCGCACGTAACGCACGTCCTCTCGCCGCGAAGACACGAAGCACTTCCGCCAAGATTCCGACGGTCGGATCGGTGAAGGCGCCTTCCGATTGTTCGGTTTGTGACTTGATAAAATCTATTGCATTCTCATCACGCATATCGACCTCACTCTTTTGCCACAGCAATCTCGCTGCTGCACCGCTCCATATATACGTCGTGCGTTTGCACGTAATGAACCACAAGGCTCATTAACGCCAACCTGGTCACCGGCGCACACTCCAACAACGTTGCCATGCTCGGAAGTTTTGGTGGATACTGCCAAACTTCCAGTTCCATCGGCTCCAAGTTTCGGTATAAACCCTCTGGCGCGCATTCGGTGATGCACCCATGCCTCAAACTGTTCCGGCAGTAGGCGCAGACCACATGCTTGATGACGCCGAACCCATCCGGCTTTTCAGGCGTCCATTCCTTCCACTGGTTCACTATATCCTCTCGCCATCCCGTTGCTCGGTATACTCGCACAAAAATTGTCACACTTGATTTTCAAATTCGATATACTGTAATCTAACGCCTGGTGGCTCTGCCCCCGGGCCCCTGTTTCCTACGGACTTGGCAGGGGCTTGAACTCTACTCGTGGCTGACAGGGTTGGTGACTCGGGTTCCTTAAGCCACTAACACCCAGGTCTCATGAGGGCACCCAGGCGTTTTTTGATGCTTGAGCGGATTCAGTGGCATTGGTGAACATGAAGGTGTATTCCTTTACGGTACGAGAGCCATGCGCTGTTCGCGTGTCGCAACATTCCACAATGAATCGGTGAGGACATCGCCATTTCTGATACGGTCAAAGGTCGAGAACCAAAACCGCCCTTTCCCGCCTGCCTCTTCCGTAATCGCTTTGAGGTGGGCCAGCCGCGTCTCCCCGGTGGTGACGGTCAGGATGCGCAGGTCGCGCGTCCCGTAGCGGCGCTCATACATGCCCGAGCGATAGTACTCCAAATAAGCTTTAATCTTGCGCCCCCAGTCGCGCTTGCCCCACTCGGTCGCCTCCCCGGTCACCGTGCCGCGGTCGATCTCCAAGAAGAAGTTGTACGTATCTTCGCTGGTCTTCAGACGACAATAGCCATCCGGCACAATGGCAGCTTGGACGCCCTTGCCATGCTCACTCTTGAGCTTCACCTTGTCCTTCATCTGGGGACTCTTCAAGGTCTTGTCATCGGTCCAGCCCAGAATCTCCCATTGGTGTTTTTTCGTGCGCAGGATGATCGCGATGCGGATGTCATTGGTCGCCAGAAGATGCTGTAAGAAGGGAAAGGACACCTGGTTATCCTGGCGGTCCCAATCGATCTCCCCCTCTTGGTGGGATGCCAGGAATTTAGCGCCCAGGTTATCCAAGAAATACACGAGCGGTTTTCGTCCCTCAGACAGTTTGCTCGGCTGCTCGTCCCGAAAAAGATAGCCGTGATAGTAGAGCATTCGCAGCCGGTATTTGCAGCGGGCGTTGACCCCGCGTGGGTTTCCGTCATGCGAAAAGTATAAGGCGGCAATCTGCGGAGCCGTGAGCGCACGACAGTAGTAGACCGCTTCGATGATCTCGCGGTCGCGCTGGGTCAACCGAAAGCCGGGCAATTCATTCGCCGGAAGACGGCGTAAGCTGGGCTGCCGTTTTCTGTTCGCCGAATTGGGCAGGGTTATCGTCGTAGCTAAAGTATCCATCACTGTTCATTCTACCAAATACATCAGACTTGGGCTGGTGCATCGTCTCTGCCACAATGCCAAGTCTCATGTGGTCGCCCGAAGCAAATCGTGCGTCGATCTCCGCGAGAATGTCGCTAACGCGCTCCGCACGTCGCTCCATAAGTAACGTGCGCGCCTGAGCAACAAGCTGCTCATCCGGGTAGCGGTCACGATCAAGATTCTGCAAGGTTACCGGGCGCAGTGCCCCGGTAGTATCCCCTTCTCTCGGCGCCGCGCTGACCAGAAAATGAAATCGCCCTTGGTCCGAAACCGCATAGCTGCGCAAGAGCGTTTGCTCGTCCATCGTGAACTCAACCGTTCGATAGTCGATGATGTTCGAGACGCCATGCGAGCTGTTGTAGATTGGCTCACGCTTCTTGACCCAATAGGGATTGAAACGAAAGAATTCGCGCGCCAGGTCAAGCGCCGCATCCCGGTCAGAGGTCACGCCCAGCACCTGCGTGCCCATCGCCATCAAGGTCTTGCGCGCTCGCTCGTCCAGTTGAAACAGTTCTTGATGCGTGATGGTAAGCCACACCCGATAGTTTCTTGCAATAACGTTGATAAGATCGTCCAAGTCCGAGGCAAACAGGTCGGTGGATAAGGTCTGAACCGAGAAGAGCGAGGTCAGCTCGTCGATAATGAGCCCAACCGGACGATGCCGCCCGGCGCCGCGGTGTTTGATAAAGGTCAAAAAGTAGTTGAACGCCCACACCATCTTGAACCGCCGGCGCTCGATGTCCTGCTCGTGCCGAAAATCCAAAAGAACTGCTGACCGTTCGTGCACGACTCGGTTCCAGTCGATGCCCGGAATGCTCGCGCCAAACATCGCTTTCATCGCAGGATCAAAGGCAAAGAGAGCCGCCTTGTTCAAAAACGAGTCACTTCGCCGGCCCTGAGTCTCGTCCTTCCACGTCGCATAGTCCTGGAAAAACTCAACCGCGGGCTGAACATCAGGATGAGTGCTGACGGCTCTGGCAAAGTAGCGTTCCCATGCCGACGGGTCCCTGACCAGGTTTTCCGCCTCGGTGATCTGAAACCCCAAGGCTGCCAACACCATGCCGACGGATGTTCCAATCCGCCAGAGCGGGTTCCAACCTTCGACCGAAGCTGTCTGCAGGTTCGGGTCAAGCTTTCGCACGACATCCAGGTATCGTTGGGAGATTTCATACAGCCCTTCCTGCCCCAGACGATAGTACAGCGGAAACGGAATCACCCTGCCGGTGCGCCCGCTCATGTCCACATAGATCACCCGCCGCCATACCTGCTCTTGCAGTTCCTTCGGCTGGCGCACGATCTTGTCGAGAAAGTTGTCGATCGTGGGACCGTGCGGATCGAAGATGACCAGAGGGATGCCGCGCAAGAAATCGAGCCACGCAATCACGCGCCCCATGAGGCGGCTCTTCCCAGACCCCTTGCCAGCCATGATATGGATTCCCATGCTACGGGCGTCGTCCGGCAGCCACAGCAAACGCGCCTGCATAGATCGCGATACGAACGAGTTGATGAAGGTCGGCGGTACAGCGGGAGGGTGATGGGGGGTGACGATCAGATCGCTCATCAATTCGACGGCTTCTCTAGCTCTCCTAGGAAGATGCCGGCAATCTGTGGTGGCGGTGGAGGCGCAAGCGGAGGCGGTGGCACGAAGAGCATGGGTGGCGTCAAGGAAAGTTCAACGGTCTTCAAGGTCAGGTAGGTTTGCTCAAAGACGTGGAAAATGCACGCGTGCCCATGCTTGCCGATGTGGTTGCGATGCGCTTTGGGAACAACGCTGCGCCATTCAAAGTATTTGTCGAGGAGGAGCACTTTGGCTTGGTTGACCGAAACAATCCCTGGATCGCGGGTTACCTTGGCGCACAGCTCAGTCGCCCACTCTGAAAACTTATGCGCGAAGAGACAGGAAGGGACTTGCGGCTGCTCGGAGGGTAGCTCGAATTCCTCCAGAGAATTCCAGAGCGAGAAAAAATCCGCGGAGGTGTCCATGGTCCCTCATCCAAACAACCGCTTCCACAAGCTCGCCTGCTCGGGAGGTGGATAGAGCGAGCGGCTGATCTCCACGCCAATGGCGGATGCCCCCACCTCGACCGACCCGTACAGGTGTTTGGCGAGACTCTGGGCATTGAGCTTGGCGAATTCATCGACGTAGGACTGGTACTCGGTCCCCTGGGCTTCCTGCTTCGACTCCAGCATCGAATGGACACTGTCGGCAAAGACATCCTGCGCGTGCACGTGGATCTCGCCAATGGCGGTCTGACCGAAGAGCGTCTTTTCCCCAACAGCTTCGATGACCAGGGTCTGCGTGCGAAATTCCTCGGCGATGCGTTTCTCATTCCGAGTGACCGGATGTTCCAGGACATACGGAATCAGTTCAGTGCTAAGCGGTTGGGTGTGGTCGACCGGCACGATGTCTAAGACGCGCTCGGACTTACCATTTCCGTTATGGGATGGTTTCGACATAGGGATCACCTCTTTCGAGTGAGAATTTCCTGGGCTTGGTATTGATAGCTCTCGGCGGTGCTCTGGATCTTGCCGCGCGCATCATTTCCGACGCGTCGAATTTCGGCACGGGTGGCGTCCGGGTTGGAAGAAGACGAGAGCGAAGCCGTCAGGGTAAGCAGTAAGAGAAACAATAAAGCACCCAGGAAGATGATGAGAGCGGCGAACCAAAGGTATGGCACAAGGACACAGATGTACGTTTGCATATCCACTCCTCCTTACGTACCTAAAAAGTCAGCCAGCTCGTCCCAGAGACTCTCTTGCGCATCCGGCGGCAAGCGTTCGATGAGCGCGATAATCTTGGCGCTCGACAAGCGCGCGGTGCGTTCGAGGTCTTGACACAGCGCGGTTTTGAGACTCGCGAGTTGCTGCCGCTGCTCAGGAGACAGTTCACCGGCTTGTTCCCACAAGGTCATCGTCGCCAAACTGCGCGCTGCCTCGAAGGTCGCGTAGGACGAAATCTCACCGATTTCATTCATCCCTGCTTTGGTTGCCTCGGCAATCTCTGCCATGCGGCGCATGTGCCGAAGGGTCTGACGCCGGAGGCGTCGCTCACCTTGCGAGACCGCGGGCAGGTTCGTCCGCAGGGGCATTAAATCGTTTTGCATAGAATTCACCTCACTTGACCAGAATCAGCCAATGGGAAAGCGGCTGGGGGTGCGCCGCAAGCGGTGTTGAACCAAGAAGACGGATTACGAACACGTACAACGCCAGGCCCAACGTTATGCCCAGAGCCGCCGTGACGAGGATAAGGACGAGTCGCATAGATCGCCCTCTATGAATCCCTTCACAGAGAGGTGGTGCATGCATCGCCTCCCACACCTTTTTGGCTTGCGCGAAACCGGCGGCATAGGCTTGCTGTTGGTAGGACAATGCTATCGTGCCTATGGTGCGATTGAATTCTTCGATTTGTTGGTTGGTTGTAGAGTCAAATGGATCCATGGTTTATTCCTTCTCGCAGTCTAGTGCTGCGTGACAAGTTACAATCATCGGTAGTAATTTCTTGGGGCTAAGATAAACATCGCGGTGAGCAAGCCCAAGACGTATGCCACTAGCATAAAGACAATGAATGTAAGTTGCACTGTGTCCATGGGACTACCATCCTTATAACCTCACGGCAATGGGAAAATGCGGTGACAACGATTGTAAAAATCCCAACAGATTGACGAAAGAAATAAACTTTTTTCGCCCAGTCGCTGTAATTATGTGTGAGCCAATCCTGCCCTGCATAATCGCAACCCTCGTACGTCCATTGCCGTCTAATCTGTAGGTGGCTTTACAAGAATTGAGCTTCTTGCTATAATGTAATTGTGATGGAAGAGTAGCACGCACCAGACTTTCGCCACACATATCTCAGTTCTCGTTTGATAGCGCCTGTGTAGAACTTCCTATACAGGCGTTTTCTGTTTAAACCGTGCGTAGCATTTGAACACATTATAAGAAGAACGGCTGTGCAGGAATAGTCCTATTCTTAGGACATTGCTGAGGTGGAAAATGAAAAGGAGCCTTCCGCTTGCTTTACGAGAGGTTCTCCGCCTGATAGTTGACGGTTATACGCATGAAGCCATTTCGGTTGAGTTGAATCTCTCTAAATCATCGGTTGATACCTACGTCAAACGATTAAAAGAGTATTTTGCGAATGAACCCGAGTTACGAAGCGACCAGTTTTCATCCACAGCGGCTTTGGTTCTAATTGGACAACGTTACTTCAAGCAAGATACTAGCTTGCATAAGGCTGCTGCTTTACCAGAAGCACGGAAGCTTTTATCTGCAGGTGGGTCTGCCTGGAAAGGACTTGTAGAAAGCCGCGAATTAGCCGTGGCCGCTGTCAATTACAAGCTCGCGACGGAACAGCTGAAGGAACAATTGAGGGATGTAGACGCACAAAAGGGTCTTGATCGATTCCTTCTTGGCTATTATCTCCAAGAGTTGGCAAATTACGAGGCGATGATCGGCGAGACTGAAGAGGCTATTATTCACGCTGACCGAAGTCTGCAAATTTTCAAAATACTTCTACAAAAGCAGCCATCCATGCAATTAGAACAGGGATTGGTGCGGGCTTACATGATGCGTTTACAAACCGCCGACCTTGGTCAGAGAACCCACGATGCCCAAACTTATTATCGTCTCTTGCTACCACTAGCCGAGCAGGTTGGTGATAGCTACGCCTTGGTTAAAGGCAATTTTTCGATGGCACAAGTGTATTTCAATCTCGGTGCGTTTGACAAAGCGCGAGAGTACGCGACTCAATCGTACGCCACCTTGTCCAAGTTATCTGCGCCACGCAATACTTGGTTTAAATTTCGAGATACATATTTTGCCATCGCGTGGTGGAAAGTGATGTGCCCCGTTCTACTTGGCGATATCTATGTGCGATTAAACATGCCAAGAGAAGCAGAGTTTTTCTACGATCTCGGTGAGGAAAATCGCCTAGCCGCGTGGCATCTTGCCGACTTAGTGTGTCCCCCATTCACGGGAACCTACACGTGGTTGCTTCTTTGCAAACAGGGCAAGATAGATGACGCGGAAAGATATTTGAACCAAATAGAGGTCAATCTGAGTAGACTTGGGTTTGCGCCAAGGCAAGCCATGGCGGCGATGTGCCGAGGGGATTTTCTGAGGGATTACAAGAAGGACCAGAAAGAAGCTCAAAGAGCCTATCAAAGAGGGTTAGATATAGCGACGAAAGCTAGTATGACGAACCTTCAAATACAATTGGCCGAGAGATTAGCCAATTGAGACGTGGTTATTGATTCCTGACTAATTCAGGGGGTATCACTCCTGGTTTGCAGCGGACCCATCTCCCAAGGAAAACGTGCATGGTCTACTTTTCTGCTATAATAGTCGGGTATGATCTCAGAACGTGAGGTAATCAGAAGCGACGCTGTCTTTGTTGTCGCGCCGAGATTGCGAAGGTAATCACGTGCCACAATCAAACTCCTTCCTGTTTCTAGCAGATCCTCAACAATTAAGACCGTGCGACCCTGGAACATCCCAGTCAGAGGTGTTATTTGCCGCCGGCCATTCGTTTTCTGGACCTCAATGCTGATGATGTCCTTAACTTTAAGCAGGTAAGCAAATAAAACCGCTGGGATCCAACCACCGCGAGGAATCGCAGCGATTACCTCTGGATGAAATCTGTCAACTCGTATCTGTCCTATGACATCTAGCGCTGCGATCTCCACATCACCCCAGGTTACGCTTGTATTCATTGTTACTCCGCCTTCTCTTTTTGGATGTCCAAGGTTTGGTAACATATCTATAACAACAGTCTATCTCTATTTCCGTAAATCTGCAATGGGGGCAGGGTGTGTGGAGAAAATTTGAGATTCCGATAGATTACATTGAGCCAGACGACAAATTCAGCCGTTCGGTCCATGGATAATGAGAAGGTAGAAGTCTCTCCCGGCACGAGGAACTCCTCAAGCAACCAACTCCCATCGGAGCGTTGACGTGTAATTAGATACTTAGCTATAGCGATTGCGGTGGAGGCGTAATCTTCGATTCCGGTATATCTGTATAATAAAGACGCTGCCCAGCCCATCTTGCCGCTATACGGATGTTGAATCCCAATAACACCGCATATGTTTTTGTAATATGTATAATACGCGACTGCTGCATGGAGCAGATCAATTCTTCGCAGTAACCTGGCTGCCTCAGCCAAAAAAGCAGTACATAATCCGAAAACATATAATAAGGGGCGTTTCTGCAAGGGTGTAAACACAAACCAGTTTTGGTTTTCAGTCGGAATATCTAAAATGAGGGAACCTGATGAATGTCGGTTCAGATAAAAGGCTTTTTCCGGGTGGGGCTGCATTTGGAAACTGTCAATAATGAAATCGGCAGCCCTAGTCGCATGAGTATGACTACCAATGCTCAAGGCAATCAAACCGCCAACAGCCGTTGCCAATAACCCTTGTCTACCCACCTCGTCCGGAGAGCAGGAAAACCCACCGTTTTGTACCTGGAGGTCAAGAATTCGATTCGCAATTTCCTTTCCCGATGATCGTCGGAGGAGTATCGTGGCAAGCAGAAGCCATGAGTCGCGATAGAAATAGCAATTGGAAAGGTAAGGCATCTTCTGCATCGGCTCGGAGAAGTGCCCTGCCTGATCGTAGAAGGTCTTCCGAATAAGAGCTAAATAATGCGCTGAGGTGTCGCGATAACCCGCGATACACAAAGCAAGAGGAAGTTTATAATATGGTTGCAAATCCTGGGACGGTATATCTAAGTCTCGCTTCGGATACATTGTTTGAATGAGCCAGCTTCCGCCAGAAAGCGCTGCCCTTTCTATAGCCTCGATGTTATATGCTTGCATAGGATACCTCGCTATCCATTTATCTGACCCTCACAGAACAGGGCAACTCCACAATGTTAACTGGACGATGACTTCATGGAGTTGTTATTTTGTTCTGCGCCGTCCCGCACTAAGATTCTTGCTAATGCTCTCTTGTTCACTTATATTAGTCGATTCTGTCCCCAAGTAACAGTCCTACAATTAGGACATTATTTCCTTGACTTGGAGAACCCCTCAAGCAAGAGACTGGGGGGTGGGTGGGATCGCCAGCCACTTTTCGCCT
>JACWAE010000101.1 GCA_014874385.1 Dehalococcoidia bacterium | reverse complement strand
GTACATAGCCGCCGTTAGAGAACGCAATTAAGTATTCTCCCGACGGCGGCTATGTACGGATTTCTGCCAGAATGGACTCAGATCATCTGGTTATAGGCGTCAGCGACCGGGGCATAGGCATATCCCCCGAAGACCAGGCTAAACTCTTTGCTGCCTTTCAGCGTTTGGAAAACAGAAGTGCCGAAGGGGTCAAAGGTATCGGCCTGGGGCTTCTGGTTTGCCGGAGGCTGGTGGAAGCCCATGGTGGCCGGATATGGGTGGAGTCGGAACTTGGCAAGGGCTCTACCTTCTTCTTTACCCTGCCGCTGGAGGGAAACAAGGAAGAAGGTGGAAACATAAACCAGTCTCTGCGTTGATTCACCGAGCTGCAATAACCAGCATCTGGACTCAACCTACTTGTCACACTTTATGATGCACCCCGGGTTCAATATGCCGTTGGGGTCGAAGACTTTCTTGATGCCTGCCATCAACTCCAATCTCTTCTTGTCCAAAAAGATGTCGACATCGGGGATTCTGATTCGCCCCAGGCCGTGCTCGCCGGTCATGGTTCCGCCCAGTTTGACGGTTTCTTGGTAAATCTCCCTCTTCGCCTTTTTGAGATTGCCTCGTTTGTTCTCTACCAGGTCTTTCATCAATGCCGGGTGAAGGTTGCCATCTCCGGCGTGCCCGCACATAGGGATGGTCGTGCCGTATCGCTCCGCGACCCTGTCTATGGCTTCCATCAGCTTCCCCATGCTGGCTGGTGGCACCGCTATATCTATGGTGTCCGCAAGGTCACGCTTTAACGATGAGTAGATATTGCTCCTTATCTTGAGGATTTTATCCTGTTCTTTTCTGGTTATGCCGATCAACGGCTCAAGCCCGTGGTGTCTGTGGCATATCCGGGAAATCCTCTCGCATTGAGAGTGTATATCCTCCTCGCTCTGCCCCTCCACTATTATCATCAGGTATGCTGTTCCGGTTTTGCACGGCCACTCCAGGCCCAGGTGCTCGGACGAGACCTCAACCGAGATGCGGTCCATGTACTCTATAGCCAGAGGTATAATCCCGCTCTGCAGTATCTCAGGGACTGCATTGATGGCATCACGGCGGATATTGTAAGGTATGACCATGGTGGCGCTGGCAGCTACCCGGGGGAATAATCGCAGAATCACCCTGGTTATCACAGCCAGCGTGCCCTCGCTGCCTATAATCAGGTGCATCAGGTCATATCCCGTGTTGTTTTTGAGCAACTCTCCGCCCAGCTTAAGCACCTCGCCCGTGGGCAATACAGCCTCTATGCCCTTTACATAGCTCCTCATCACGCCGTATTTCACCGCGCGCGACCCGCCGGCATTGCAGGCGGCCAGGCCGCCCACCTGGGCGCTCTCGTCGCCAGGATGCGGTGGAAAGAACAAGCCTTGTTCCTCTACTTTCTCCACCAGCTCTTTAAGTGTCACCCCGGCCTCTGCGATTGCCATCAGGTTATCCTTGTCTATTTCGATACCTTTCAGCCTCTCCAGCGACAGGATTATGCCGTCCTTTGTGGGGATAGCGCCGCCGCACAGGCCTGTGCCTCCGCCTCTGGGGAAAACCGGTATTCTCTCGCAGTTGGCCAGTTTCAGGATGCCGCTCACCTCTTTAGAGTTGGCAGGTTTCACCAGGGCGAGCTCGCTCGCTGGTTTCGGTTTTACGGACGCAGCGGTCTCATCCGTCAGATAGTCTATCATCCGCTCCCTATCTGTTATCACCCAGCGCTGGCCTACGATATCCTTCAACTTCTTGACCATCATTTGACGATTTCCTTTACCGCATGCAATGGATACCGATATATATTCTACCATCCTGGTCAAAAGGTTTTTGGATATAGCACGGCCCGAGATCAGGATTTTGGCATTTTAAAAATTTCGGGTCGCCGGGCACCGGGATTTCGCAGGCTGCCTTCAGCTTTGGCTGAACGCAGCGGGGAGTGCCCGATTAGAAAACATTCCTAAGTTGAGGAACGATTTCCCCAAAACGAGATCCAGTGGCGAAACCTCTTATTCAGTTTTTCAGTAAAGTCAAAACTTTACCGAGCCAGCCGGCAATCAGCCTCAAGCGTGGCTCTAAAAAGTCGGTAGTTTCGGGCATAGAACCCCGATGAGTTTGGTGTAATAATAGAACATAGGTTCTCCTACTGTCAAGAGGAAAATGTCGCGGGGAGCGGTTCACCGCGGGCTGTATTTCATAATATACCTGCTTGACAAATCAAGCAAAATTTGATATATTAAGCACATGAGAAATGAAGAAAGAACAATTATCGGTGTTTATTTAAAGTCGCTTCGAGACACCAGAAGCCTTTCCCTCCGTGAGGTAGAGAGAGAGGCAGGCGTCTCGAATGCCGTTCTTAGCCAGATTGAATCAGGCCAAGTCAAACAACCATCCCCAGGCACTCTATACAAGCTAGCCGAACTATACGGCGTGCCATATGAGGAGTTAATGGCCCGCGCTGGATATCCCGTGCCTTCTAGACGCGTGGGGGACGTGCAATCCGCTCAAGCGGTCTTCCATAGGCTTGGCACTATCACAAAAGACGAAGAGCAGGAGTTGCTTGAATATCTGGCCTTTTTACGGTCACGTGCCAAGCGAGAGGGGAAGCGGAAATGAGATGGTCTTTCTCAGCCTATGGAACGTTTCGCAGGTGTCAGCGCCAATGGTTCTACAAGCAGGTCTTCGCGAGCGCTCTTGCTAATGACCCCAATCGTCGGGAGGCACATCGTCTCTCGAAGTTGGAGAGTGTCCAAGCATGGCGAGGGAAAATTGTCGATACGGTTATCAGTGAGACTATTATTCCATGTATTTCTGCAAAGCAATCATGCACCGTTAGTGATGCGAAGCGCAGGGCTGATGATCTGTTTACTTCACAGAAAAGTCAACGAATCGTGCCTAATGGGGCCGTTACGTTCTTTGAAGTCGAATACGGTTTACCTCTCACTATCGACGTATTCGACAAAGCTCTCACAGACATCCATACTGCGTTGGATAATTTCTTTGAAGCCGAGCAAGTGTTGAAGATTCTTCAATCGGCAAAATCTCTTGTTCCACAACGCGCCTTGAGCTTTAAACACGGAGTTGCTAGCGTAAGGGTTGTGCCAGACCTCATTACGTTCCAAAACGGGCAAGCTCCAGCTGTCTTAGACTGGAAGGTTAATACATATCCTATGCGCGACTATTGGCTCCAGCTGGTCACGGGAGCAATCGCTGTGACCAGGTGCAACCCTCACCGCGATTGGCCTAGCGGGGCTACTCAATACAATACAAACGAGGTTACGCTGCTTGAGGTCCAACTCCTTTCAGGAGATGTCCGCATCCATACCGCATCTGAATATGACATTCATGAAGCAGAGGACTTCATCTCCATCTCCGCTACCGAGATGGAACTCGCTGGTGACGGCAAAGACTCAAAGAATCTTCATCCCAAGGACTATCCGGTCACATCTGAACCAAGGACATGCCAAATGTGCCAGTTTAGGAAGCTTTGCTGGGAGGTAGCCTGTGAATGAGTTGGAGACTAACATATTTCCTATCACCAACCTTAAAGAGTTGAAGAGCCGATATAGACTCTACAGTATCAGAGGGCTCTCCCAGAACCAAGAAGAATATGACCCGAACACGCAAACGCTTGTCCATAAGCTCAGTTACACCATGCGAAGCCCTGTGGCCGTCATTTTACGGGACTCTCACCCATATCTGGCATTACCGGTCGATGCCCCCGAACCATTGTCTCCCTATCCCCTTGTTCGTGCTACGGCCGTTTTTGAGAAAACTAATGAGATATTCACCCTGGACTATGAAAACCCTACGCCAGAGACAGATGCCCTTCGGATACGGTTCCTTCAGTTTGTTATACAAGGTGTTCTATTCCATAACCCTAGCTTCTGGCAGCCCAGCCCTGGCACTCCCTTTTTCGAACGCAGTGCAGTCTTAGAAAAGGATGGCATCTTCGCCTATCGAGGTTATGCCGTTCGGGTCGTTCCATTTGAAGGAGGAAAGCTTGGCATATGCGTCGATGTCAAGCACAAGTACGTGTCCAGGAATCCAATTTCGGCTAATATAAAGCGCGAGGATTTCCGCAATTACAAGAACCGGCGATGCATCTACCATTATGGGCATAACTGGTACGAGATCAAGCTCCAAGACCACTCGGGCTTGAGCGTTAACGAGCAGGTGATCTCCAACGGGACGGCCAAACCTATCTCGCTTCTCCAGTTTATCATGGATAATGCCCCCAAGCCTCTACCACGAGAGGTGATCGACCTCTCTCCTGCCAGCCCTGCCATAAAGTACATGACGAGCCGAGATGAAGTCCGGTATGCGCCGGCTGTCTTGTGTTACCCTGTTTTCGATACAAGCGATCCACGCGTTAAGCCAACTCACCGAGGAACAATTCTAATGCCCCATATTCGCCGCCAGTTCATTCATGCCTTCGTAAAGGCCAATCTCGCCGCAGTGCGGTCAGAAGATATGACTATTCAAATAGCACTCACTCCTATTGTTGCGCCGAAAAGAGTATTCCTCCCGCCAGATCTCGCCTTCGGCAATAATACAATTTTCTCGGTGCGTGGCACACCTGGAACTACCTGTATAAGCCTCGAACGGCTTGGTAAGACACGTATTTCCGCACTGTTTAACCCAAAGATCGGTACCTACGACAGCAGACCTCTTGACCGACAGTACATGATCCTGCCGAAATCTATATGGGATAGCTACGGCCCCGCCTTCCTCAATGATTTCAAGAGGGTTATGAACGAACTTTACCTGCACGAGCTGCCTTACAATCCAATTCTGATAACGTATAACGACTTTGGATTGAAGACTTATGCTATCCAGGGTCGTGCCATTCTAGATGCGGTCGATAGCGAACTACGAGAACCGGGGTATGGTGTTGTTATGATTCATGAGACTGTGGACCGTAGGAAACGTGAGCACGATCAGTTGGCCGCTATGGTTATGAGAGAACTCTGTAACCGTAAACTTTTCGTCTCGGTGATCCACACGACGGTAACTAAAGACTGTTATCATCTTCCCCAAGACGCTCCGGTTGGTACCGGTTATTCCCCTATGGCCAGTAGTCAGGGAAGACTGAATGGATACCTTCGTAACGTCGGCATCACGAAAATCCTTTTGACCAATGAACGCTGGCCATTCGTGCTCGCGACCCCACTCCATGCTGATTTCACCACTGCCTTTGATGTGCAATTGAATACAGCCTGTTTCGCTTTCATCGGCAAGTCTGGGCCCGATATTCGAACTGTCCTCAAAACCTCTAGCCAAAAAGAGCGGCTGGCGAGAGCGCAGGTCCGTCAAATACTTCTCGACGTTTTGAGACAGGAGATAGGCTTCGGACGAAGGACCATGCAGACTATCGTGATTCAGCGGGATGGCAAGCTATTTGCAACCGAGATAGCAGGAGTCAAAGACGCCATTGAGACGGTGAAGAAAGAAGGCATTTTGCCTCCCGATGTTTCCCTAAACTTCGTCGAGATCCCAAAGAGTTCACCTGCACCGGTCAGGCTTTTCAACAGCTATGTGCACCCTGGCCAGCTTGAGACGACCGATAATCCACAGATCGGCTCCTATTATGTCCCGACTAAGTGTGATGGATACATCTGCACTACTGGTAGAGAGTTTTATCATCCCGGCACTGCGAATCCGCTGCATGTAAAGTACATTGAAGGGAAAATGCCTTTTGAGGAAATCCTTGAAGACGTTTATGCGCTCACCTGTTTAGCGTTGACGCGCCCCGAGGATTGCACTAGAGAACCTTTCACACTGAAACTGGCAGATATCCGGCTGAGAGAACATGCTGGAGGCTACGACGAGGATGCCCTTGCATATGATGACGAGATTGAGAATAAAGAGGACAATGAAAATGAGTGATACTGGACTTTACGGAAGTGTTTACGAGCACCTTCGCATGTATGCTGACAGACTGGATCAATCACTAATCGGTTTGCGAAATCCCGATAGTAATATCGCGAAACATTCCCGGTTGGAGATTGTTCGACTTCTTCGCGAAATAACCGACAACAACTCTACAAACCCAGCAACAAGGCTCGTATCAATCATCCTTAAGCAAGATCTTCCCTCTGTTACAGGCAATGGTCTCCGCCTTTGTCGATCGCTCGCCCAAACTCTAGAGCAGCGCATGCCGAATTCGAACGAGCTTGACCAATTAGAGCAGATAGCAATAACTCTAGATAAAGAGTGTTCGACCACACTCGCCCGTATTAGAGGTCAGCGATGATCGAACAGTACCTGGAGGCTGCTATTCGCCAAGCTCAGGAGCGAGCCAAACTCCTAAAGGTGAAAATGCCTCAGCCTATGAAGGCTGCAGAATTTGTTGCGCTCCAACAACTTTGCGATAGCAGGATTGATGACATCATTGATCTTTTTGAATACCTGTTGACCGATCCCACCATCCTCAGGAAGGAGCTAGTCAAAGAACGTATTAGAATCTTCCGGCGTACCATTGGAGAGCTCTCTCAACTCGAAACCAGCGCCATAGCTGCTCTTAGCAGAGTGAACGCAGACGATGTCTTTCCAAATAAACTCATCTTTCAAATCCATAAGGAGATCAACTTTCCTTTGTCCCCACCCACCGTCACTTGCTTATCCAGGGAGTATTTTTCCATAAACCCAGCTCTCCACCTTCTGGAAGTACCCCTAACGGAGTCTGAGTTTCTTCTTCACCTCCCGGACCTGTATCACGAAATCGCACACCTGCTCATTGCCGCCGTCAATAACCCTAAGGTCGAACCGCTACAGCAGGAACTCGGGAAGTTTCTCTTTGCTGTAGCCCAATATTTCGACAACGAACGAACGGTCAATTCCCGAGCCACCGGACCCACCGATTATTTCGCTCACGTGATTGATCTGCTGGAACGTTTCTGGATTCCTTGGGCAACTGAAATATTCTGTGATCTCTTTGCTGTCATTACTCTTGGACCTGCTTACGCTTGGTCGCACTTTCACCTCACGGCCGGACATGGTGGGGATCCCTATGACATCCGTCTCAACAATTTCATGTCTCATCCACCAGATCAAGCGCGTATGGAAGCGATACTTGCAGGACTCAATGCATTGAATTTCAAAGAGCAGGCTGCTGATATCCAAGAAAAATGGGGGAACCTTATTAAATCGATTGGCTCCGAGCAAATGCCCATATATCGCCGAGCGTGCCCCTCTCAACTGATCCAGCAGTCTGTCGTATACTCATTGGAGGGTGTCAAGAAGATAGGATGCCGCGTCGCGAGCGAGAACACCACAGGGATGGTTCACGATCTGTTGAACACTGCTTGGCAAAAGTTCTGGGCAGCACCAGATCAATATCCTGTATGGGAACGAGAAACCATCAACACACTCAAGCATGTAGAAAACCCCTGGGCATGAGGCCAGCAATAGCTGGTGCCCTAGAAGAAACAACTGGTTAACTGACATGGGCAATCTTTCCCATATTCAGACTCGCGCTTCGAAGTCTTTATAGGCAAAACAGAATATCAGCTAGTAGGGGAGTGTCAAGGTCCCCTCTCTCTATCCTGGGCAGGTTAGCTGCCGAGCTCGGTAAGCAGCACCAGGGTCTTATTTGACGGTCTAATCGGGTATCCTCGTACCCGTGAAGGGCCTGGATTCCCGCATAAGCGGGAATGACATAAGGTAGACCCTTCGACAAGCTTAGGGCGAACGGATTATTACCCCTCCTTCTGCCTCCCTCCTGCAAGGGGAGAGAGGATTTGGGCGAGGGAACCTCGCCCCTACAGGGAACCTGGATTCCTGCTTTCGCAGGAATGACATACAGAAGGGCGCACGGCTGTGCGCCCCTACGATTTTGGGCACAAAGTTTGTGCCCCTACTTTGACGGCGAAGCGAAGTAAAGGTAAAATGAAGAACGGCATTTGTAAATCGAGAGGTCTTCTGTACGATGGCACGAGAACAAAAAGGGATCCCTAAAAGCTACGACCCCAAGCAAATCGAGGGCAAGTGGTATCAGTTCTGGATGGAGCGGGGCTACTTCACCCCCAAGATAGACCACCAGAAGCAGCCCTTCGTCATCATTATGCCCCCGCCCAATGTCACCGGCGAGCTTCATTTGGGTACGGCTTTGACTGCTATTATCGAGGATACCATGGCCCGCTGGCACCGCATGAAGGGAGACCCCACTTTGTGGCTGCCGGGCAGCGACCACGCGGGAATCTCAGGCCAAATGGTAGTGGAGCAGCTTCTCGCTAAAGAAAACCTGACCCGCCACGACATCGGGCGCGAGAAGTTTTTGGAGCAGATGTGGCAGTGGATGGATAAGTACAAGGGCATTATCGCCGAACAGCACAAGAAGCTCGGCGCCTCCTGTGATTGGACGCGCGAACGGTTCACCATGGACCCCGGCCCGATCAAGGCGGTGCGCACTACCTTTGTCAACCTTTATAACAAAGGCTTAATCTATCGCGGCGAGCGCATCATTAACTGGTGCCCCCGCTGCGCTACCGCACTATCCGACCTCGAGGTAGACCATGAAGAGGTGGAGAGCCACCTTTACTATGTGCGGTATCGGCTGGAGAAGGAGAAAGACCAGTTCATCACGGTAGCCACTACCCGTCCCGAGACCATCCTTGGCGATACCGCCGTAGCTGTCAACCCCGAGGATGAACGTTATAAGGACCTCGTGGGCAAGAAGGCTGTCCTCCCTGTTATAGGCAGGAAGATACCCATTATTGCCGATGAGGCGGTTGACCTTGCTTTCGGCACGGGAGCGGTGAAGATCACGCCGGGACATGACCCCGTGGACTTCGAGGTCGCTCAGCGGCAAAACCTGCCTTCGATTAATATATTGAACCTGGACGCCACCATGAACGAGAATGCAGGCCCTTATAAGGGGCAGGACCGCTTCGCCTGCCGTCAGGCATTGCTTGCCGACCTGGAGAAGGATGGTCTGCTGGTCAAGATTGACCCCTATGTGCACTCAGTGGGGCACTGCCACCGCTGCCGCACTATAGTAGAGCCGCTGGTATCGAAGCAGTGGTTTGTCAAAATCGCACCCCTGGCGAAGCCGGCTATTGACGTTGTCGTCGATGGCAGAATAAAGATTATTCCCGAGCGCTTCACCAAGGTCTATCTCAACTGGATGGAGAACATCCGCGACTGGTGTATCAGCCGCCAGCTCTGGTGGGGGCACCGGATTCCTGTCTGGTACTGCGGCGACTGCGATGAAGTCATAGTAGCTATGGAGGACCCCAAGTCCTGCAGCAAATGCAACTCGAAGAATATAACTCAAGATACAGATGTGCTCGACACCTGGTTCAGTTCGGGTCTCTGGCCTCACTCCACCCTGGGCTGGCCTGAGCAGACCGAGGACTTAAAGTACTTTTATCCTACCTCTGTCATGGAGACCGCTTACGATATCCTCTTCTTCTGGGTGGCCCGGATGATTATGATGGGGCTGGAGAACACCGGCGAGGTGCCCTTCCGCACGGTCTACCTGCACGGTTTGATACGGGATGAGAAGGGCGAGAAGATGAGCAAGTCCCGCGGCAATGTAGTCGATCCCGTGGGAATTATGGAGAAATACGGCACCGATGCTTTGCGCTTCGCTCTCTGCACCGGGAACTCGCCGGGGAACGATATGAAGCTCAGCCCGCAGAAGCTGGAGGGCAGCCGCAATTTCGCTAATAAGCTCTGGAATGCCGCCAGATTCGTGGTCAGCAACATGGATAACGTGGAGATGAAAATCCAACCCGGCGTCCCCACCACGGAGGACCGCTGGATACTGAGCCGGCTGAACCGCCTGGTGGCCGAGGTCACGGAGCTGAACGAGGGCTTCCAGTTCGGCGAGGCGCTGCGCCGTATTTATGACTTCCTGTGGACGGAGTACTGCGACTGGTATATCGAGATTGCCAAGATAAGGCTTCGCCATAATCAGGGGCCTGACTCCCCGCTTCCGCTGCTGGTCCAGGTGATGGAGATATCCCTGCGCCTGCTTCATCCCTTTATGCCCTTCATCACCGAAGAGCTGTGGCAGAGTCTGAGGGAGCGCCAGCGGGAGGGCAAGCCGGACTCTATCATGATTGCGCCTTATCCTGCTGCCGATACCGGAGCTTTTGACGCCGATGCGGAGCGGGAGATGGAATCGGTATTCGAGATTGTGCGCTCCATTCGCAACGCCCGCGTGGAGAGCGGCGTTGACCCTGCAAAATTTATTAGAGCCTTCATTATCGCAGGTGAATCCAAACTTGGACTTGAAGCCCATGTAGAGGTGATTCATACTTTGGCCAGAGTGCACCCCCTGGAAATCGTGAGCACTGCGGAGAAGATGAAACTGAAACGGGACCAGGCCAAGATACTGGTGCTCAAGGGCGTTGAGGTTATCCTGCCTCTCGAAGGCATGGTAGACGCCGAGGCCGAGAAGAGTCGCTTATCGAAGGAAATTGAGGCGAGCCGGACAGAGATAGAGCGCATAGAACGCCTGCTGCAAGATGAGGCCTTCACCGCCAAAGCACCGGCCGCTGTAGTGAATAAAGAGCGCCAGAAGCTCAGCGACGGCAAAGCCAAGCTGGCCAAGTTGAACGAGCGCCTCGCCCAGTTGGGATAAAGCGGAATTGGTCGAACGTCTGCGGTTGCGCAACTCGAATCGGCATTCGTGGGGGGTTGCGGAACGCCCCTTACCGACTGACGATAGACGAAACGAGCAGCGCCACCGGGTTGATGACTAAACAACACCCCAATACCTGTTGCTTTTTGTGGATTTATGGTGTATAGTCATGTCGGAGCATGACCTCGTGACACGGTGTTTTCAAGTCGGTGCCCTAGGAACCCGGAAGCCTCATTACTCAACAGGGAGAATTCCTCCTGCTTTGTCCCTCCTTGGAACTCCAGAATCCCACATAGTTCTTGGGCTACAAACACATCGAAGACGAGGCCTGGCTAACCATTCAGGAAAGGAGGTCTAGCGATGGCGTTTGCGGACAAGACCTTGGTCTGCCGTGACTGCGGAGCAGAGTTCGTGTTCACTGCCGGTGAGCAGGAATTCTATCAATCGCGCGGTCTGGAGAACGAACCTGGCCGCTGTCCCGATTGCCGCTCAGCTCGGCGGCAAGGGCGCTACGGAGCTTCCAAAGGGCCACGCGAGAAGACAAAAGTAACCTGCGCTTCCTGTGGCAAAGAGACTGAAGTCCCCTTTCAGCCTCGGAGTGGACGTCCCGTATACTGTGACGAGTGCTTCGCTAAGGTAAGAGGCCAGCGTCAACAGGAATAGACTGACAAATAATCAACTGAGGCGTCCTTCACCGGAAGGACGCCTCAACTTGCCTTGAGAATAGCCTTTTTTGCCGTTCGCCCTGAGCCCGTCGAAGGGTGAACAGTCATATCTTTCCCGTTCATGGTTCGACGAGCTCACCACGAACGGGGTTATCTCTTCCTTATGGTAGATTCCTGCTTTATTGGCCTATCGTTTTCAGCAATTGCTCGTAGCTGGAAATGCCCGACACCGTCTTGATGAAATCGCCCAGCGAAGGGCTTTCCTGCCTCAGCTCCTGCAGATAACCTCCTATCGGGCTCACCGAGCCGGGTGTGTCGGAGTAAGTGCCGTGGAAGGCGAAGTAGGCCTGGTTCAGCTTCCTGATATAGTAGCCGTTCTGCGCCAGATATTCACGCATCTGCTCCATGTATTGCTCAGCCTCGTCAACCTGGCCCTGCGCCAGCAACTGGTCTACCGTGACCCTGATCTGTCTCATCTCTTTGTTGAAATCAAATGCAGGCTGTGATGGTGCGGCGGGCGTCGCAGTTTCGTTGCCCTCTCCGGCATAGTATCGCTGGTAGACAAGCTGTCCTATTTCGTTCCCGCCGATGTCAGCGGCGGTCTCGTTGATGGAGGTCATGTCGTAGTTCGCCCAGTAGTTGCGACCCAGGGGATGAAAAAAGAAGTACTGATGCAGCCATTCGTGGGCCACTGTGGACAGAAGGGATTGCAGGGAATCGTCCTGAGGTATGATGCTGGGGTAGGTGGCGACGCCGCCGACCCTCTCCACCAGGCCGGACATATTGATACCCTGGACTTTATTCTCGATATCCTCGATCTGCTCCAGGCTGAGGTCAGGGCTAAGCAGTATGGTCTTGGTCAGCTCAATCTTATCCCTGGGCGAGACAATGAGCACATTCGGCTCCTCTTGAAACTGGAAGTCCACAGGCGGGAAAAGGATATTGACTCTGCCTACCAGACTGATAGTCTTGGACAGCCCCTCATCGGTGAGTACGCTGCTTATCTGCCCTTCTATGATGGCCTCGACCTGGTCTTGGAGGCTGTGCATCTGTTTCGTGAGCTGGGCCAACTGTGCTTCCAGTGATTCTATATCGGCCTGTGAGCTGTTACCTTCCGCTTTGTCGCGGTTAATGGTGTCTTGCAGCGAGCCGGCACTTTGCGCCAGGGACAGGTAGTCCTCTACCCGCTTCACGCTCTCCTGCTCCGAAAGCTTCTTGGGAATGAAGAACTGCTCCAGGCTGTAGCCCCACTTATTGAAGAAATTGCCCAGTTCCCACTCGGAGATGCTGAAAACATAGGGCCCGGCGATTTCATCCCAGACAGTCGGCTTGGGTGCCTGGTCCGAGGGAGGCAGGATGCAGAGGCACAGCACGAGTATCAAGCCGAGTAAAAGGCCAAACGTGTACCTGTTCATATCGCGGTCGTGATGAAGAAATGCCTGCATTCAGCATAGCACAGACCCCTCGATAAGCAAAACGGATTCTCAAGCGGTGGGAAATGTCACAAATTTTCAACTTTCTCATGCCTAATTTAATGACTTTTTTATTGCTGGCGCGCTAGCATGAAACTGCAGGTTGTGCAAATCCTGATGAGGGGGCAGATATGGACAGGGAGCGTTTTATCGTTATCGGCGGTGTGGCGGCAGGGATGAGTGCCGCCAGCAGGGCTCGGAAGCTCAAACCCGATATGGAGATACTGGTCTTTGAAAAGGGCGGGTATGTATCGTACGCCGGCTGCGGGCTGCCTTACCTGATCTCAGATAAAGTGAAGTCGAGCGACAGGCTCGTGGTCTATGATGCAAAATTCTTCAAAGAAAAAAGGAATATCGACGTATTTCTGCACCACGAGGTCAAACGGATATTTCCCCGGCAAAAAACAGTGATGATAAGGAACATGGCCACAGGCGAGGAAAAGGAGTACCCCTACGACAAACTGCTGATTGCCACCGGGGCCAGGCCGTTTGTTCCGCCCATAAAAGGCATGGACAGCGCAGGGGTTTTCACATTGCGGCCTCTGGAGGACGGCATAGCCATAAAGGAGTACATCGGCAGGAACTCGCCGAAGCAGGGCCTCCTCATCGGGGCGGGCTACATCGGTATGGAGATGGCTGAGTCCTTTACCGAAGCGGGCCTGAAAGTGACGCTGCTGGAGAAGATGCCGAGTATCGTGGGGACAATGGACAGCGAGATCACCGAAGTTATTGAGCAGGAGTTGAGCCGGAACAGCGTCACGGTACTCAAATCGAAGGCTGTTGTAGAGTTTGCCAGTGAGAACTCTCACCTGAGCAGGGCGATTCTGGACAGCGGAGAGTCGCTCAATGCTGATATTGCGGTCGTGGGAGCAGGGCTGAGGCCCAACTCGGAGATTGCGAAGGATGCAGGCATCGAGCTGGGAAAGACTGGCGCCATAAAAGTCAACCAGCGCATGGAGACCAATATCCCTGATATTTACGCGGCGGGTGACTGCGCCGAAGCTTATCATCTTGTCCTGGGCAGAAATGTGTATATACCTCTGGGCACCACGGCGAACAAGCAGGGCAGGGTTGCCGGGGAGAATATTGCGGGCGGCAGCGCCTCATTCCCCGGCATTGTGGGCACCGCCATTTTCAAGGTCTTCGACCTCGAGGTAGGCCGGACAGGCATCACGGAGAAGGAAGCCAGAGTCGAGGGCATAGATTATGCAGCCAATGTCGTGGAGCATGGCTCCAGGGCTCCTTACTATCCGGGAGTCAGCAAAATAAGAGTCAAGCTTGTGGCTGACAGGAGCATGGGCAGGCTTCTGGGAGCCCAGATGGTGGGCAGGGAAGGAGTCTCCAAACGGGTAGACGTTTTCGCCACTGCAATTACGGCGCAGATGTCAGTTCATGAAATCAGAGACCTCGACCTGGGCTATGCACCGCCGTTCGCGCCCCCTTACGACCCGGTCCTCATCGCGGCAGACGAACTCCACAAGAAGCTGCAGGGTAAGGGGTGAGCATCATTCGGTTAGGGAGTTTTATTTCTCCCTATAATCAAAGCCAAGTCTCTCACTGCATGCCGCACTGCATAATCCAAAGAACATTAAGATCCTGAGAATTTGCCCCCAATCCTTTTAGAGCAGTGATTGTAGTGATTCACCTATTATGCTTGGCCATAGTATAACATTAGAACCAACACGCTTTGCTGCGCGAATTTCTCCGTCTTGCGACACCACGAATGCTATTAGTCGTTCATCACTAAAGCAGAATCTAAAAGCAGACCTGTGTCTCGTTCCATAATCTGTAAAGGGTCGCAAAACTCCCGATTTGCCATAGACATCAGTTGCAATCTTGATCTCGTGTAAAGCTGGTGACTGAGCAATCACTTCTGCACCGAAGCCGCGCAGCCCGAGTTTAGTTGTTATGACCACAGAACCATCCACATTTGTCAAAGAGGCTACAAAATTGACTTGATCGCGTACAAGGTCAATTGCATCTTCATACTCATATCTCAGCCTATTAATTCCGCGGAATAAATCCTTGGAGACCTTTTTGTAATTGAAGGCTGGTAAAAGTTTTTCGTAGAATCTTCGATCTAATGAAATGTTCTGTACTAATATTGACCATATCCCAGGGTTCTCCAGCGGATATTTAATATCTAGTATATGCTGTAATGTAGCATCTGATACCTGCCAGTCATCAGGTATGACTAATATAGTTCCCCCGTGTCTGCGATCCCTTACTCGCAGCAATATTCGCCCTATGAATTTAATTAAAAATCGCTTAGGATAATCTTCGTCCCACCCCTTTGGATCGTATTGCTTCCTTCTTAGGGATTTACATGCGTCATTGTAGAACCCCGAGTACATGCGATTCAGACTGTTACCTATGGGACCTGATGAGAAGACTCCGGTCATTGGTAGGCTTAGACTACCCTTTTCAAGTGATACTATGGGCCATTCTGCACGTGATACTACCAGACCACCAGGACTCATAATTGACACTATTAAACAATCGGGTGGTGGTGAACCCGCTAACAAACCTCTGCTTTCCCCCTTGGAATATTCTAACCAAGAATGTCCTGTATCCACTAATCCCCATATCTCAAGAAGTGTACCACTATCATTCTTACTGTTTTCTCTTATGGGTCTAACCCCAATCATAAGCTGACGAGGATCGACAGCAGGGGCGAGCTGAACAATCTCGGGTACATTGAAAGTCCTAGGGTGATTAAACTCAATAGGGCGATTCCTCGGTGTTGATGTTAAATCTCCCGTCAATTGCTCAGGCCTACAGAGTACAATCCTCACTCGGACAGATTGTTTCTCTTGAAAACACAGACTAGCTTGAGATGCTACATCGAGAAGGCGCCTAATATTGTTATCTGATGGTATCCTGCATTTCGTCCTTTTAACTGCTACTTTGTACCACCCCTTTTGTATATAAGGCAGCATATTATCAGGATAAGGAGACCCTTGAGTGGAATTGCTACTCATTGGTAATAATCAACCTTTGAAGGATTTGCGAAGCTTCGGTTACGACATTCATTAACTGTAGCTGATATTATAGCACAACATGTGAGTCTACCGGTTTGCCCCCTTTTGGTCGGGACGAGGGCACCTCGCCCACAGCGTTTGACATCCGCCCCATTGTGTGGTTAACTTGAACCACAGAAAGTTAGACCTCTGTGGTCTCTGCGCTCTCTGCGGTTTTTGCTATGAACATCGGTGCCTTGAGGGTCAGGCTGCGCATCCCTGAGAACCATTCCCTGAAGGGCAAGAGAAGGGTGCTCAGGTCGGTCACCTCTCAGGTGAAGAATAAATTCAATGTCTCTATTGCCGAGATCGAGGACCAGGACATGTGGCAGGTGGCTACCCTGGGTATAACCTGCGTCAGTAACGACAGCCGTCATGTCAATGAGACCTTATCTCATGTCATGAACTTCATTGAGACCATCAGGGGCGATGCCGAGGTGCTGGACTACGAAATCGAGCTCCTGCACGCCCTCTAGCAGCCTGGGGAAGCGATGAAAATCTCAACCTTTCTTCCCCGCCTTAAGAAGCTCCCTGCCTATAGAGACCAGATCGTCCACATCGAGCGCATCGCGCCCCGCGAGGCTTCTTACGGCGAGCTGGACAAGCCCCTGCACCCAGCGCTTCAGGCTTCCCTGGAGGCAAACGGACTGTTCCCGCTTTACAGCCATCAGGCTAAGGCGGTCAACTTCGTTCGCTCAGGGAAGAACGTGGTGGTGGTCACTCCAACCGCCAGCGGCAAGACCCTCTGCTATAACATACCCGTCCTCGACACTATCCTGACCCAGAAGGGATGCCGCGCCCTCTACCTTTTCCCCACCAAGGCGCTGGCCCAGGACCAACTGCGCAGCCTCAGGGAGTTGACTATTTCACAGAAGATTAAGCTGAGCTATGACACCTTCGACGGCGATACCCCTCAAAACGAACGCGGCGCTATCAAGAGGTCGGCGGAGATAGTGCTCTCCAACCCTGATATGGTGCATCTCGGCATCCTGCCCAACCACAGCTCCTGGAAGGAATTCCTCTCCCGCCTGAGGTATATCGTGATAGACGAGGCGCATGTCTACCGCGGTGTCTTCGGCTCCCATGTGGCCGATGTAGTGCGCCGTCTCAAACGCATCTGCGCTTACTACGGCTCCAGCCCGCAGTTTATCCTCTGCACGGCTACCATTGCCAACCCAAAGGAGCATGTGGAGAGACTGACCGGCCTTCCTTTCGAGGTGGTCTCCGGGGACGGCTCGCCTCACGGCGGCAAGGAGTTCGTCTTCTGGAACCCGCCTCTCATCGATGAGGCCAAGTCCGCAAGGCGCAGCGCCAACAGCGAGGCTACACTTTTATTGACCGAGCTGATGCGAAAGGGTATCCGCAGCCTCGCCTTCACCCGCAGCCGCCGCCTCACCGAGCTTATCTATATGTATGTGCACGACCAGCTCAAGAAGGATGCGCCGTCTCTGGCAGATAAGGTCAAGCCCTACCGCGCCGGCTATATGCCCGAGGACAGGCGGCAGATAGAGCGCGAGCTGTTCGACGGGAAGCTTCTGGCTGCGGTGGCGACCACCGCGCTGGAGTTGGGGGTGGACATCGGAGATTTGGATGCCACTATACTGACAGGCTACCCGGGCAGCATCGCCAGCACCTGGCAGCAGGCGGGGAGGAGCGGGCGGGGCAAAGAGGACTCTCTGAGCATACTCATTGGCCTGGACAACCCGCTCGACCAGTATCTCATGCGCTATCCTGAGTTCTTCTTCGGGAAAAGCCACGAGAACGCGCTGATCAATCCCGATAACATCCACCTCCTCAAGCCGCACGTGCTCTGCGCCGCCTGGGAGGTGCCCCTCGCTGATAGCGAGTCTAAACTATTCGGGGACAACTTCAGCCAGGCTGTGAGCGAGCTGGAAAGACAGGGGTTACTGCGCAAGCGCAGACAGCGCTGGTATCCCGCGCCCAGCGTGGTATATCCCGCCGAGGAGATAAACATACGCTCTACCTCGTCACATAACTACAACCTGGTGGATGCCACCAGCGGCGTCCTTCTGGAGACTATTGAGGAGGCCAACGCCTTCTTCCAGGTTCATCCCGGCGCTATCTATCTGCATCAGGGCGAGTCCTATCTCGTCATTAAGCTCGATTTGGGGGCGCGCACCGCCTACGCCGTGCGCACCGATGAGCCCTATTATACTCAGACCAAGGATTTAACCGATATCAGCATCGTCAAGACGAGCCTCCGTAAGACCGTAGGAGGTATAGGGGTTTATCTGGGAGACGTGGAGGTCACCACCACTGTAGTCGGCTTCAAGAAGAAGCGTATCTTCACCGAGGAGGTGTTGGGCGAGGAGCCGCTGGATTTGCCGCCGCATACTTTCCCCACTGTATCGCTGTGGTTCGATCTGCCGCCGCAGGTAGAGGGTAAGCTGGCGAAACAGGGACTGGACTTCGCCGGAGGTCTGCACGCTACAGAGCACGCCGCCATAGCGTTGCTGCCCCTGTTTGCGCTCTGCGACCGCAACGACATCGGCGGCGTCTCCACGCCCTGGCACCCGGACACGGGCCAGCCGCAGATATTCATTCACGATGCCTATCCCGGGGGCATCGGCATCGCTGAGAAAGGGTTTGATATAATAATGGACCTCTGGGAGGCGACTCTGAAGGCGATAACCGAGTGCCCCTGCCAGGATGGCTGCCCTGCCTGCATCCAGTCGCCCAAGTGCGGCAACAACAACGAGCCCCTGGACAAAAAAGCCGCCAGGGTTATACTCGAAGAGCTATTAGGCAAGTAAAAGGAGGCGTAGGGGCAGACCCGCGTGTCTGCCCAAATTGGGGTAAGGGCGAACACATGGGTTCGCCCCTACGTGGTGAATCGAGATGTCTTCCAAATACTATATAGGCACCAGCGGCTGGCACTATGAACACTGGCGGGGGCGGTTCTATCCTGTAGAACTTCCCAAATCGAAGTGGCTGGAGTTCTATGCCCGCTCCTTCAGCACGGTTGAGCTTAACAACAGCTTCTATCACCTGCCTTCGGAGAAGGCGTTCGCCAACTGGCGTGACTCCTCGCCTCAGGGCTTCGTCTATGCCGTGAAGGTGAGCCGCTTCATCACCCATATCAAGAAGCTGAGAAATGTCGAGGAGGCGCTGGCGAAGTTTCTGGAGAGAGCGAGGCTGCTCGGCGAGAAGCTGGGGCCGCTGCTATACCAGCTTCCTCCCAATATGCACCGCAACGACTCGGTGCTGGAGTCATTTCTCTCCCTGCTGCCCCGTGAGTTGAGCCATGTCTTCGAGTTCCGCCACGAGTCCTGGCTGGACAAGGGGGTATTCGACCTGCTGCGCCGCTACAATGCAGGCTTCTGCATCTACGACATGCCTGACCTCACCACGCCGCTTGAGGCCACCTCTGATTTCGTCTACGTCCGTTTCCACGGCAGCGCCTGGCTCTACGGCGGCTCCTACTCAGATGACCAACTGAACAAATGGGCGAAGGACATTGCGGGATTAGCGCGGAATGCTAAGGCAGCTTACATCTACTTTAATAACGATGCCGAGGCCTTCGCCGTGCAGAACGCTCTGGCGCTAGCGCAAAAATTAAAGGGAAAATAATAATGGTAGGGCGGATTGGGAAATGCCCTACAGGTAGATTCCAAGATGGGTTTGTAGGGCGTTTGTTGCAGGGCAGGTTGGGAAACCTGCCCTACGGGTGGATTCAAATGGTAAGGCGGGTTTCCTAACCCGCCTATAAACAGATTTTCGAATGAACAGGTTTATTCCCTAAAAGACGTTCAGCAGCCACTCTCCCAGGGCTTTCTTACCCACGACCTCCTGTTTGCGATGCCAGCTTTGTACAATGTCAACGACTCCCTTCGGCGTGTCGCAGACCCGCAGCAGGTCGAGGTCCTCCGGAGATATGTATCCCTTGGCCAGAGTGTAGCTTTGCAGCCAGTCCAGCAGGCCCTTCCAGTAAGCGCTGCTGAACAGTATCACCGGGAAGGGCTTTATTTTGTGGGTTTGCATCAGGGTCAGGACTTCGGATAGCTCATCCAGTGTCCCCAGGCCGCCGGGCATGATGACAAAAGCTAAAGCGTATTTGACCAGCATCACCTTGCGCACGAAGAAGTGATGGAAGGTTAGTGCCATAGTGGTATATTCATTGCCGACCTGCTCCTCGGGCAGCTCAATATTCAGGCCAATAGATTTAGCCTTCGCATCGAGAGCACCTTTGTTAGCCGCTTCCATAATGCCGGGACCGCCCCCGGTTATGATGTTGAAGCCCAGCTTACCCAGGCGGCGAGCGATCTCCTCAGTCTTGGCATAAAGCTCGTCGCCCGGCCTTACCCTCGCCGAGCCGTATATGGTTACCGCTGGTTCCGCACTCGTAAGGGTGTCGAAACCCTCCACCAGTTCCCCGATGATGCGGAACATGCGCCAGGATTCCTCTTTGGCCAGTTCGTTTATCTCATATCCCTGTTCCATATCGCCCTCCCTGCATGCAGATAATACCACATCGGCAGACCAAACCGCCAGAATTGTTTGGGGCGACCCGCCGTGGCGGGTCGCCCCCTGCATTACTTCGTTGTGTTCGTAGATTCGTAGGTGGAGTGAATTATTATCAACTTACGTTATCTTGACTTGGGTGATGATGTAATCTACGATTGCAGATGGTACTTTAGTATGGGTACTACGGTTTTGTCCGCATAGTACAATAGGGTTAATGCACGATGAAAGCAACTATCAGCCATCTCGATGTCTTGGAAGATACCCTGTGGGAAGGTGAGGCTCTCAGTGCCACTCGTGAGGGCAAAAAGGGTGAGCTTGTTATCCGGGGAAGCAAGGGTAACGGCAATGCCTTGGCCGCAGTTGTGACCAGCATGGTGAGCAGGCACCAGCTTACAGTCGAGATCGAGGGCAATGAAACGGGTTGTCTGGTGTGGCGGGGTCAGGTAGGCAGCGCAGAGTTTCACACGTTCGGGACCGACCAGTTGGAATGTTCCCTGGTCATGTTATTGGACGATTGGTTCAGTATTGTCCACCGTTATACCAGGTTCTCCTCTTCTTAGCGGCGTGTTTTAAACTCCCTCCAGCCGCGCCGCAACCCTGGCTAGCTCCCAGGTATAGTCATATAAATGCAGGCCCTTGCTTAACGCCATGATCTCCCCATCTTCCACACCTATCTCGCTGGCCACGTATTCCTTGAGAAGCTGTATTCCCGCCAGGTTCGAGGGGAACCCCGCCCACAGGTCCCAGGACCTGAAGTAAGCTATGAAGTGCAGCTTTCCGTTCATAACCCTGGTGTCTATACCTCTCAGGCAGGGCGGGTCGGAAAGCTTGATGGATTCCTTGCTGCCCACTGCCATGAATCCCTGATTCGTATTGTAGCCGTCCTCTTTGTATAGCCTGATCAGCTCCGGTATCTGGTCTGCCAGGTCCTCACCGTAGGTATACTGCTCCTTTTCGGCCCTGAGTGAGGTCATCAGGTATTGCAGATAGTTCTCCACATATTCCATGGATGAGGGAGGCGGCACACCCTGAGGCACATCAGGGACGAGGGGCCGACTGTCGGGGTGTCTCACCTGCAGGATGATGAAATCCAGCTCTTTCCTGCGGTGCCCGACATTGCTGCCTCTGTCGATGATATACTCCCGTCCCTGCGTAAGCGTCTTGCGCAGGCACAGGAACCAGGCCTCCGGCAGGTCCCTGGCTTCGACCTGTTCGATCTTCATTATCAAACCACCTTGTCTAGCGAAAGCTGACTAAAGGAACAGTATTCTTTCGACCTCTTTCAGCCTGTCCCAACCCGTGAGTTCATAGGGGAACAATGGCACCTCGACTACAGGTATGTCGGCATACCTTTCGTGGATAATATTCAGGTACCTCTTTTGCTGCGCTGCTTTCGTCTTGAGGAACTCCGAGCCATCTACCTTTATCACGTTATTTATTATCAACTGCTCTACCTGGAGGCCATACCGGCACAACTGCACGAAAACGCTTTCGAGCTGTTCCACCGCGAGGGCCTCGGGTATGGTAACCAGCACGAACTTTACTCTCTTCCTCAGGAAAGCCATTTCATCTGCGGACAGCTTCTGCCACCGCCTTATGATATCCAGTATCGGTTCTCTGCTGATATTACTGACTTTCAGCCTGGCATAGACCCGTGGAGCCAGCTTTAGATGCTCCACCAGCATGGCCGGCGTCTGGAATAAGGTGAGCGTTTGCCCCAGTGGCGCTGTATCCCAGATGACATTGTCCCAATCACCCGCCAGGCTCAGTTCCCTGATGTAGTCAACCATGAACTCATCGCTGAGGCCCGGCAGTATGGATGTGGTGAATTCTACGAATTGCGGATAGTCGATGGCTACGAAGGTGGAGAAAACGTCGTATACCTCTTTCCCGAATTTTATATCCCACATCTCCTCGACCTCGTCTACGCCGAGTTCGTTGATGTACAAAGAGTCCTTAATCATCTGGGGTTTCTCAAATACTGGCCTGGCGAAGATGTGCGATAGCGAGGGGGTGGCATCGGTTGAGATAGCCAGCGTCTTCTGCCCCGATGAGGCATAATGGAGTGCAGTGGCCGCAGCGCAGGTCGTCTTGCCCACGCCGCCTTTTCCTGAGAACATGGTTACGCTCGCCTTTGAGGAGTCAGGCCTTTTCTTAGTATGAGGCATTACAATCTCCTGCCAGAGTCTGGCTATATTCTATTCTACACTATAACGTCATCGGTAGAAAGACGTGAACCATGTAGCGTCGTGACTCCCGTCACGACGGGTAATTTGTCGCCATCCTTCCCAAGAAGGATAGCGACGCTACACTAATCAATTTGGGCAGACACACGGGTCTGCCCCTACGATTTCACCCTCATCCTTCGACAATCCTTCGACAAGCTCGGGACAGGCTCTAGCCTCTCCCTTCAAGGGAGAGGGAATAAAATTCCGTAGAGGTGCCCTCGCCCTGTGCATATGCCTCAAGAGGCAATTCAGCAGCAGCTCTTAAAGTTGGTTTTTTGGAAGCAGCGGTTTGTAGCCGGGAGTTTCTAAGTAGTGTTGATGAACCTGTTACCTAAAGCGTCGTGCCACGCGTCCTGGGCAGCACCAATTTCCAGATAGCCAGGCCGAGCAGGACTACGCCGGAGGCAATCATAGAGTAAATAGCCATCCACTCTACCCCTGAGGCGAAGGAGCCGGCGACATTGCGAATCACCTCGTTGCCCTTCTCAGCCATTACGGCTGCTACGCCCTGATACTCCGAGGGGTGGAAAAGCTCCTGCGTTAACCTTGGCTCCACGGCATGGGCATAGGTCACCGTCACGGCTATATAAATAACCAGCGATGTAACGAACAGCACCCCCAGCCCCCAGAACGCTCTGCTTATCCAGTTGCGGCCGCACAGCAGGGCTACGAGCATAAGGACGGCGAAAGGTATGAGCCAGAGCGCCCAGAGCCAGGTTCTGGCACTGTTTATTCTATGCCGCGCTGCGTCAAAAGAGGCGAGGTCGGCATTTGTTTTTGCGATCTTATCTGTCAGGTCGGTCTGGGTTACTGTGTAGCCGTTCTTTATGCTGTCGCGCACATCCTCAAGGGTCTGCGCATTTTTGCTTCCCAGTTTAGCTATCAGCTGGGCGTCAGTGTATGTCCACTGGTTGGGTATCTGACCCTCGACCATCTGCTCTATTGAACTGGTAACCCTGGCGTCCACATTGAACATATCTTTAAATTCTTGATAGGTCAGGTCGGCGGGGCGACACGGCGGTAGTCTTCCTATCGGCAGGCCCTGAACAGCCTGGGTGAATTCAGCCGTACTGCAGGTAGGCAGGCTGTAGAACTGAACCTCGATTTTCTGGTCAGCCACTGCTGCGAGCGCTGTTATTGTTTCAGCAACACGATCCTTCAGATAGATTGTGATGGTGAAGTGGCCGGTATCTCCTATCATGTATGCTTCCAGGGAATCCACGCCTGCGCTGGCCTGCGAAGCTGCCCAGTCTATGGGGATCCCTTGCTTGAGCGCGTTCTCTATCTCCTCTCTGCTGAATGTCAGGGAATAAGGCAGAGTGCTAATGTTTTGCACCACCCTGTCTGCGGCGTAGGATATGCCGTCGTTGTAAAGGCTGTTGAAAGCATTGCCGTGTATTATGTCGCTCTTCACCACCTCGGCAGCTATCTCGACCCTGTCTTTTAGCACTACGGTGTAAGTGAAACTGTCGGTTTTACCTGTGAAATAGGGAATTATCGTTTCTGTGGCTGACTCGGCCTGTGCCTGGAGCCACTCAGGAGGCGCTATATTTCTGGCGGCTGATGCAACAGGTGCTTTGATAGCGTCTACGTTTATATTGAAGTCCGCTGATACGTCAGTTTTCACTTGATCCAGCGCTGCGGGCAGAGCCTTGTCGTAGACAAAGTTGTACATATCGGCCTGCCGCAGTTGGCCGTTGTAAAATCCCGGGTTGGCAAACGAGCTGTTTACCTGTGTGACGAGAAGTGCCGCGATAAACAGGACGACGAAGATAATGATGAGCGGGATGGCTGATATTCGTCTAAGCCAGATCATAGCGGTTCACAGCTTTGGCGATGCTAATCCGCCCCCAACATTAGCACACCCGCTATCGGTTATGCAATAGGCAATTCGATAGGTTGTCGATAGCGAAAAGTAAGGGCGTTCAACTGAACGCCGAGGTAGATTACGTGCCTGGCCGCTTATTTCTGGGGATTGCCCTTAGCTGGCCTTGGTGTTATCATCTTTGCACTCTGGGGACTCGGAAGTTTTTCCGCGGCAAGGGGTGTGAATCTATGGATACTAAGCAGGAACGAGAGAACCTCTTCCCTAAGATGACCGTGGGGGTGATGGGATCGGCAGGTGGGATGCTGGAGGAAGAAGTGCGCCTGCCGGTGCGCCGCCTGGGCGCTGCCATAGCCCGGCGTGGCTATGTGCTCATAACCGGGGCCTGCCCGGGTATGCCGCAAGAGGCTGTCAAGGGGGCTAAAGACGAGGGTGGGGTTGTGGTGGGGGTCTCCCCGGCCCTCAACCTCGAGGAGCACGCCACGAAGTACCATTCACCTACGCGGGGCTATGACGCTATCATCTATACCGGAAGCGGCCTCATGGGTCGTGAGGTGGCCAACATCAGGAGCTGTGACGTGGTAATCTTCGCCGGGGGACGCTCAGGTACACTCGGCGAGTTCGCCATTGCCTATGACGAGGCGAAGGTAATAGGCGTCCTGGAAGGCACGGGCGGCATCACCCAGCATTTAAAGAAGATAATCAGCTTTGTTAAGAAGGATACGGGCGCTGTGGTGTGCTACGATGCCGACCCGGGGCGCCTCCTGGATAAGTTGGAGCAGGTTTATCGGGAGCGCATCCTTCCCCATCACTTAAAAGTCCTGGAGGGCCGCGACCCCGACGGAGTGCTCGAGCCGGACGGTAAGAACAAAGAGGCTCACCGGCATCTTTAAACCAACGACACCCGAATTGACAAATAACCTCAGAGGCCTGGAGCGGGTGCTCCAGGCTACCCTGAAAAAGACAATCTTTCATGCTTCGCGGCGCTGAGTGCAATCAGCATCAAGGATTCCTGCTCCTAAAGTGCCTTCTGTTCCAAAAGTCAATAGGGATCACAATTGGGTGTCATTTCCTTTTGGTTGATTTTTAGTTTCCCCCTTGAAATTCTTCCCTGTTATAATATTGGCACAGAAACATAAGGAGCAAAATATGGGAGTATCACGTTATCAAAAAGAAAGAGCCAAATACCAACAACCGACAACGGATAAGCCTTGCCTTAACTGCGATGGCGTCAAAGCCGAGAACGCTCATTTAATTCCTTGGCTTGCATTAAGGCGACAAGGTTTTCCACAAAATGTAATCAATGAGGATTGGAATTTAGTAAGTTTGTGTCGCCCCTGCCACTGGCTTTATGACGATAGAAAAGACATATGGGTAGGCTTTTACCTAAAGCAGGAAAGTGTGAGCCAGAAGCGAGAAGCAGTATTAGAAATGTTTAGATTGTTGCTTCAACAAGTCAATATTTTAGCCTTTCCTTGTGATGAACCGGATGATTTCCCGCCTCATTTTGGTGACATTGATGACGTTGACATTACCTGGGGGGAAGGAACTTGGCTGCAAACAAAAATAGGTAGTTTACATTCTGATATCGGATTGGAGGAGTCACAATGCGAACAGGCTCAGGTTTTATGGCAGAAATGCTTATCACAATTCAAAGTTACCAGTAGTAAAGAGTTTCAAACAAAGAGAAAAACCTTGGAACAAGAGTTCGCAACAAAGCGTACAGAGCTGCTACTTTTACTTGACCACAAAGTGAAAGACGCATATGCAAAAGCTAATGAATTAGCACAGGCTCACCTGAAATTCATAGAGTTAAAGGTCGGCGCTCTATGGTCAGAGTCTATAGTTATAACTTCCTTCGACGTAACTACAGTCCGCGATGGACTGGTTAAAGTGTTTCTTTGGCATAAGGACAATTTCAACCAAAAGTGAGGTAGGATGGAAAAAATGGACACCAAAGTCAGGTAGAATAGACAGACGGAGGTGTCGGCATGAAAGGGATTCCACAAGGAAGGTACACCAGGGAATTCCGCCAGGAAGCGGTCAAACTG
>JACWAE010000100.1 GCA_014874385.1 Dehalococcoidia bacterium | reverse complement strand
GTCAACAATATTGTAGCCAGGATTTGCTGAGATGGTGAAAGCCTGGTCGTGACCAGACTCAACGGTCACATTACCTAAAGGCGATATAGAGCCACCGGAACCAGTTGTGGCAGTGATGGTGTAGGTATTTATGGCGAAGCTGGCTGATATGGTGTGGTTGCCGATAACGTTGGTGAAGGTGTAGTTCGGCACTGCTTCCACTGAAGAGCTATCCACGAGGACATCGGCGATATGGTAGCCGGTATCTGGGGTGATGGAGAATGTCTGGTTAGCTCCATTGCCCACCGTTACATTGCCAGATGGCGAGATAGAGCCACCGGAACCAGCTGTGGCGGTGATGGTGTAGGTTGTCTGGGCATTCACTGTGGAAATAGGCAGGCAGAGAGCTAACAGGATTACGATAGTCAAGCCTATCACAATTGGCCCCTTCATTTCTCGGAGCCTCGTTTTCTTAGATTTCTTTCCCTGTTGCTTTTATCTGTCATTGTTGATTTGATTCTTAATTCCCCATAATTTCGGTTAAAAAAGAACACGTCTCATTAAAGGGTCAGGTTCACTGATAACTACCTACTTGCTATAGAAGTAACCATATATAGTAATAGTTCGCTGCTTCTGTGAAATTATGCATTAGCGTTATATACTACTGTTTGCCAAACTTGTCAATGATTCTCACGATATGTCCTCTTTGGAGGTTATAATGCATGGGCGGCTTTCCCCAGCAGCATTCTCTAATCTGCCTTCCTGAGGGCTTGAAAGCTGACTCATCAACTCATTGAACGTCATTTCGTGCTTAAAACACGACGTGAGAACGCGCACCAGCATAGGGGATGTTACTTATACAGATGCATACCATTTTCTCAAAACAAAGTGTTTTTGGAGCACGTAGCGCGTTCATTTTTGCTAATCTTTTGCTAATCCACTCAGCGACCTAGGTAGCACAAAACAGCAGACTACGGACTTCTGTGGTAGAATACATATCGCGGTAGAATATCGCAATAAATCGGTCTCAACTGAACTGAGCGGCCTACTGCGGAGTCGATTAAATGTGGGATGCTTCGAAATGTAACTTATGTGGTGATTGCCTGACGAAGTGTCTCTATACGGCCTATGACAAAGACAAAGCCGTGGCCGAACTCAAGGAACTCATGAAAGGTAAGGAGGCCCCGATCCTGAGACAATGCATCACCTGCTGCGCATGTAAAGAGTATTGCCCCACTGGGGCTGATCCCTTCGATCTCATCTGCAAGATGCAGGAGAAAACTGGCTCTTTCCCTGTGCCTGAGGTAACGATAGCCCTATTTGACCAACTGGGGGAGAGCCCTACCGCAGTGATACCTGGTGACCCTGATAAGCCTGTACTTTCCCTTTGCGTCATGGACGGTATGATACCTGAAGGCGTCCTAGACAGTCAGCTGTTTAAGGGTATGACAGTGGTCAAGGGGGGAGATTACTTCTGCTACATAGGCTATGTTCATATTGGTAAAGAGAGCCCAATCGAGAAGAATGCCTGCAAGTTTATTCGGAACCTAAGCGTACTGGGCAGGGAAATCGTCTTTCTCCACGATGACTGCTACGCCATGGCAAATGTCAAAATAAAAGACTATGGGCTGAAGGTGCCCTTCAAGTACATGCATCTCTTTGAGTACCTATTGAACTACCTTAAAGACCATAAAAATAGTATCATAAAGCTGAATAAGAAAGTTGCCTACCAGCGCCCCTGCGCCTCCAGATACACTCCCGAGAAGGACCGATTGCTGGATGAGATTTTCAGTCTGATCGGAATAGAGCGCCCTTTAAGAAAATACGAACGCGAAACTGCTTTGTGTTGTACGGGGCCGATTATACGTATTAAGCCGGAGCTAGCTGCAGAGATCCAAGCGAAGAACATCAACGATGCGATTGAGTGTGGTGCGGATGCCCTGATAACGCTCTGTCCTATGTGCGATCGAATACTGAGGAGACCAACCAAGGAACTAGGCCTCCATAAGATTCACATCATCGATCTTTGCCAAATAGCTCTGGGAGAAAAGCACTGGCCGGCTTGAGCAATCTGGAGTTGGATTCGATCGATTCCTCGTGTCACAGATATCGCAAGTATTGGATGCAGCGCTAATCGTAGTGTTTTTGGAGCACGTAGCGTGTCGCGTTCATTTTTGCTAATCCACTCGGCGACCTAGGTAGCACAAAACAGCAGACTACGGACTTCTGTGGTAGAATACATATCGCGGTAGAATATCGCAAATGCAGAAATTTCTTATGAGGAGCAAGTGAGATGGACTTCGAATTGAGCGAGACAGAGAAAATGTACCGTGATAATCTTCGGAATTTTCTAAAGAAAGAGTATGCGCCACAGGTGGGCCAGAGGGACGCAAAGGGACCGTTGACCCGAGGGGAAGCTATAGATGTGATGAAAAAGTTCAAGCAACTGGGCATCGGCCTTGGTCCGGAGACAGCCAGGGGCTTCGTGGGGAGCCCTATGATTTTTGGCATATTCGCGGAAGAAGTGGGCAGGGTCTGGCCGAGCCTCTTGCCGCTGTTTGGCATGGGCGCCCTTCCCGCCATCTATGCTCCTCTGGCTCCAGAGGAGGTGAAAGAAAGGTTAATTCCCCGGCTTGAGGCAGCAGAGTTCATCGGGTGTTTTGCCGAGACAGAGCCAGAGGCAGGTTGTGACACCTCAAAGCTGAAGACCACTGCTCGTCCGGTGGGGGATCACTTCGTGGTTAACGGATCCAAGACCTGGATAAGCAATGCCACAATAGCGGATACGGCCCTGGTGGGCGTGACCAACACGGAGACGGGAACCCAGACATTCTTGCTGATGGAGAAGGAGTACTCCCCCTGGCAAACCAATGAGTTGCACAAGATAGGCTGGAACGCATCGCCGACCGGGGAAATGTTCTTCGAGGACTGCAAGGTGCCCAAGGAAAACGAGTTAGGCGTCCTAATGCAGAATGCTCTGAAACTGGGGCCGAAGCTGAGGGAAGTCCTCCCCGTGTCCGACGGTTTTATGAAGATGCTGAGTACAATGGAGCCCTTCACAGCTATGATGACTCTGCCGAGGGCAGGGATGGCCTTGGCATCAGTCGGCATAGCCCAGGCAGCCTTTGAGGCCGCTTTGAACTACGCAAGGGAAAGAAAGCAATTCGGCAAGCCGATCGGGAAGTTCCAGCTGATCCAAGAGATGCTCTACGAGATGGATGTTTCGATAGAGACTGCTAGGCTTCTGGGATACAAGGCAGTAGACTCTATCGTCAAGGGCCAACCGGATGCCAGGAAGCTCTCAGCCATGGCTAAAGTGTATGCCGGCGAGGCCGCAGTCAAAGTGACGTACAGGGCAATGCAGATACATGGTGGCATGGGCCTTTCCACGGAGATGGCACTGGAGAGGTATTTCCGGGACGCCCGCATGATGACAATACCGGACGGCACGAGCGAGATGATGAAGCTGGTGACCGGCTACACGCTGCTGGGGAAAGGCTTCTCCGCGTACGCCTGAATCTGGCGACTTGCTAGGCGAAACATAATGTCGCACACCGGTGCTCTATGGCTAGAGGTCCCAATAGCATTGCAATCCCTTCTGATACTCTTCTTTCCTAGGGAAAGACTAGGGCCTCAACCACCACTCAGGCGGTGTTTGCCAACAGAATGGCAGAAAAAGAAAGCCAAACCCAGAACCAAATCCTCGGCAAAACCCCATCTTCTGTACGTTTTTCTTCCTTCTGCCTATGAAACCAAAGACTCCAGTCATAACATCAGCCTCAGAACTTCTTGGTGGTAACCGTCTTAATAGCCAGATAGTGAGATTTGACAAGATATCCTGATAGAGCATTGACTAGCCTATCCAATGTGGCTGATAATATGGCTCAAGAAGGATGTTATGGAAACCAGTGACATATCATAATGTAGCTAACAAGTTATGGTAACAAATCAAATATGGAGGAGCGCGTGGGAAGGAAGGCTGGCAAGGGAGGGGCTCTAGAAGGAATAAAGGTTGTGGAAGTAGCTCAGTGGGTGGCAGCTCCCGGGGCCGGGGCTCTACTCGCCGATTGGGGGGCAGATGTAGTGCACATTGAGCACCCGGTGACGGGCGACTCATGGAGGGGGTTGGTTAGTATGGGAGGGTTGGCTGTAGATTATCTATTTGAGCTGGATAACCGCAATAAGAGAAGCATGACTCTGGATATAAGCAAAAAAGAAGGTCAGCTTGTGCTTTATAGAGTGTTAGAGGGAGCCGATGTGTTTATCACCAGCCTGCGCCCTAGCGAACTCAAGCGCTACAAACTCGAGTATTCAGTCCTTTCCAGGCTCAACCCCAAGCTAGTATATGCCAGTGTGACAGGGTATGGGCACAAGGGCCCCGATAAAGAAAGGCGGGGGTACGATTTCAGCGCCTTCTGGGCCCGGTCTGGCTTTATGGCTACAATCAGGCAGGAAGACATGACCCCCTTATTCCAGAGAGGAGGCATGGGAGACCACACTACCTCCATTGCGATGGCGTGTGGGATAACCACCGCCCTTTTCGCACGAGAGCGCACTGGCGTGGGGCAGGAAGTAGACGTGAGTCTGTACAACACCGGCGTCTGGGTATTGAGCGTCGACATAAGCTGTGCTCTGACGACAGGCGAATATGCCCCCATGCGCCCAAGGGTAGAGACGCCTGCAATGGCCAATGTCTATCAGACTAAGGATAACAAGTGGATATACTTTATGCATCTGCAGCAGGACCCCTACTGGTCGGGGTTCTGCCGGGCTCTGGGGCTGGAGCATCTCGAAAAGGACGCCGGGTTCAACACCACGGTGTCACGTATGACCAACAACGATAAACTTTTCGCTCTAGTGGAGCAAGCCATAGCCAAACGGACGCTGGAGGAATGGAAACCGATACTTGATGAGTATGAACTAATCTATGCACCTGTGCAGGACCCCACGGATGTGGCTAAGGACGAGCAGGCATGGGCGAACGATTTCTTTGCCACTCTGGAACATCCTACGCTGGGCACAATAAAGCTGGTAGCTAACCCGATAAAACTCAGCAAGATGCCATCCTCTATCAGGACAACGGCGCCCCAGTGCGGGCAGCACACGGAGGAAGTTCTGCTGGAGAACGGTTACAGTTGGGACGACATTGCGCGCTTCAAGAAGCAGGGCTTAATCGCCTAGGTTTAACGGTTGGCCAGCCAATACCAAACAGCAAAGGCTATTTTCTCTCCTCAGCACTTTCCACACCATCGTAGGGGTAGGCGTGATAGAAGAAACCGAATCTAACCCGAACACCCTATTTCCGTTGGTGTATCTGTTTGACTGTCCATACAGCTACGATAACTTTCGCGTTTTCATGCTTGTCGATGGACAAGAAGCCATTTCGTGCATATCCGGCCGCCATCACAGAGCCTTCCTGAGTTGATGAACTCCAGAACCGCTTCGTTTTGAAACTGTGAGTAATGACTTCGCGTGGTTTGGAAAGCAGCGCGAGGCCTGGGTTTTTCAATGGTATAGGCCCCTTGACATAGTAAAGCTTAATCCATATAATTTCCTCATGCAACAGTTTCCTGAAGAAACTACTGCTCCAACTCCTGAACTCGAAGGTGCTTCGCTTTTGATGGAGGTAGTTCCCCGAGTGATGCACCGCATCCGCATGGAGATGCGCAGTCATCGCGCACCGGGTCTCACGGTGCCCCAGTTGCGAACGCTCATATATCTGTATCGAAATGAAGGGGCCTCGCTGTCGGCGGTGGCAGAACACGTGGGGCTGAAGCTGCCATCCATGTCTAAAACTGTTGATGCTTTAGTGGCCAGGAAACTGGTCATACGCAGGGCATATGCCGATGACCGCCGGTACGTTAGCCTGAGGCTGAGTGTGCATGGTCTCGCTGAGCTCAGGCGAACGCGCAGGATGACCGAGGCAAGCCTGGCTGAGGCGCTGGGGCCACTTCTGCCTGAGCAACAGGCCAAGGTAGTAGAGGCACTGAGGATGTTAGGCCGTGTCTTTGCGCCAGAGGGTATGCCTGCAAGCAAAGGGGGCGGGTCAGTTTAATGACTACTCCCGTTATAGAAACCAATGCGCTCACCCGCTCCTTTGGAGAGTTGAT
>JACWAE010000099.1 GCA_014874385.1 Dehalococcoidia bacterium | reverse complement strand
GCATTCCACGCTTGCTTTCGATAGAGGCTATTAAAGCTGTCTCTTCGCCGCAGACGAAGGCTCCGGCGCCCTCCTTGACATGCAATACAAAGTTAAAGCCCGAGCCCAGGATGTTCTTCCCTATAAATCCTCTCTCTTTAGCTTGTTCCAGGGCAATGCGAAATCGTTTCACCGCCAGAGGATATTCAGCACGGACGTAGATATAGCCCTCAGTAGCCCCTATAGCGTATCCGGCAATGGCCAGGCCCTCGATAACAGCATGAGGGTCAGCCTCGAGTATGGAGCGGTCCATGAAGGCGCCAGGGTCTCCCTCGTCGGCGTTGCAGATAACGTATTTCTGTTCACCGGCGGCATTGCGGCAGAACTCCCACTTGCGCGCTGTGGGGAATCCAGCACCGCCCCTGCCCCGGAGGCCAGCTTTTGCTATCTCATCGATGACTCCTTGGGGTTTCATCTTGAGGAGCGCTTTCTCCAGCGCACAGTAGCCTCCACTGGCGATATAGTCGTCAATCTTCTCGGGGTTTATATGTCCGCAGTTACGCAGGATGATGCGTTGCTGCCCTTTGTAGAACTTTATGTCTGAATATAAGGGTATAGCATCACCTGTAGCAGGATCATGGTAGAGAAGACGCTCAACTGGTCTGCCTCCTCTAAGGTGGGAGGCCACGATCTCAGGCACATCATCGGCTTCGACGTTGACATAGAAAATGCCATCGGGTTCAACAACTACACTAGGGCCTTGTCCACAGAGGCCATGACCGTGGCAGCCTGTGAAGTCCACCTTAATGTCTCTCAGCCCCTGACGCGCCAGCTCCACCTTAAGCGCCTCATAGACGACATCAGACTTCTTAGAAAGGCACGGCGTTTCCTGACAAACCAAAACAGTGCAGCGCTTTTGCATGCTTTATCCCTCGCTCTTTGCATTGCCCAAGAGTTGAGCCACCTTCTTGGGATTCATATGGCCGTGTGTATCTTTCCCAATGACTAAATTGGGTGCCAAGGCACAAACACCTATGCAGGCAACAGTCTCCAGGGTGTACTCCATATCAGGGGTGGTCTGTCCTTCTTCAATGCCAAGGTACTGCTTCGCCAATTTCAGTATGGTCTTTCCTCCGCGCACATGGCACGCTGTACCCCGGCACACCCTGACCACCTTTTTCCCCCGTGGGGTAGTGTAAAGCTGTTCGTAGAAGGTAATGACACCCTGTACATGAGAAGGGAATAGCCCGAACACTCGGGCTATGGGACCTATGGCCTCGGGAGGGATATACCCAAATTCCTGCTGTATCTCCTGGAGGAGGGGAATCAGTGGCCACTTCTCGTCCTTATACCGAGCTATAACGTGGTTTATCCGTTTCAGATCAATTTCGCGGGCTGTATTCTGTTTATCCATGAGAGTCATTCCTTTCCAGCCTCACTTTACAGGCTTTGAGGGAAGGAGTCTTCGAACGCTGGTCTAGAACTACGTTGAAAAGTCGACTGACGTAGGTGTTGGGGAAAGATTTGGGCATGAAGAGCGTGCCTGCAGGCAACGTATCAGTGATTTTAGCGGCAGCGGTCACCTCGCCCATCTCCGAGATAAGCTTAACCTCAGTGCCATTTACAATCCCAAGCGGTTTGGCATCTATTTCGCATATTTCTACATAAGCCTGAGGCGAGAATTTGCTCAGTCGCGGCGACCTTGCGCTTCTTGAGCCGTGGCCGAAGCGGAATAGGATGCTCCCTACGATCAAGGTAAGCGGATACCCGTCTTTCTCTATCTCTCCTGGTTGCCTCTTTTCCATGGGTGAGAAGCGACCGAATCCGCAGGGGAATTGCCCTTTGTAGAGGCGTCTTTTCGTCGAGAGACTACTGTCGAACTCAACTCTGTCTGTACTCTTCTTTTCAGAGCCAGCATAGCCTATATCTTGATATAAAGGAACTAAGTCTTCGACTTCATCCATAAACTTCTGAAGGGAAGGATATTTTATCGGGTGCCCCATCTTATCTGCCAGTTTTACGATTATCTCCCAGTCGGGGAGGCTTTCACCCACTGGTTTTATAGCTTTGCGAACTCTCTGAACTCTCCCTTCAAAGTTGGTGAAGGTGCCGTCTTTTTCGGCGAAGCTTGCAGCGGGCAGAACTACAGTCGCCAGCTTCGCTGTCTTGGTTAAGAAGAGGTCCTGTACCACCAGGAAATCAAGCGATGACAGAACATCTCTAACGAAAGCGGGGTTGGGGAAACCCAACGCTGGATTTTCCCCTACAATGTACATACATTTGATTCTTCCGGCTCTCGCTTGTTCTATCATCTCAAGGGCGGTTAGCCCGATGCTGGAGGGTAGGTTGGCTCCCCAGAGATTCTCGAATTTCTTCCTGGTTTGGTTATCCTCTACGCTTTGGTATCCGGGCAGGAAATCGGGCAAGGCACCCATGTCACATGCACCCTGCCCATTTCGGTCACTCTGCATTGCATATATGCCACCTCTGCGCCCCATGTTTCCGGTTAACATCGCTAGGTTCGCCAGAGCCATGACGGCTTCGGTTCCAGTGACATGTTGAGTTATCCCATTTCCATAAATAATCGCAGCCTTTTCTGCGGTGGCGAAGAGCCGAGCGGCACGACTTATGTCTTGAGCACGGACGCCAGTTATCCCCTCCGCATGCTCAGGGGTACATTGCTCTAGACTCTTGCTGAATGCCTCGAAGTCATCTGTTTTTCTGGTTACGAACTCCTCATCTATTAGGTTCTCACTGATGATTACTCTTGACATGCTATTCAACAATGCCACATCCGAGCCAACTTCTGGTCTCAGCCAAACGTGAGCAAATGAAGAGAGCTTTGTTTGCTGTGGGTCGACCAGAATCAGCTTGGCCCCTTTGTATTTCACCGCACGCTTCACTGCGTATCCCACCACAGGCGCCGATGCAGTGAGATTAGCTCCAATGACCAGTATGCTCTCGGCCTGTTCCAGGTCTTCCATATGGTTAGTTGTTCCGGGGAAGCCGACAGCCCATCCCAATCCTATGCGGCTTGCTGCGCTGTACAGGCGGCTGCCGTTGTCTATATTGTTGGTGCCCAGCACGCAGCGAGTGAATCGCTGCAGTAGATAGTTCTCTTCATTGGTGCACTTGGACGAGCCGTAGACGGCCAAGCTATTAGGCCCGTGAGCATTCTTAATCTGACTAAATTTCGATGCCACCAGGCTTAAAGCCTGTTCCCAGCTTGCTTTTTCGAAGCCATTGTTACCTTTTATCAGAGGGCTTGTCAGCCTTTCAGGACTATGCACGAAATCGTAGCCATAGCTTCCCTTGACGCAAATTGTGCCGCGGTTTACCGAACTCTCCTTACCCGGTCTGGCTCGCACTATTCTGTTATCCACGACCTCTATACTAATGCTGCAACCGCAACCACAAAAAGGGCAAGTCGTGGACACGGCTGTGGCAACTGTTCCTCTGTAGATGCGCTCCTTTTCCATGAGCGCTCCGGTGGGACAAACGGAAACGCATGTGCCACAAAAGGTACAATCCGATTTCTCCAGCGGCACATCGTTCAGTGTGGCCGGCTTGGATTCGAATCCGCGGTGTATATAATCAATAGCTCCCTCGACGACCATCTCGTGGTCTGCTCTGATACATTTAGCACACAATATGCACTTACTCAAATCCTTTTCGATGAAGGGATTGACCTCCTCAATGGTGGCTTTCAGGGGTATTCTCTGGAAATCTACCAGGCCGATGCCCATATCCGCAGATATGTTACGCAGTTCGCAACGATTCCCCTTATCACAAACTAGGCAGGAATCGGGATGGCTGGCGAGCATGAGCTTGATGATAGTCTTGCGTCGCTCCAGCACCTTGGGCGATTGGGTATTAATCACCATTCCTGAGGCTATAGGGGTAACGCAGGATGCCATGAGTGCGCCAGTGCGTTCGTCTTCTACCAGACAGATGCGACAGGCTCCAATCGATGTTAAATAGGCATCGTAACAAAGTGTTGGTATGGATACGCCTGATTCCTTTGCCAGTTCCAGTATGGTCATTCCTGGATGGCCGCTTACTTCCCTGCCATTGAGCGTGATGGTGATTGCTTCCAATGCTAGCCTCCCTGAGAGATTTGGCTAGATACCTGAATGACCCAACACAATGGCATGCAGCATTGGGGATCAGCCTTAAACCGGAGAAGGCCTTTCCAGACGCTTACCTACGTAATGTATAGCTCTTATAGCATTCACGACCTGCGAACTAGCAGCCCGCTTAGGTATGAATCCATAGGCTCCAATCTGCTCAGAAGCAAGGATGTTCGCCTCGTCGTCGTATTGTGATAACATCACTACTCTAGTTCGAGGATATTTTTTATATAGCTCCTTGGTGGCTTCTAGCCCGTTCATTTCAGGCATTACTATGTCCATTACCACAATATCGGGGCTAAGCTCACCAACTTTTTTTATCGCCTCTTTGCCGTTCTCAGCCTGACCTACGACCTCGATATCAGTTTGCAGCTCCAGTACAGATTTAAGGCCATCCCTTACCACCCAATGGTCATCCACAATAAGCACTCTTATGCGTCTGGTTGCCCTGTCCAGAATCGTCTTGGTTCTGGCGGCTAACGCGCCCGGCTCGATTGGCTTGGCTAGATAGTCCTCGGCATCCATCAACATAGCCTCATCCCGCCTCCATCCCTTGATAAGTTGCTTTTCAGGCGTTGAATCGATAACTACAATGGGTAAATCCTTGGTCTTGGGACTCTCTCTCAACCACTGATGCAATGAGAAGGCTTCTCCGCGGGGGCTCAATGTACCCAAAATCACTAAATCAGGGTTCGTTGATTTTACTGCGTGCTGAGCCTGCGTCTTGCTGTCGGCCGTGATAACCTCACACATCTCGCTCTTCAGAGCGTTCCTTAAAGCTGAGACAAAATCAGGTTCGTCATCTACAATCAGGATCTGGCTCTTTTTTTCTTTACCTACTTCCATGACCGACCTCCCAATGGCTGCTTTGTGTGCTACATGATATCTTGTCCGCTTCAGTACGTAAATTGGGACTAACCCCTAGATACGGAGGGATTAACCCCTATATCATTAAAAAAAAGGCTTAATTTTGGGTTGATATAGGATATAGAAAGCGGCAGACATTAGTGTTTGCCGCTTCATCAAGTTTCTACGAGGGAGGTATATGAATCGTCACGCTTGGGCAAAGTTCACAAGCTTATGATGCCTCGCCGCAAAGCATACTTAACCAGTTCTAGATTACTGTGAATACCCAACTTCTTCATCAAACTGGCCTTATGCGCCTCAACTGTTTTGGGAGTGATAGCCAGCATATCTGCTATCTGTCGGCTCTTGTATCCCTCAACAACTAGTTTGAGCATCTCTCTTTCTCTATCAGTCAACTCCTTATACGGATCACCCTTGGCCTCTATTGGTGCCACCCGCTGGTAGTCATCAACAAACATTTTGGCTATGGCAGGAGATAAGTACGATTCCCCAGCAGCTACAGCTCGAACCCCAGAAGTAAGCTCTGAAGATGCTGCCATCTTGCTAATGAATCCATTAGCTCCAGCCTGGATGGCTGGGAAGACATGCTCTTTATCATCATACTGGGTGAGAACCAGAATCTTTGTCTCCGGGAATTCTTTACGTATGCGGGGTATAGCTTCCAAGCCACCCATAATGGGCATGGATATATCCATGAGTACGACATCTGGCAACAGTTTGCTTACCTTCTCAAGCCCCTCCCTTCCATTGGCTGCCTCGCCGACTACCTCTATGTCGCCAGCCAATGCCAGGAGGCTGCTGATGCCATCTCTAACAATGGTGTGATCATCTACTATCAGCACCCTTGTCTTTCGCATTTGCTTTGCTCCAAAGAAGTGCTAATATATATGTCGGCATTGTTATCGTGATCTTGGTACCTTTTCCGGGTTGTGACTGAATATCGCAAGTACCCCCGAGTAGACTTGCCCTTTCTTTCATGCTCAGCAGTCCTTGCCCCTGACCGCCTTCGTCCACCTGAATTGGCTTTGATGCATCAAACCCCTTACCATCATCTTCAATTTCCATTACAAATCCCTCTGGAGTTTGCTGTAAAGTGATTACTGCGTTCTTGGCTTTGGAGTGCCAGGCGATATTAGCGATTGCTCCCTGAGCGATGCGGTAAAGAGCGAATTCAACTTCTTCGGGCAGGCGTTGCTCCATACCCGTGTGTTTCACTGATACATTGATCCCGACCGCCTGCAGGCGATTTTCAGCATATTGATGAACTGCAGGGCCAAGCCCGAGGCTATCGAGGGCGGTCGGTCTAAGTGACTTCATTATTTTGCTTATCTCCGAACCGAGTTGGAGAGTGATATTATAAGCCTTCTCTAGTTTGGCTTTGAATGAAGCGTCACCGAAGTCAGACGCCTTAGCGATGGTCAGGAGCGCTTGCATGCTAAGTGAAAGACCGGTCAGCGACTGGCTGGTCTCATCATGTAATTCGCGGGCGACCCTTGCTCGCTCTTCCTCATTAGCTATCAACATGTGGCGGGCAAGTCGTTGATAGTTTTGCCGTTCCTTCCTCAAGCGGTCATATAGCTCAGCCTCCTCTATAGCTACCCCTACCTGGTCGCCGATGGCGTGGAGTAGGTGCATATCTTCCTTGGTGAAACGCCGAGGCAGATGGCTGGCAACGTTTATCACTCCTAGCACAATGTCTTTGGCTCGGAGAGGGACGCTGATAAAAGCCTTGAGCCCCTCCATGGCTATAAGGTCGGGAGATGCAGCACGCTGGTCAATAGAGATGTCTTCGAGTAACACGGATTTCCCACTTTGGGCTACCCTGCCTGCGATCCCATCGCCTATCTTGAGGCGCATCTCCTGAGCGTATTTGTCGGAGAGACCACGATAAACTCTGTAAGAAAGTGTCTGAGTTTGTTCATCTGTGAGCAGGATTCCCCCGACGGTTCCATTCATAATCTGAAGCACGCTATCCAGGGCCACATTGAGGACAGCATCAAGGTCGCGCAACCCGCTCACTGCAGCCGACACACGGCTCAGGGCTAGAATCTCGAGATAGGGTTTTTCAGCCTTTGCTTCGCGTTCCCCATCATTGGATTCAACGCCACTCTGTTTGGCAGTTCTACTATCCTTGCTTTTCGCTTCCATACGAGGTGCCTTTGCGCAGTAGACTAAGGGTACACAAGATTAACTACTATGTCAACCGCCGCCAAGATGGATGTATAGCACTCCACTCAGAAATTAGGGAGTCGGATACAATACTTAGACGTGGATATCATAATCAAGATGCAAGTAGTCGCCCTTCCGAATCTACGACAACTCCCTGACTCAGGTTCAAGATATCATTTAGCGACGGCAGAGAGAGACGCATTCTTACCATCGGCCTTTCGCTTCCTCGCCATACAATTTGTCCATCGGGGAGTACTTATGGCGCTGTGCTGCGACCCGAGAGCTGCTGAAATGAAGGTTATGACGCACCATTTCCAGCGTGGTGTGTCCGAGTATCTCCTGAAGCGAGAATATATCCACGATTTAAAGAGGCTTCTTGCGTCGTTATACTCTCCACAGTAGAATATCTCAAGCAGTTTAGTCAGACTGGCTCAGCCAGACCTATCCAAAGCATCGAAATAGAAGTCAATCCTTGTCCATGTGAGTCACAGCCTATTCTATCAAATATAATAAATCCAAGGATCTTAAAAAGAAAGGGCTACCTTTTTATTTAAGAGGTTTTTTTCTTAATGTTCTCCAGGAACTCAGCATCGTTGATCATGGCCTTAATTCTTTTCCTGGCGCAAAGTCGGAGCCTGCTGGCCTGCCCCGACAGGCGCCATAGTGGTTCATGCTGTTCTACAAGCTTTGCATCAAGGGTTTGTATCGGGATATGGCATCCTCGGAGTTCACCTCTCTCGCGTATCTCTTAACCATCTCCAAGTCCTCCCAGCCACCTAGCACCTGAACGTCAAGTAGGTTAACACCGGCTTTGATGCTCTCAATCGCCCAAGTTCTGCGGAAGCTGTGGGGATTGCAGGTAATGCCAGTAGCTTGTTCAAGCCTCTTTAGCATACTGCCTATCCCATTGTAGTTGATACCCCAGATGTTGCCGTTTGGCCTGTATGTTGCCAGGTGCTCCCGCAAATATCGCTCTGTGGTGTCGCTGAACTTCCCTACTGGTTCTTTTGCTCCCTTGCCCCAAACTCTAACCGTTCGACTTTCCCAATCTATATCTGATAGTTTTATGTCAATTAACTCTTCCCGTCTGAATCCTGTATCGACCAAGAGCGAGACGATGGCTTTGTTCCTCGGGCTGTGGGCTTGCTCAACTAGCTTCTGTAGCTCAGGAATAGTAGGACGTGGCAGAATAGGCTTTGGGGTCTTGGGAGGCTGCATATTGTGACATGGTGAAATCTTGATTCGACTCTCTCTCTGCAGCCAGTTGTAGAATGCCCTGATTGCCCGAAAGTGGCTATGCTTATACCATGTGCCGTTGACTGTGCTGAGGAAGTCTCTAATGTCATCCCTCGTGACTGTTAACAGGCCCTTGTTCAAAGCTAGTGCGAATCTGGGCAGAGTACCCTTTATCCATTGTTCACCCTTGTTCGTTAAGCCTCTCTCAGTTTTACGGGATGCTATGTATTGTGCCACTAGGTTAAGGTTGTTAACAGTTATAGCTTCGTTTTTACTGCCTTCTAAGCAGTGGGTCGCGCGTTCGAGTCGCGCCAGGGACGCCACAGCTTCAAGAAGGGTGACTGCTTCGTCCTTTTTCACCTCCCGGCGCTAAAATACACCCCAAAACTGGCTCCTGTCAATAGGTCTGCCCATCATTTCCTGTGGAATGTTTGCCTAATTCGGAAAAGCTGCTAAAATCAAGGCTAGAGATTCTAACTAAGAGAGTGTCTTAGATGACGGGTACGGATATTGTTTGGGCAATAGTTTGGTTTCTAGTTGGTCTCGTGATATTCCAAGTAAAAGGGATTAAGAGCTTCTTTGAAACTGTTAGTGGGCTCTTTTCAGCTTTCTCCATTCATTATCGCCCTCGCGTTCAAGGATTTCTACTCTGTTAGTCTCCTTCTCTTGCGCTAACTGCCCTTTTTCTTGCATAGCTCGCCCGTATGATGGATTTTCTCGGCCCCAGGTTTTTGCTGCCGGAGATTTTCCTCTCGATAAGGCACGATTTGGGGAGCTTGCTACTCTGGATGTCCCTATTAGCATTCTGATTTCGCGCACAACTATGGCAAGCGCTATCAATGAGGCTAAGCCAACGACTAAGACAAGGGGGAAGAAAGCACCCAATAACAACCGGGCCTCCTAAATTTTGCCAGAATACATGATTCTATATTGGATTGTGTCTTTATTCTTGCAAGAGGTCAATCGCTCAAACGGTCTTTTTGATATATCAAATGGCCATGTTACAGAAGTCATACAATTGGGTAGTAAAACCTGTATCTGGCAGTACCAAATTCCTATTGCTCATTGGGCTCGGAGGAATCATAATCTTAGACGAAGGTACTCTTAAAATAAAAGGGGATGATTATTATGCAGTTAACGTCTGACAAACAGAAGATGATCGGGGGACAGAGATTCAGAATAGTCAAGAACGGGTTGGACGAAGCGGAAGTGTCCTCTTTTATCTCTTCCTTAGTCCAGCAGAATAATGAGCTTGCCAGTAAAGTAGAACACCTGAGCGCTCTAACCAAGCTCGCAGAAAGCACGGTGGTTGAAGCTGAGAATCAAGCAAAAAGTGTCAAGATGCAAGCGGAGGAAGAAGCAAAAGCACAGGCTGCCGGTATCGTTGCCGCTGCAGAGGAGCAGGCGAAGTTAGACGCCGACAAATTTATCGCTGAATCGAAACAACGGGCAGAAGAGGTCGCGCAATCAAAGGTGGCGGAGGCTGAACGCCAAGCCGAGCAGACAATTAAAGATGCTGAAGCCAGAGCTGATAATGTCAAGCGCATTGCAGAAGAAGACGCTTCCAGGTTTGTGGCTGAGGCGACGGAGAACGCTAAAAAGGAAGCGCTACTTATTGCCCAGCAGGCGAATCAGCTACTAATGCGAAGCAGGAAACTAGCGGAACGTGAGATAGCTGAGAAGTTCAAGAAGGTCTGTGAGGAATTGCTTTCAAGTGTGAAGGATAGCAAATGAACGCAAGCCAGCTCATTTTGTCAGCTCCCTCCTTCCTAAAAAGAGAGGGGTGACTGCGAAGGGCATGCGCAATATAGATGAAGACGCTCACTTGCTACATACGATAGAGCGAAAAGCTTTTTGCAGTCACCTCTCCTCATCTTCGCCATAAGCTGCATCGGCCCACCATGACGTCGTCCCGAGTGATTCATGTAGACTGCTCAACCCTCCTCTGGCTGCCCTACTTATCTGTAAGGTGCCCCTTAATTGACGAGGCCACCATGAAAAGTCCCGATGAAGCACCTGCTCCAACCTACTGGGGAGCATCCCCCATCATTTATCTTTTCGTGGAAGGCAAGGGGCTGGCAGACCCTCTGCATTCCCTAATTGGTAGAAACTTTAATCAACCTAATTATTGACTTGGAGACGCCAGCCCATCATAATCTGTGAGAAGAAATCGGCCAAGAAACGCTAAACTGCAAAGTGAGATTATGATGACAATAGACGAACTCTGCATCAACACTATTCGCTTTCTGGCAGTAGACGCTGTACAGCAGGCTAATTCCGGTCACCCTGGCACGCCTCTGGGCGCAGCACCGATGGCTTACGTGCTGTGGGATCGGTTTCTCAGGCACAACCCTAGTGAACCTAAATGGCCTGATCGCGATAGGTTTATCTTATCGCCCGGACATGCCTCAGCCATGCTTTATGCTCTCCTGCATCTTACAGGATATGACTTGTCGCTAGACGAGATAAAGCGATTTCGACAATGGGGGAGCAAGACGCCAGGTCACCCTGAGTTCGAACTCACGCCAGGTGTGGAGACGACAACGGGACCGCTGGGACAGGGGTTCGCCAACGGCGTAGGCATGGCTATAGCTGAGAGATGGCTGGCCCAGAACTACAATCGGCCGGGGTATGAAATAATCAACCACCATACCTATGCCATGGTCTCCGATGGCGATATCCAGGAAGGCATTGCCTCTGAGGCTGCGTCGTTGGCCGGCACGCTGCGCCTGGGTAAGATCATCTACCTTTACGATGACAACGATATATCTATTGAGGGGAAAACCAATATTGCCTTCGCTGAGAACGTAGCCCAGCGTTTCCAGGCGTATGGCTGGCATGTTATCGGCCCCATCGATGGCATGGATACATCAGGTGTAGAGTCGGCCATCCGCATGGCCAAGGAAGAGACAATCCGTCCCAGCCTGATAATCTGTCGAACGATTATCGGCTACGGGAGCCCTAATAAAGCAGGCACCGCTGCCGCCCATGGTGAGCCTCTGGGTGAGGAGGAGGTACGGCTGACCAAGGAGCGGCTGGGTTGGCCCTATAAAGAGCCTTTTACCATACCGGAGGAGGCTCTGGCACATTTCCGCCAGGCTCTGGAGCGAGGCAGGTCGTGGCAGGAGAGATGGCAGGCCACTATGGACGAGTACCGGCGCGCCTATCCCAAAGAGGCGAAACAATTGGAAATAGACCTGCGCGGCGAACTGCCGAGGAGATGGGACAGCAATCTTGCCAGCCTGTTCAACACTGCACATAAACCTATCGCCACACGGGAGGCCTCGGGGCAAGTGATGAATGCCATTGTGCAAAGAGTCCATTCCTTTGTCGGGGGTTCAGCCGACCTGGCCCCTTCCACCAAGACGCTTCTCAAAGACCACGGACATTACGGTTTTGAGGAGTACTCCGCTAACAATATACATTTCGGGGTTCGTGAACATGCCATGGGAGGCATAGCTAACGGGATGTCGCTTCACGGCGGCATCATTCCCTACACCGGTACCTTCCTCATTTTCTATGACTACATGCGCCCTCCGGTCCGTTTGGCTGCGCTCATGGGGATCCGGGTGATATTCATATTCACTCATGACTCTGTGGGGTTAGGGGAGGATGGGCCAACGCATCAACCTATCGAGCAACTTATGGGACTGCGCGTTGTACCTAACCTTGTAACGATACGTCCGGCAGATGCAACGGAGACGGTAGAGGCCTGGAAAGCTGCATTGGAACGTGCTCACGGCCCCACGGCGCTGGTACTCAGCCGTCAAAAACTGCCGGTACTGGACCGCACTGTACTGGCTGCGGCCAGTGGCCTGCAGAGGGGAGGCTATGTCCTGTGGGAGGCGAAGACGCCGCCGGACGTCATACTTATCGGGACTGGTTCCGAGGTTCACATAGCACTGGAAGCCGCCAAACTGCTGCAGGACAAGGGTGTCGGAGCGCGTGTTGTCTCGCTGCCTTCGTGGGAGCTATTCGACGAGCAGCCTTTGGCATATCGTGAGGAAGTACTGCCCCGAAATATACGCGCCAGGGTCTCTATAGAGGCGGCTACGCCCCTGGGTTGGGAGAGATATGTGGGTCTCGAAGGCACTGCCATCGGCGTGCCTCATTTTGGCGCCTCAGCCCCTGGGAAAGTGATTTACGAGCAGTTCGGTCTCACTGCACAACATGTAGCAGATGCAGCATTGAAACTTTTACACCGCTAGCGCTCTGGCTATTAAACAATCTCAGATGGGTCTCTTGCCATAGATTCTGTCACTTGCCCTCTTTCTTCTCCTCGGCGTAGAAACCCTTGAGCTTCTCTGCCATCTCCTTAAGGCTCTTGTTGACCAGGAAATTGATGGTGTTCTCGGGATAACTACCATCTTCCCGCCTCTCGCCAGCGGGGACTCCGGTAAGTATCTCGATCCCCTCGTCATTCTGGAGAAGGTAGGATAAATAAACTCGTGTGTATCTGGGCCGGCTTTTTGAGACAAAAGTCATATTCAGCGCCGAACCCCATTGTTAATATATTTTTGTTTGAAAGAGCAAGGGCAAAGGAGCAATCGAGAGTAATGTTGCCTGCGATTGTCCGAAACTTGATTGGGAGCGAAAATGTATGAGAGCGCAGAAAAGAAAAATTCAGGAACTTGATTACCAAGAGGGCGACCTCAATTTAGATAGAGTATCTGCCTCGGCGACGAAACTAGAGGAAGACGCACCTCAGCAGGAGGATTCCTTTGTGCCCTTAGATGAGGATATGCCTGATAGTGAGGGCGAAGCTGTTTTGCGTGTGGCAGAGCTGTCCGATGACGATATTTCGGAGGAGGAAGAGGAGGCTGAAGAACGGGAAGAAAGTAGGTCTGAAGCGGATGAAATCAGCGAAGATCCGATAAAAATGTACCTGCAGGAGATGGGACGTGTCTCCTTGCTCAGCGCAGAAGAAGAGAAGCAACTGGGAAAGAAGATTGAAGAGGCGAAATACCTCAAGATGATTGAAGAGGAATGGCGCAATGAGCATGGAAAACTTCCCTCCGGTGTAGAAGAGGCAATTGCCCTACTCAGTGCACTGGGACGAGTTTCGACTTTCCTGGTGGCTCTGCAGAAGGAGCTCGGTCTTACAAAGGTGAAGGGTTTCTCCGAGCTAGTCTTCCATCCAAAGCTGCGGAAGGCGATCGAAGGCGAAGTAGATAAGAATTTATTAAAGGGCATAGTTGAGAGAACTGCCGCCGATCTATATGCGGCAAAAGAGACTCTGAGGGAGCTTTCAGTTTTTATTTCCATTATTCCTGAGGAAGTGCTCGGGGCTATCGGGGGCAAAATCTCTGTTGCTGAGCTGCCGAGCTTTGTATCACAGGCAGCGTTTTGCAAGAGCATTGCATCGCTGGAGTCTCAATTGCAGGAGCATTGGAAAAGCATAAAAGAGGAGGGAGACAAGGCACGAGCTCATCTGATCGAAGCTAACCTTCGCCTTGTCGTCAGCATAGCTAAGAAGTATGTCAATCGTGGCATGTCGCTCCTTGATCTAATTCAAGAAGGTAACTTGGGTCTTATTCGGGCAGTGGAGAAATTTGACTATCGCAAAGGGTATAAGTTCAGCACCTATGCTACGTGGTGGATACGTCAGGCAGTCACCAGACATGTAGCCGATAAAGCCCGCACTATTCGCATCCCGGTTCACATGGTAGAGACTGTAAATAAGCTTATTAGAACAAGCCGGCGCCTATCTCAGGAATACGGGCGGGAACCGACCTTCAAGGAGATCGCTAAAGGCATGGGGCTTTCCCCTAAGAGAGTCAGGGAGATTGTCCAGATATCTCAAGAGCCGGTCTCTCTCGAGATGCCAATCGGTGGAGAGGAGGATACCCAGCTTGGTGATTTCATTGAAGACCAATCCACGGTTTCCCCTGTGGAAGCCGCATCTATGAATTTACTGAAGAATCAGATAGATGAGGTGCTCTATACACTCACTCCGAGAGAACGCCGGGTACTCTTAAGCAGATTCGGGCTTGAAGATGGCCGCAGTCGTACTCTGGAAGAGGTTGGCCAAGAATTCGGCGTCACCAGGGAACGTATCCGACAGATTGAAGCTAAAGCCATTCGCAAGCTACGACACCGCAGCAGGTCCCAGAAGTTAAGGGACTACCTGGAAGACATGGGATAAGGCGCGCATAGTTTGCCCTTATCATTTCAACCCCTTTTATCCCCCATCCGCCTGAGGCGGACTGCGCCTGTGCACTCCCCATTTGCTAAACGTTATCTTATCACTTTCTGATGCATGGGATGGTGTAATAGACTGTGAGCATCACGTTGACGCAGATAATACTGAATGTTAACATACAAAGCCAGAGGTGTTTTTTAATGGAAGCGATGAAGCGACTTTCTGACCACCTGGCAACCAGACTGACCGAGTTGACACGGTTGAGGAAGAGCGGGACTAAACTCATCGGTTACGCCCCTGGAGGCTATATGCCGGAGGAGCTAGTCTATGCGTCCGGCGCTATGCCAGTAGGACTTATTCGGGGGGGAGACCCGGAGCCCGTAGCAGAAAGCGCCGCGTATGTTCCCCGATTCATAGACACATTCTGCAGGTCTCAGATTGGGTACAGAATGATGGGTGGTGACCCTCTCTACGAGATAATAGACCTTCTCGTCGTCCCTATCACAGACCACAATATCAAGACCATAGCCGACTGCTTCAACTTCTTCGCCAATGCCAACGTGTTCAGGTTTGGCGTACCTCATCAGAAAGACGAACACGCCTTTGAATACTATCTGGCAGGACTGCATGCGCTTAAGAAAAAGCTGGAGGAGTTCACCGGCAACAAGATAGAGGACAGGAAACTCAGGGAAGCCATCGATTCGTGCAATAGAATGAGAGAGCTGTTGAAGGAGATAAGCCTGTTGCGTTTGTCTGAGCGGCCACTGATAACCGGACGTGAGTTCGTGAAACTGAATCATGCCTCTTTTATTGCCGATAGACCAATCTTCATCAATGCGCTCGAGTCAATCAATCAAGAGTTAAGGGAGAAGCCTGCATCTGGCCCAAAGAGGCCGCGGCTTTTGTTGACAGGCTCCACTCTGGCTATGGGTGACTACAAGGTTTTAGAGATGGCGGAGGAAGCTGGGGCATCGATAGTCATTGAGGAATTCGCCGAAGGGATCAGACATTACTGGGAGAATGTCCGGGTTAACGGTGACCTTATGGAGTCCCTGGCAGATAGATACTTCCGGAGAAGAGTGCCCCCAGCCTGGTTCAGACCATCCAGGGAAAGGCTGGATTATCTGATAGAGCTGGCCAGGGATTTCAAGGTAGATGGGATAATCTGGTACCAGCTCATGTACCGGAGCAGCTATGATATTCAGGCGTTCTATTTCGAGAAGCTGCTGAAGAAGGAACTCGATATACCGATGCTGAAGATTCAATCAGATTACGATGTTTCCGAGAGGGGCCCTCTCAGGACAAGGATCGAGACCTTTGTTGAAATCATCAAGGCAGGGGGAGGCAGATAGCCATGTACACCGAGCTTCTCAAGTTGTGTAGCTTTGACTCCGATGAGATAGAAAAGCAAAGGCCAAGGATTGACAAGGCTTTCAAGGTCCTCGGCATAGAGAAGGAGGACATTAAGCGGGGCGAGCAGAGGCTGAGACAGTATTTGGACATCGAGTTGCTGGGTGTGCGTAAATTCCTTGGGATATGGATGAGGGAGCTTGTTAATCTCGTGCTGGCGAGAGAGGAACACGAGAAAATAGTCTACAGCGATTTCCCCATGGAACTCAGGCCATTGATGTCAATGATGCTGTCAACCGATGAGAAAGAAGTGTATTTCGCCACTCCAGGGCAGATAATCAACATGACCATGGGCCAGATCTTCGATAAACTCACCCCCTTTCTGGTGGCAGGGGAGGAGAACGGCCTGCCGCCAGGAGCCGCCCACTGTGCCCTGTATCAGACCCGGCTGGGGGCAATGGTGAAGGGCGTAATCCCTTTCCCTGATTTGTCAGTGATAGCGTCCTATCATTGCGATCAGCCGGCTGAGGCGGAGCAGTTGCTGCATGAGGTCTACGGCGTTCCTGTAGCATACCTCGATAGCTGCCCTGACCCCAACTGGGGCGACTGGCCCAAATTCAATGACTACCGCGTTCGCTACTGTGGTTCACAGGCTCGCAAGCTCTTCCAGACATTTGAGGAGGTGATCGGCTCTAAAATGAAGGAGGAGGCGATACGCACCGCCAATAAGGCTAACGCCATATTCCGTCTGAAGTTCCAGCAGTTGGTGGAGCTCATTGGACATGCTGATCCCCAGCCCATAAGTCAGACGAGCCTGGTACATGCCTTTTTCCTGAACTCCATGCCAACAAGAGACATCGAAGGGAAACAGGAGGCGCTGGAGATATTGTGTGGCGAGGTGGAGGAGAGGGTCAACCAGGGCAAGGGGGTAGTCGAGAAAGGAGCCCCCGGCGTCTTCGTTACCGCTACGATAAGTGTCGACCCGGGCATAACGCGTATGATAGAGCAGGCAGGCCTGGCTATCCGTATTCAAATACCGTTCTGGCTCAGCCCGTGGGTAATGGCCAGACACCCGTACAGGGAGTGGGGGGACATGATCGGTGTAGGCCCGTGTCTGGATGTACCGCACTCCTGCGAAGCCCACGTTGCTATCAACCTGGCGAACTGCAAGGCTTTCAATGTGGATGGAGCAATAGACTTTTACCCCTATTCTTGCCGCGAATGGGTACCCACTGTCATGATAACCAAGAGGACCATAGAGAGAGAGCTGGGCATACCGGTGCTGGTCCTGGAGGGAGACTGCTATGACACCCGAAACTACAGTGCTGGACAGTTGAGGACGAGAGTCGAAACATTTGCGGAACTGCTGAGGGCGGCCAAGGCTGCCAAGGCGGCGTAAAGCAAGGATGATTACCGCAGGAGTTGATGTTGGAGCGGCCACTGCCAAAACAGTCATTGTGGCAGATGACGAGATTCTGTCCTACGCCGTTATGCCAACAGGCGACAGCGTTGCCCGAGCGGCAGAAAAAGTTACTAGGGCGGCTCTGGAGCAAGCTCGGCTCACTATGCCTGACCTCAGCTTTGTCATCTCCACAGGTTATGGGCGGAACTCAGTTGCCTTTGCCAACAAGGCGGTAACTGAGATTATCTGCCACGCAAGGGGGGTCAACTTTTTAATTCCAGCAGCCAGAACAGTCATCGACGTAGGCGGTCAAGATAGCAAAGTTATCGGAGTCCGTGAAAACGGCACCGTCAGCGATTTTGTCATGAATGACAAGTGCGCTGCCGGGACAGGTAGATTCCTGGAGGTTATGGCGGGAGTTCTGGGCCTCGCTATCGAAGAAATGGGGCCGATATCCCTGACCAGCAAGGAGCCCTGCACCATAAGCAGCACTTGCACTATATTTGCCGAAACTGAGATGGTGTCACTGCGCGCCGATGGAAGGACCAGGGAGGACATAGTCGCTGGGATTCATCGGGCTGTGGCTTCCAGAGTGGTAGTAATGGGAAGAACCGTGGGCTACAGGGAGCAGGTGGTGTTCACGGGAGGCGTCGCCAAGAATATGGGGGTTAAGAATGCTCTGGAAGCCGGAATCGGGCTTCCCATCCTGATTCCGGAGGAGCCTCAGATAGTCGGCGCCCTGGGAGCTGCTTTGCTCGCCAGACGTGAGCTGGGTGTTATCCGCTAGACAGATTTGTGAAAAACTCATAGCATTATCGTAAGTTGAATACAATTAAATAGACCTGGTTCTGCGCTAAACAAATTTCCGAGGCCCTCCTTTTCTTTGGCTTCACTCATTTGCCTGACTGCTTATGCCATAGCCCCATATGCTTCTTGTGAGTCTCATTCAAAAGCTTGTCCAGCCCGTATTTATGGTAAAACTCTTGCTCCAGGTGGTGCACCTGCAGCCATTCGGGCATCACGATGGTATCGAAAGTGGCAGGGAATCTGCCATAGGTATCGAATACATAGTTGCAATAATCCTTGGTTATCTGGATGACCTTTTTGCTGGGCACCGGATACCCTGGCTGTACCTTCTTCCAACTCTTGCTAAAAGGCACCATCCCCTTGTAGTTGGGCGTATACATCCCGTTCTTGCCGAACTTCTTCTCGATGAAGGCGTCTACGGCATCGTTCATGGTCTTGTAGTATGGCGGCTGGTAGCTTTCAAAGATTCCGTCCAGGCCCACGGGATTCAGGCCCAGCATGGCGCCCGACCCCTCCTTGGCCATGCTGTAACGAAAGCCTAGAGATTGCAGCGCTAATATCCCTATGTATCCAGTCATGATAATAGAGCCAAGGCCCATAGCCTCTGCCATCAGTTGGATGTTTTGTAAGGCGTGGAATGGGGGGGCGAGATTGCCCAGGAATATGGTGTATTCGAAAGAGGAGAGTGGCACATCGGGGCCCTTTAATGTCCCATTATCAACCCATTTCTTTATCCCTGCGGGGCTCGTACCTTTAATGTCATCGAATACCTTGTAGCCTTCGCCCATGAACACGGCTATCACGGCATCGAGATACTCCTCTGATATCTCCAGTATGGGCATGAACAGGGTGGTGCCGGGCCTGTTGGTATTCCAGTGAACTATCCTCACCAGGGTCTCCGGTATCATGGCGAACCTGCCATCGGAAAGCTTGACCGTATCCTGCTTGAAATATTTGGCAATCTTATCCCAATCCGCCTCCGTTTCAATCTCCACGGCTTTGGTTGCTTTTTTAGGGTCATAGACGAAAAGGCCTTTATCATTTGTGAAAAAGAGCTTCATATTATGTACATTGCAAGCGTAGGGAGTGGTCCTTCCTACCCAGCTTGTGAACATACTTCCCTGCACGTCGTTGGTGGGCATATCTGCGGCGATAGTGCCTGTTATCCCTGTACCGGCCCAGCAGAGGATGGCGGTCTCCGTATCATTCAACGGCACCGGCGGATTCTTGGAGGTATGTTTAAGTGTACCCTCTTCCATTTTACAGCCCAGGGGGAACCTGCGGGTTCTCCTGTGAGCCAGGGCTTTGAGAAGGGGATATGAGAAGACTTCTCTTACTTCCTTCTTATCTTTAAGCATCCGACGCCTCCCTTTTTAGACTTTGATTTCCTTGCGTCTCAATTTACCTTACCATTGGAAAAGAATCAAGTTAGAACATGCGCCCTTTCTCTTCCCAGGGCTTTCTCAGACCCAGACGCTGGGAGATCCTTTTGTAGCAGTTGTAGGCGGAGAAACCCAGGGTGCCGACGCCGCCGCAATGCTGGGAGCCAGAGGCTAACCAGAGGTCTTCTATGCCGGGAACCTGATACTGGGAAAACTCTGGAATCGGCCTGAAATTTGCCCACTGGCTGGGGCTTTGATTCGATGTATACATGCAACCGTTCACCCAGTTAGGATTTTTCTGTGAATATTCATAGGGTGTAGGGATGTTGACTGCTATCACGTTGTCCCAGGTCATGTTCGGAGCATATTTCTGCCACTCCTTTATGAGGCGGTCTCCCACCTCCTTTTTCACCTGTATCCACTCTTTCTCAGTCAGGTAGCTGGCGGGGGGAGGGTGCCCCTCCCCTACTAGAGCTATATGCTTACCGGGAGGCGCATAGCTGGGGTCCCAGGGACTTGTGGTGAGTTCGTACATGTACGTTCTCTCTGGCCAGCGGCCCGGCCTGAGGGTGTGCATTTGATAGCCGTAGTGCGTGTACATGTATTCAATATCAGCATCGCCGAGGAATACCAGGCGGGCTTTGCCGCAGTCGGGATTCCACTCGGCAGCTTTATACTGAGCCAGCTCGTGGAAGGCTATATGACCCCAGAAGAGCTGTGACCTGTCTGTCATTATGTTGTCAATCTTCCTTCGAATCTCCGGGTCTATCTGCACGTTACGGAGATGTCTTCTGACGGTCTGCTTGATCTCGGCAGTATCTATCACCAGCTTTTTAGCCTCAATCTCAGTGCCGTCAGCTAGCCTGATGCCACAGGCACGGCCGTTCTTCACCAGTACCTCGTCGACATCGGCTCCTACGAAGAATTTACCGCCCTGCTCGCTTAAAGCCCTCTGAAGAGCATGGGCAACGTTATGGAAGCCGCCTTCAGCTATGGCAAACGCCTGGAGACCGGCAAAGGATGGCATGGGCAATAAAGCCTGCAAGGGTGGCGCCACATCGCCCGGCGCTATCCCGTTCATAAGCTGCCACTGCAGAGCAAAAGACCTCATTTCCGGGCTATCGTAGAGGTCGCAGACTATCTCATACTCTGTCATGAAGGGGTACCTGGGGTCAATTCCACCCTCCGGGTCTTTCAGCAAGTCAGCGATGTAGTCGGTCTCTCCGGGGAGAGGGGGAGGGTTGAACAGAATTTGCCCGTGCGAGTACATCCAGTTATACAGCTTCTTCTCCAGGGCCTTTGCCACCCTCTCGGCATCCCTCGGTGATATCCGCTCCAGTTCTTTGAGGTTCCTGTCAATGATGGCTTGATTCGGGAGGGCCGTTCCCAGTTCCTCGTTCCACTCTAAGGCCCGATAAACGACTATGCATCTGCCATCGGGGAATATCTTGGACATCATTACTTCGGGGAAAATGAACTTCAATCCCTTTTCCCCGAGATTGAAGTCGTAGTATGCCGGGCTCATCCAGAACGCGCAAATCTCGGCATGGGGGTTACCTTGGAAGCCGGATGCTGGCGTGGGGACGGTGCAGGCAGCGCCGCCGAGCTCGTTTCCCTGCTCGAAGAGACCTACTGTCATGCCGTTGAGGGCTAGGTAGCAGCCTATCACCAGCCCTTCTTTGCCTCCTCCGATTATCACCGCATCGAAGCTTGCGTCAGCCATTTATGACTCCTTCATTTACACATTACATAGTTTCGAGCTTAAGAGCGAATGTATTTCATAATCATTTCGAACAGCGGGAAGACCATTTGATAAATCTTGTCTGAGACCATACTGGTTACAGACCGAATTGTATCGCCTCCGAAGTAGAGACCGCGTATGTTGGGGGACTGCATGTCGAGCTCCGTGGGCACCGCAGCCCAGGAATATCTGCCCCAGTTGAGCTGAAGGGTCATTCCCCTGAATTCGATAGCTTTGGCAAACCCCGGAAATACCTTTTCCACGGCCGTTTCCCATCTTCTATTCGCTTCCTTAACCGCGTCCATGGGGGTGGTAAGCCCAAAGGGGGTATCGGGAAGCCCACCAGGGATATAAGAGTAAATGAGCTGTTTCCCCGGCGGCTCCACAGCATTGTAAAGCGATCCCACGCACCAGTCTCCTACGTAGGTAGGCAGGCCATAATCAGAATCGAAGATATGCACCCAGCCAGGCCCTTTCCTGGGAATAACCTCCTCACGAAGAAGATAAAATCCAGTCAGGTCTTCGTAGGATAGCTTTGCGCATAACTCGATAGCTTTGGCCCAATCTTTTGTCAGGAATTCAGGCCTAAGGATATTTCGTGCCACCGCTTCGAAGATAGGGATTGCGCATATCACAACCGGAGCACTGTATTCTTCTATGAAGCGTGTTTTATTATTATGTACCACAACTCCTTTGGCTCTGCCCTTTTCTATCAGAATACTTCTGGCTCTCCTATTCGTTAGTACCTTTCCCCCGCGATCTTTATAATAGTTTGCCAAAGGGGTTATGACCATATCCTCCATATTGCCCTTCCGGGGATACCAGAATAAGAGGGCTCCAACACGCGGGAAGGTGCCCATGACATTAGCGAATGCTCCGTAATTAACGACTGTGGCAGGGGCACCCATAAGCGGAGCGGCCAGCTCGAGAACCGCCTTCGCTATCGGGTCTTCCACATTCCTCTCGATCCAGCTAGCGAAAGTCACATTTACCAGCTTGCGACATTCCTCTTCAGAGGTGTCTTCCATGATGCGGAAGGCTTTCATTAGCGCCTGCCTCGATGGTTTCTCCATGGGAAGGCCGCTGCCAAAAGCAAAAAAATCAAAGAAATTTTCCACTCCCTTCTTTGGGTCCATAGAAAAGTATTCAATCCTGTTGGGGTTGTCTTTACTAACCTTGCCCATAGTCCAGTCTACTACCTTGGCTTCTGGAGGGAATCCCATAGAAGACAAGAACTTATACATGTAGGTCTCCTTGGGTGTACGAACCATTGCCGTGGGCATGCGAACACCATTATCCGAGCGGCAGCCATGGAAACGAACAGCGCGGTATCGTCCTCCAAGAGTAGGCTCTCTCTCTATGATTGCTGAAGATACGCCTTCCCGGGCTAGCAAGCTACCTATGGATAGGCCGCCAGGTCCTCCTCCTATGATAAGAACATCGAACTTGTTTACCATGATACCTCCTCTTTTATGTCAAGATAAGGCAGAATTATTTACAATTAGCAGACTACTCAAGCTATGAATGATCCGTATGATGCCCTGTTGTTCATTATGAAGGTCTGCCCTTCTTTTAGCGCAGAGCGAATACCGGCGGAGAATTTAAGCTGACATGAAATGGAGTTTTGTGGGGATTAGGGTAGCTCGCAGGTTCTTTTCAGTCAAGCAAAATCGCCCAACTTTTATATGATTTTTGCCTGACTGCTGTATGGTTTCTCAAGGGCACTCGTTAGCTAACCGAAGGAAGTTGTTCGTGTTGGAACCTTTGCCTCAGAAGGTGGGCTATTTTCTCGATTACCTCTGGCTTCACTGAGGCAAGTAGCTCTACCAGCTCGCCAAGAGAAAAAACCTCGCTAACCGTAATAGCTTTTTTCTTCACAGCCAATATAAAAGCCTGTTCTCTATTGGGTGCTTCCAATTTGGTGCACACCTGATAGAGGAATGATCTCACAGTGCTGACAGATGTATAAAGCTGTGCAGCGATCTCCTGATTGCTCAACCCGCGGGCAACGAGGGCAAGGACATCTCGTTCTCTCTGGGTCAGGACCGTGCTCTGTTCCCTCCTTTGTTGCGGGTCACTTTCGTTTACTGTGATGATGGTATTGCTTGAGGGATTATGTCTCAGCAGTTTGGCTATTGCCTCTATAGTCTCCGGGCTCAGGGAGGAGAGCAAATCAGCCATCTCATCCAGGGAGAAGATTTCATCAACTGTGAGAGCCTTCTGTCTGATAGCCCTAAAAACAGCTTCGACTCGATTATGTGCCTCAAGCTTGATGCACGACTGATGTATCAGTGTTTTGACTTTATTGCTAGATGTACAAAGTCGTTGCGCAATCTCCTCGTTAGTCATACCCCGGGCAACCAGGACAAGGACGTTTCGTTCACTTTCAGTCAATATAGCGTCCTTCTTCTTCATGGCGTGCCTTTCGATGACTTTCGCACTTTGCACAGCGTGCAGGCGAAGAATTAATCAGTCCTGAATAGAAACGAATTTGTGTACTTTCTTACAGGATTAATCGCATTTTGTCAAGTTATTATCGATAGCTGAAATTATGGCCTGATTATCTTCTGGTGCCGGCTGGCCATCAAACCAGGTCCGCTCATGTTGGTTAAATGTGATAAATTTTTAACTTTTTCCCCATTCATTTTATGATTTCTCCATATCTGACTTGATATTATAACTGGTGTATGTGTTTTCAATGACAATTTGTGCGGCAAGGCTTTCTGGGTCTTGCTAATATGAGACATGAATGGAGAGGATAAATGGACGTCAAAGAAGTTAAAGTCTACACCACGAACACCTGACCCTACTGCAATATGGTCAAGAGTTTTTTGACCGATAACAAAGTAACCTTCAGGGAAATAAATATTGCGGAAGACAAAGCAGGCCGAGAAGAGATGGTTCGTAAATCAGGGCGAATGGTAGTGCCCATCATTGATATCGATGGCGATATGGTTATCGGTTTCGATCAGGCGAAATTAAAAGAGAAGCTGGGGCTCTAACCGAAAAATATATAGAGAGCTCTATGTACGAGTTGATTGTCATCGGTGCCGGACCTGCGGGAATGACCGCAACTGTTTACGCTGCCAGGAAGAGGATAAATACCCTGCTCTTGAGCAAAGACCTGGGAGGCCAGCCCTTGTGGACAAGCAGGGTGGAAAATTATATGGGCTATCAATATATTGAGGGCCCTGAACTAATGCAGAAATTCGAAGAGCAGGTGAAGAAATTCCCCGTGGAGCAAAAGATCGGGCAGGGCGCAACGGCTTTGTCTCGGTTGAATACAGGATTTCAGGTTGAGGCAGACAGCGGTGAGAGCTATCAGGCGAAGTCAGTAATAATTGCCACAGGGAAGCGCCCCCGGTCTCTCAATGTGCCTGGTGAGGAGTTGTTGAGGGGGAGAGGGGTGACGTATTGTGCTATCTGCGATGGCCCTATATTTGCAGGGCAGAAGGTAGCAATAGTGGGCGGTGGCAATGCTGCTCTTGAAGCTGCTAATGACATGGTCGGAATCGCGGAGCATATCTACTTGGTATCCCCTATGCCGCTCAGCGGGGATCAGATACTTATTCAGAGGTTGAGAGATGCTTCCAACGTGACATTTTTCTTGGAACACGAGGTCGTTCGAATAGAGGGTTCAAGCCGTGTGGAGGGAATCGTTATCAGGGATCTGAAAACGAAAAAAGAGATTAAGCTCGAACTTGGAGGCGTCTTTGTGGAGATAGGGCGTATGCCCAACTCAGAATTGGTCAGAGGTATTGCCAAAGTCAACAAGTTCGGTGAAATTGAGGTGAATTGTTCTTGTGAGACTGGAATACCCGGGCTCTTCGCCGCCGGTGATGTGACGAACGCACCGGAGAAGCAGATCATTATAGCTGCTGGTGACGGTGCCAAGGCTGCACTACAGGCTCACCGCTACTTGCAGAGGCTATAAAGGAGGTTATCAGGATGGGCGTATTCTTTTCAGGCAGGGAGCTTATCGAAATTGCTATTGGGATCGAGAAGAACGGGGCCACATTCTATAATTCGCTAGCCGGCTCCACTAAAAATCCGGAGGCTAAAGGCACCTACAAATATCTGGCTGACCAGGAAAAGGAACATGCTGCTGTCTTCCAGAAGATGCTCAGTCTGGTGAGTGAATACAAGCCGCCGGAGACATATACCGAAGATTATAAGCGGTATCTAAAGGCACTGGTCGACTCACTCGTATTTACAGATGATAAGGTTACCCTAGAGATGGCAAAGAAGGTAAAAAGCGATGCTGAGGCAATTCAGGTCGGCGTGGGAGCAGAAAAAGACTCGATCCTGTTTTATACGGAGGTGAGAGAGCTTGTTCGCCCTGCCGAGCGCAAGGTAGTGAAGAAAATAATTGATGAAGAGAAATCACATCTAAGACTGCTTACGGGCATCAAAAAAGGTCTGTGAGAGAGTTAATAGAAACCCAATATACAGTAATTACAGGAATAAAAGGAGGTGAGCGAGATAGCAGTCAAGAAGGTAGGCGAAAAGTACAGGTGCAACGTCTGCGGCAACGAGGTGACGGTAACGAAAGCTGGTGGCGGGACTCTTGTCTGCTGCGGGGAGGATATGGAACTGCTCAAAAAATGAAGTCGGGAGTCGCTTGTTTGAAGGAATGTGAGCCCAAAAAGCAATAAAAAATTATGAGGAGGTAGAAATGGCGTACACTGCTAAAGACTACAAAGGTTTAATCGGGATGAAGGGTTTCAGCGATACCTTGCTCAACAATCACTTCGCGCTCTATCAGGGCTATGTGACCAACACCAATAAGGTGATGGATACCCTTGCTGCCTTGCTGAAGGATGGCAAGGTAGGGACGCCTGAATATGCCGAGTTGAAGCGCAGGTTAGGCTGGGAATTCAACGGCATGCGGCTTCATGAGCTGTATTTTGAGAACCTCGGCGGCAAGGCACCGCTTAACAAGTCAGGCAAGCTGGGCAAGAAGCTGGCTGAGGAGTTCGGCAGCTACGAAAACTGGGAGAAGGATTTCAGAGGCACTGGCGCTATGCGGGGCATCGGCTGGACTATTCTCTACCAGGATAACCTGAGCGGTAAACTGATTAATCAGTGGGTCAATGAGCACGATACCGGTCACCCTGCAGGATGCACTCCGGTCCTGGTGCTCGATGTTTTTGAGCATGCCTTTATGATAGACTATGGGCTGAAAAAGGCGGACTATATCGAATCCTTTTTCAATAACATCAACTGGGGTGCCGCAGAAGCTCGTATCAAGTAAAATCGCGGCTGGGGATTCATAGTCTTTGGAGAGAGCTAATCTGACTAAGCAGTGGGAAAGCAGATAACGGTTATTTCTGCGATGAGAACTGCTTAGTTGTGTATCGGCGTTGTGATGGCTCTATATCCAGCGGCAAGGAGGTTGCTACTAGATTGTAATAAGGCTATTATTATATAAAAATAGAAGTATATATGATAAATCCCTCACGACGGTTCCTGCAGATAATATTTGCCCTGGTTGCGGTTATAGCTATAGGTGTCATCGGCTATAGACTGATTGAAGGGTGGTCATTACTCGATTCCTTCTTTATGACGGTTACCACTATAAGCACCGTAGGGTACAGTGAGATACATCCCCTCTCAACCGGCGGGATGATTTTCACTATTGTGCTTATCATAGGTGGTGTGGGGGTGTTATTTTATGCCCTCACCACCGTGGTGCAATACATTATCGAGGGTAATTTAGCAAATATACTGGGGAGACGTCGGATGAAAGAAAAAATTTCCAAACTCAAAGGCCACATTATCGTGTGCGGCTTTGGCCGTGTGGGAAAGGAGGTGGCGCGCGTTTTCCAGGAGGAGGGTGTTGATTTTGTAGTAGTTGATAATTCCAAAGACTCTATCGCTGAAGCTGCTGCTAACGGCTATTTATATGTGGAAGGCAATGCCAGCAGTGACGAAGTTCTAAAAGAGGCCGGTATCCTTCATGCGCGCGGACTGGTGGCCGCCGCGGGCAGCGATGCTGACAATGTCTTCGTAACACTTTCAGCAAGGGGATTGCGTCCGGATATCTTTATTACTGCTCGCGCCAGTGCCCAGGAGTCGGAGTTCAAGCTAAGACGGGCCGGAGCCGACAGGACAATATATCCGCATGTCCTCGGGGGGCGGAGGCTGGCTATGCTTGCTCTGCGTCCTCTCGTGGTAGATTTCGTTGACACGGCATTAGAGAGCCGCGGTAAAGAGTTGGTTCTGGAAAATATAGGAGTCGGGCCCGGGTCGCCGGTGGTAGGAAAGACCTGCAAGGAAGGGCAACGATGCGGTAACGGAGCTGTTATTCTGGCGGTAAGAAAGAAGGATGGCAGGCTTTTTACCAGTTTATCCGATGAGATGCTGCTAGAGCTTGGAGACCAGTTGATTGTAATCGGGAATCGCGAGCAATTGAGGGACCTGGAAGGGACGAGTTAAGAATAAAAGATGCATAGTGCGGAGATGGTGTTGAATAGGAGGAGGATATGCTGCAAATTAAAGATTTAAGCGTTGAGGTAGAAGGCAAACGAATTCTGCACGACGTTAATCTATCGATGGGAGCCGGTGAGACTCATGCACTTTTCGGCCCCAACGGCGGGGGCAAGACTACTCTGTTGATGGCGATAATGGGTTTCCCCCGCTATCGGGTGACGAGAGGGCAGATTATATTCAAAGGTCAGGATATAACCGGGCTATCTCTGGACGAACGGGCGCGCATGGGCATTGGTATGTCATTTCAGCGCCCACCAGTAGTGCGTGGAGTCAAGACGCGTGACATGGTCACCGCCTGCCTGGGCTCGCGGGGAGACGGAGAGATTGTCGGCAAGATGGCAGAGAGATTGAATATGGTTGAGTTAATGGACCGCGATATAAATTACGGGTTTTCCGGTGGTGAGATAAAGCGGTCGGAACTCCTGCAACTCATCGCTCAGAGCCCAGACCTGGTGCTTCTGGATGAGCCGGAGTCCGGAGTCGACCTGGTGAATATGGCCTTGATAGGGCAGATGATAAACGAGCTTTTACAGAAAGACCCGAGGCAGCACCCGCAACGTCAGCGAACACGTTCCGGCCTCATCATCACACATACCGGTCATATTCTGGACTATGTTCATGCCAGCAAAGGATATGTCCTTTTAAACGGAACGATTCCATGTGAGCGGGATGCCCTGGAGGTTTTAGATTCTATAAAACAAAATGGCTATGAGGGATGTGTTAAGTGTCTGTGTCAGAAAGAGCTGTAAGATCCCAGAAAACCAGAGAATTAGCCGAAAAGGCGCTGGATAAGAAGCCGGCTATAGGCGAGGACATCGACATAGCCTCTTATTCCTCGAGCGCTGAAGAACATCCTTACGAGGAGAAGCCATCTCGGCTTTCAGCCCAGGACAAGAAGCGCATGATGGAGGTAGGGGTTACCCTGGATGAATCGAGCCAGAGGGGGGGAACCTTTGTCCAGATGGACCGGTCTGTGGTCCATAGCTCTTCAAGCCAGGAGGGGCTTGAGGTCATGGACATCAAGAAGGCGCTGGAGACCTATGACTGGCTCAATGACTACTGGTGGCGCGCAGTTAGTGTGGATGCCGACAAATTCACTGCCAATGCCGAACTTTACCTGGATAACGGCTATTTCATAAGGGCTCTCCCCGGCGCGAAGGCTATCCACCCTGTTCAGGCATGTCTTTACCTTGCGCACAGGAACCTGGCGCAAAGGGTGCATAATATCATTATCGCCGAGGAAAACTCAGAGTTGCACATTATTACTGGCTGCGCAACCAGCCCTATGACAGCCTCAGGTCTGCACATCGGCGTCTCTGAGTTTTACATCAAACGCGGGGCGAAGCTGACTTTCACTATGATTCATAACTGGGCCCCGGAGATAGCAGTTCGCCCCCGCAGTGGCGCCATAGTTGAGGAAGACGGTGTCTTCCTCAGTAATTATGTCAGCATGAAGCAGGTACATACACTACAGATGTACCCCGTAGCCCGGTGCGTGGGCGAAAACGCTATCGTCAGGTTCAACACTATTCTGGTTGCTCCCCCAGGCTCAACCCTGGACACTGGCTCCAGGGTACTACTTGAGGCAAAAGGTTCCCGGGCTGAGGTCATAGCACGAACTATTAGTACGGGGGGCACTATCATAGCCAGAGGCTATATAGGAGGGAGTGCTCTCAATGTCAGGGGGCATCTGGAATGTCGGGGTTTGATTCTGTCGGAGAAAGGCATCATTCATGCCATCCCGGAACTCAAGGGGGAGATTGCGGGTGTGGATCTTTCACACGAAGCAGCGGTAGGAAAGATAGCTGAGGAGGAGGTTGAATATCTCATGGCACGCGGCCTGACGCGCGATGAGGCTACGGCGACGATAGTGAGAGGTTTCCTGCATGTTGATATCGAAGGCCTGCCGCCGGAACTTGCCGCTCAACTAAAACAGGCAATCGAGACCAGCGAAAGGGAGCTTTTCTAGAAAAATCTTAAAAAGGAAGGACATGAGATGGACCTCAAAGCTTTATATCCCATAAGCTATGGCATGTATATAGTATGTTCCAGAAAGGGAGACAAGATTAATGGCCAGATTGCCAACACAGTAATTCAGGTCTGCTCGGAGCCCCCGACCATCTCTGTATGCATCAATAAAGGTAATCTCACACATGAATTCATTCTGGATAGCAAGGTCTTTACCGTTTCGGTGCTATACAAAGAGACACCTTTGAGCTTCATCGGCCGTTTTGGCTTCAAATCGGGGCGTGACGTAAACAAGTTTGAGGGGGTCAACTACAAAATAGGCGAGACAAAAGCGCCTATAGTAATGGACAACGCTCTATCCTATATGGAAGCTAATATGGTAAGCTCGCTGGATACGCCAACACATACTATATTTGTGGGGGAGCTTGTGGATGCGGGTGTTATTAAGGAAGGCGAGCCGATGACCTACGCCTACTATCATGAGGTCAAGCGCGGTACTACTCCCAAGACAGCCCCCCACCATGTTGAGGAGAAGAAAGAAGGAGGTGCCCAATTGGCGAAGTATAAATGCTCTGTTTGCGGATATATCTATGACCCGGAAAAGGGCGACCCTGAAAGCAATACACCACCCGGCACTCCGTTCGAGAAACTGCCGGATGATTGGACATGCCCCGTCTGTGGTGCGGCTAAGAGCGAGTTTGAAAAAATATCATGAAGAGGACTAGCTGGGGAGCGCTTCGGAAGATATGGCTATAGAGGCAGAGTTCATAAAATCTATTCCCTATTTCTCAGGCCTGAGCCCTGCTGAACTTGATTCTCTCAAGGGGCTTATCTTTGAGACTGCGGCTGAGAGAGGGAAATTCATATTGCTTGAAAGTGAACCTGCTGATGCGTTGTATCTTGTTGTTTCGGGCGTGGTAAAGGTGTTCAAGACATCGGCTGACGGAAGAGAGCAGATTCTCCAAATAGTGCGTCCCGGTGAATCTTTTAATGATACCCCTGTCTTCGATGGTGGCCTGAATACAGCCAGCGCCCAGGCCATGGGACCGGTTGTCCTTTACGGGATAAAAAATAGCGATATGGGGACTATTCTTCGTACACACCCACAGGTGGCACTGAATGTAATCCGTGTTTTAGCACAAAAGATACGGCATTTGGTATCTCTGGTGGAAGACCTATCTTTCAAGCACGTTACTGCCCGGCTGGCTAAGATACTTCTAGAGTACGCCGGCGATGGGGTAGGTCCTACTAAGCCGCGCCTGACACAACAGGAGATGGCAGCTATGGCTGGAACTGCCCGGGAGATGATCGGCAGGTCGCTCAAAGAACTGGAGGACGTAGGGATAATCAGGTTGGAGCATCATCGCATAGTGGTTATTGACAAGGAAGCCTTGAAGAAATGGGCAGGGGTGGTTGAATGAGACAAAGGTCACATACACATAGGCGTTCCTGCTTTTAACATGATTATGGATGGAGTTTATCTGGATGTCAGATATTCCTGTAATTGACTCGGAAAAATGCAACGGATGTGGCCTGTGCATCAGTGTGTGCTTGTGCAAATCACTGGTGCTATCAGGGAATGTTGTTACTTTTGTCGATACGGGAGACTGTGGATGGTGCACATGGTGTGAAGCTGTATGCCCCACAGGTGCCATAAATTGTCCTTTCGAAATAGCCCTCGAAGAGCGTTAGACAAGCAAGCATTATATCCTCTTAACTCTCATATACCTGCCAAACTCCTGTACCACATGTCTATTTAACTAACATTTCGTTCGCAATGAGACAGAAGTCACATACAGCGGCCAACTCATGAATTACTATATCATTGATTAGGTGGGGGTAGATAATGAGTCGCAAACCTAAAGCTGTACAACAAAAAAAGAAACCTACATCCAAGGTCGGATGTGTTCACTACTGGATTATCGAAAGCCCTCAAGGGCCTGTAAGCAAGGGCGTATGTAAGCATTGTGGAGCAGTTAGCGAGTTCAGTAATTATATGCCGTACCCATCGTGGGAAGGTAAAATGCCAAGGTTTCCCAGAAATGAGGAGATGTCCGACATTGAACCTGGTGATGATTCGAATAACAATTCCTGAGACAACTTTGAAAAGATAAGAGGCTTATGTAGCATTTTAGGGGGCGGGTTCCGAAACCCGCCCCCTTATTTTTTGTCATCTTGCCCACCGAATCGCCTCTTCCGGGGATTGCCCTCACGATGGAATTCAGGCATAATATTGACGTTGTCTTTTTGGATAATCGGAGGGCAAACGAATGGCTAAACAGGCTCTTTCAGGACTTAAAGTAGTGGAGTTTGGAAGCTTTATCTCTGCAGCCTACTGTACCAAGCTGATGGCTGATCTTGGCGCTGAGGTCATCAAGATCGAAGAGCCGAAAAAAGGGGATGAATCCAGGAACTACGGGCCATTTCCTGACGATATCCCCCACCCTGAACGAAGTGGGCTTTACCTCTACCTGAACACTGACAAGCTAGGTATCACGCTTAATGTAAGAACTACAACCGGACTGGAAATACTCAAGGAATTGCTTCGGGAGGCCGATGTTTTTGTGGAGAACAATCCTCCCAAGCTCATGAATGAAATCGGCCTCGATTATGTCAAGCTCAAAGAGCTAAACCCCAGGCTGATTGTAACCTCACTCACTCCTTTCGGGCAGACAAGTCTTTACAGGGACTACAAGGCCTATGCCATTAACTGCTGCGCTGTCGGGGGCGTAAGCCAGAGTATAGGCCACTACTGGCGCGAACCGCTAACAATGCCGCTGTCGCACGGTCATTATCAGGCCGGTGTCGCTGGTGCTCTGGCCGCGATGGTTGCCATTCTGGCCAGGGATATTACTGGGCTTGGACAGCATATAGACATAGCGGAGACCGACGTTTGGGCAACTTATCATGTGGGATTCGGGATAACAATTTATGCCTTCGGGGTAAAAGACAATTTGAGGAAGGGCTACATCGGGGGCGGTTGGACCTACCCAGCACGAAGAGTTATCCCTTGCAAGGATGGTTACATGGCGCTCTGCGCTCCCCAGCTCAAGCAATGGATCAAATTCCTGGAGCTAATGGGCAACCCGGAGTGGACTCAAAACCCGAGATACCGGGACCGCCATGCAATGGAGGACGATTATCCCGAGGAGGTGGATGCTCTGCTGACACCGTGGTTTCTTGAGCGCACCAAGAAGGAGCTCTTCGAACTCTTTGAAAAGAATGCGATTCCGTTCGCGCCGCTGTATAACATGGCGGATGAGGTTAATGATGCTCATCTCAAGGAGCGCGGGTTCTTCGCCACAATCGACAGGGACGAAACTGGAGATTTAGAGTATACGGGAGCGCCTTACAAATTTTCTCAGACGCCGTGGGCGCTGGTTCGGCCTGCTCCTTTGCTCGGTGAGCACAACGAGGAGATTTATTGTGGACGTCTGGGTTACTCGAAGGAGGACTTGGTGGCGTTGCGGAGAGCGGGTGTGATCTAATGCTAGAAAGCGATAAGGAATGGTTAGAGCAGATGCTCCAACCTACCCTTGGACAGGAGGCTTGCGCGCATGGCATGGTATCCTTTACAGGGTTATAGGGTGATTGATTTCGGTTCTGCCTGGGCTGGTCCCCAGATGACACACATTGTGGCAGATATGGGTGCCGAGGTAATCAAAGTAGAATCTCGTAGCAGGATAGATTATGGCAGACTGGGTGGAGCTGCCAGCGCCAAGGATTTATTGCTCAAGACACCAGAGGCGTTAGTGGCTGCTGCGCCGGAGCGACTGGAGTTGAACCCGGTGTTCCATTTGTTGAACCGCGGCAAGCTGGGCATTACCGTTGATTTCACCAAACCCAGGGGGGCCGAGTTGATTAAGGAGTTGGTCAAGAGAAGCGATGTCGTTGCGGACAACTTCACCCCCGGCGTGTTAGATAGATACGGGTTGGGTTATAAGTCGCTCGCAGAGATCAAACCAGAGATAATTGTGGTCTCTCTCTGCTTTGCCGGTCATACCGGCCCTCTTAAGGGAACCAGGGGGTATGCTCCCATCATCACGGCTCTTGCCGGACTAGACAGCGTCGCTGGCTATCCGGATGAATCAGTTCCATGCGGGCCGAGGTTCGCCTATGGTGATCATGTGGCAGCTATGCACGGGGCTCTGGCGATACTCATTGCCCTGATTCACCGTAACAGAACAGGAGAGGGCCAGTATATAGATATCTCCGAGTGGGAGGCAACAACATCTCTGCTGGGCGAGCCGCTCATGGAATATATTATGAACAGCCGAATCCCAGGGCCAATGGGCAACCGCGATTCTATAATGGCGCCTCACGGCTACTATCCGTGCAGGAGAGAAGGACAATGGGTGTCCATAGCGGTTAAGACCGATGAGGAATGGCGGGACTTCTGCCAAGCCATAGGGAGTCCAACCCTGGCTGGCGATGAAAGATTTGCCGATAGGTATAGCAGGCTGCTCAACCAGGACACGCTGGACAAGCTGGTAAGCCAGTGGACTGTCAATTACACTCCATCCGAGGTGACAGAGATTCTACAGAAGGCTGGGGTGGCGGCGGCCCCCTTCGTGATATCCAGGGAACAATATCATGACCCTCATTTCAGGGAGAGAGGAATCTTTGTAGAGGTCAATCACCCTAAGAGCGGACATGAGGTATTTTATGGCATCCCGTGGAAGCTAAGCGATACGCCGGGCGAGGTTCGCAGCAGCGGGCCTTTGTTGGGCCAGGACAACGAATATGTGTTCAAGGAACTGCTGGGCTTATCACAGGTTGATCTCGAACATCTCGCGGAGGAGAAGGTTATCTACTGATATTGGGCAATGCATTGATACATCATTTCGTTATGTTTCGATAAAAGTAGGAACTTGCGACATCATCACTTGTTGCTCAAGTATTTGCAGGAAAGAATCCACAGCACAGGAATCCGACTGCTCCCGGGATAGCTTCACGAAGGCTTCAACTGCCTCTTCATTGCTGAAGTTGACCGGATAAGGGCGGTGGTAGGTTGTATTATTGTGATACCCCGCCTCTTTTTGCCGCTTATTGGGAGCCCCGGCAATGAGCATCGTATCTCTCAAGCGCTCCAATTGGGGCATTAACATGTCGGTAGATATATGCCGTACTCTTAACCTGCTGTACTCAGCCTGGGTCAATGGTATCGATTCAATTAGGCTACGGTCTAGGATATGAATCTTGCCGGAGACATCTGGTGTGGTAGCGATATTCAGCCCATTTATCATTTCAATCAGGTCGTCGTAACCACCAGGTTGGTCTGCAATTTCCCCACCCAGCAGGCTCGCCCATTCCCTATCGCCACTGATCGAGGCTCGGAATGCCTCACCCAGCAACAGCAGTTTCCGCGCCATTTGCATATACCTCGCCAGTTCTCTGGGGTGGGTTGTAGAACCGAAGATGGGGATAGCGAACTCCGCGCCGGGTGTGGATTCTCCATCCTGCGTCCAATCCGTACTCTTGAATTCTTCGAGGGAAATCTGTCCACATATCAATGACCTGATGGCTTCATTTTGCTCCGGTGATAATTGACGGCCTCCTTTTTTCAATACCAAACTTCTTATTTCGAGGGCCCTTTTTACTCTTGCGCTAACGTCATCAAGATCGAAGGGTTTGGTCACGTAGTCGTAGGCTCCCAGTCTCAGGGCTTCAATGTGCGTTTTTGTGTCTGCCATCGCAGTTATCATAATGATACAGGTATCAGGATAGTCAGCAGTAAGTCTGCGCAATACTTCCATTCCCGATAGGCCTGGCAATTTTATGTCAAGAAGCACCAGATCGAAGCTCTCCATAGAGGCTTTACGCAAGGCTTCCTTGCCATCGGCTGCAACCTCACAATTGTAGCCGTCCAACTCCAATTTCCGAGAGAGGATGTTTCTTATTGACTCTTCATCATCGACTATTAATATGGTCAACTTGCCTTCTTCCATTTATAACCTCCGAGCCCGGATAGCCAACTGCTCGCATTAGATACTATTGTCATATATTAGCATACTTAATTTGAAGGATGAATAGTCAATCTGGAGCTTGTCAGTGGTGAAATGGTACTAGCGAGTACAGGGGATGGTGCAGGTAAAGAAGCTTTGATGGTCAACGTTATGTCAATTTGAGGCTTACCGAAAGCAGATTGGCTAGTTCACTAATCGTTATAAGGTTAGATTTTCACCTTACCATAGCGTTCCCATTCGCTGTAGACACAGCCGCAGTATCCCTGGTGGTAGAGGCCGAGTTCTCGAGACAGGCGATGGCTTTCCCTGAAGCCCGGTCGGAAATCCTCATAGTAGAAACTAGGTCCTTTTTCTTTTCCGAACTGCTCTCCCAGCTCCCGCAGCAGGTCGTGCTTCTGATAAGGGCTGATGAGCAGGGTGGTGGTAAAAGCTTCAAACCCTCTTTCTTGAGCAACTTCGGCGGTTTTTGCCAACCGCAACCTGTAGCAATCGGGACAGCGGTTGCTCTCATGTCCCACAACGGCCTGAAAGTACTTTAGCATGTCATAGCCTTCAGCTATGACTAGAGGCAGGTTTGTTGCTCGGGCGAAGGTTTGCATAGCCTCCAGGCGGAGCTGGTGCTCCCGAAAGGGGTGAATATTGGGGTTATACCAGAAAGCCGTAACTTCGAGTCCCTTGTCTTGTAAGGACTTCACCACGTAGGTAGAGCAGGGGCCGCAGCACACATGAAGAAGAATGGAAGACATCTTTCTACACTAGCAACTGGCTTCTGATTACAAAAGGCTGGGTTGGTCTGGTTTTCCCCTGGGATAAGGTAATTCCAGATGTTCATAGGCGAAGCGGGTAGCTACCCGGCCCCGCGGAGTGCGTTCCATAAAACTCAATTGCAGAAGATAGGGCTCGTAGACATCCATGATAGTGTCCGCCTCTTCGCTGATGGCAGCGGCAATGGTATCCAACCCAACAGGGCCACCGTTGAACTTCTCAATGATGATACGGAGAATCTTGTGGTCTATCTCGTCGAGCCCAATGGTATCGATTTCCAGCCTACCCAGCGCTTCTAAAGCGATTTTTTCTGTGATGACCCCTTTACCCTTTACCTGAGCATAGTCCCTGACGCGCTTGAGCAATCTATTAGCTACTCTTGGAGTGCCACGGGCACGCTTAGCGATTTCCTCCAGTCCCCTCTTCTCGGCTTCGATGCCGAGGAGACGGGCTGACCTTGCGAGTATGACTTCGATAGCACTCTGGTCATAAAAATCGAGTCGATATACCGCCCCGAATCTATCTCGAAGTGGTGGGCTGAGCAGTGCGAACCGTGTTGTCGCCCCGACGAGGGTAAAGCGAGGTAGGTTCAGTCTGAGGCTCCTGGCTCCTGCACCCTTGCCCATGACGATATCGAGGGCGAAATCCTCCATTACCGGGTAGAGCACCTCTTCTACTACGCGCCCGAGGCGGTGTATCTCGTCAATGAACAGGACATCTCCCTTGTTGAGGTTGGTGATGATAGCGGCGATATCGCCGGGGCGCTCTATGGCTGGGCCAGAGGTGATTTTGATATTCACTCCCATCTCAGCAGCGATGATGTAAGCCAAAGTTGTCTTGCCCAGCCCTGGCGGTCCATAGAGCAGGATATGGTCTAAAGTCTCTCCCCTGCCCTGAGCAGCAGCCATAGCTATCTTCAGGTTTTCTTTGACCTTCTCTTGCCCCACAAAGTCAACAAGGTGTTTAGGGCGAAGGCCTTTATCAAGAACAATATCTTCTGCTCTGGGTTTAGCCGATATTATCCGCTCCATCATGCCTCTTCATCATATCTGTGGCATATTATATCAGATTACGATTTCTTTGCCGAGAAAGGATAGAAGGAGAGCTTCATCCATCTGGTCTCCTGAATTTGCTAAGCTTTCTCCTTTTTATGTAATTGACACCCCTGATTATATGATATACACTTTTGTAGGCCAGCGAATTTTGGAAACTAAAAGGAGCATGAATGGACACCAGCAAAAATAAGCGAGAGTGGCAGGAGAAAACGCTGAAGGCATCGCTGAAGCGCGCCCCGGAGCGCGAAGAACGTTTCCTGACCAATTCTGGGCTTGAAATTGATGACTTGTATACCCCTGATGACCTTCAAGGGTTCGATTATGTCCAGAAGCTGGGTTTCTCTGGAGAGTATCCTTTCACCCGCGGAGTGCAGCCAACCATGTACCGGGGAAGGGTCTGGACCATGCGCCAGTACGCAGGCTTTGCCTCGGCCGAGGAGTCCAACAAACGCTATCATTACTTGCTGGAGCAGGGCCAGACCGGGCTCAGCGTAGCTTTTGACCTGCCTACCCAGATTGGATATGACTCAGACCATCCCAAGGCACAGGGTGAGGTGGGCAAGGTGGGAGTGCCTATATCCAGTCTCGAGGATATGGAAACCCTGTTTAAGGGGATCCCTTTTGACAAGGTGAGTACCTCAATGACCATCAACTCTACTGCTCCTATCCTGCTGGCGATGTATATCGCTGTGGGCAAGAAGCAGGGAGTTGACCCGTCAAAACTCGATGGCACTATCCAGAATGACCTGCTTAAGGAATACATCGCCCGTGGCACTTATATCTTTCCACCTAGACCATCAATGAGGTTGATCACAGATATCTTCAGTTACTGCACTGAGAAGCTTCCCAGATGGAACACCATCAGCATCAGCGGTTATCATATTCGAGAAGCGGGGTCTACTGCGCCTCAGGAAGTGGCTTTCACACTGGCTAATGGTATGGCTTATGTCCAGGCTGCAATAGACATTGGTCTGGATGTAGACAAATTCGCTGGCAGACTCTCCTTCTTCTTTGCTGCCCATAGTAACCTCTTTGAAGAGGTGGCCAAGTTCAGAGCGGCGCGGCGGCTCTGGGCTAAGATTATGAATGAGCGGTTCAGGGCTAAGGACCCACGTTCCATGATGCTGCGTTTCCATACTCAGACCTGCGGGCACACGTTAACGGCGCAGCAGCCGGATAACAATATAATAAGGACAGCTATGCAGGCGTTGTCTGCTGTGTTGGGAGGGACTCAGTCGCTACATACCAACTCCCGCGATGAGGCTTACGCTACTCCCAGTGCAGAGGCAGTGACTATTGCCTTGCGCACCCAGCAGCTTCTAGCTTATGAGAACGGCGTTGGTGACTGCGTCGACCCCTTTGGCGGTTCCTACTATGTAGAGCATCTAACCGATGTTTTACAGGCTGAGGCTGAGAAGTATATCGAGAAAATAGACCAGCTCGGCGGTGCCCTTGCTGCCATTGAACATGGCTTCCAGCAGAGGGAAATCCAGGAAAGCTCTTACCGTGCTCAGAAGGATATAGAGAGTGGCAGGAGAACAGTGGTGGGGGTTAACAAGTTCGTTTCACCCTATCCGCCGATAACCGGGCTGCTGAAGGTCAACCCGGTTGAAGCAGAGAAGCAGAAGCAGCGCGTGATAGCGCTCAAAGCCAAAAGGGATAAGAAAAAGGTCACTCAAGTACTGAATAATCTGAAGGAAGTGGCAAGCGGCAAAGGAAACACTATGCCTGTGGTTATCGAATGCGTCGAGTCTTATGCTACTCTGGGTGAGATTTGCGATGTGCTCCGCAGCGTGTTCGGAGAGCAACAGGAATTTCTGGTATTTTGATCTGCCAGAATAGGATAAGAAGGCAGGATAATAATGGAGGGAAAATGATAAAAAGTGTCAACCATGTGGCTATTGCGGTGAAGAACCTCGATGAGGGGTTGAAGACCTTTGAGACTCTGCTCGGTCATAAGGCTGCGCAGGTGAAGGAAGTCCCCGAACAGAAGGTAAGGGCCGCGATGATTCATGTGGGCGATGTCGAGATCGAACTGATTCAGCCTACTGACCCTGGAACCGGTGTGGCAAAGTTCCTGGAGAGCAAAGGCGAGGGTATCCATCATATCTGCTTTGAAGTCGACGATGTCGACAAGGAGTTACAGGCGATGGCAGCCAAAGGCGTTGAGACTATAGATAAGAAGGGCCGGCCGGGTATGTCGGGTAAGGTTGGCTTCCTGCATCCCAAGTCTGCCAAAGGGGTGCTCATAGAACTGGCGCAAAAGGTTTAGCAGCTAAAGGTAATTCAGATAGTAGAGGGAAGTTTACCATGGCTGATGAAAAGAAAATTCGTGTTCTTGTGGCAAAACCTGGTCTTGATGGACATGACCGAGGTGCTAAGGTTGTAGCCCGAGCCCTGCGCGATTACGGCATGGAGGTGATCTATACCGGCATCCGGCAGACTCCGGAGATGATTGCGCAGAGCGCGTTACAGGAGGATGTGGATGTCGTTGGGCTGAGCATCCTCTCTGGGGCACACCTCGAGCTTTTCCCTCTTATAATGGAGCAGCTCAAAAAGAGAAAAATGGATCGCGTGATGGTGATTGCAGGAGGTATTATCCCTGAGGAAGACCACTCAGCATTGAACAAAATAGGGATCAAGGGGATCTTCGGCCCGGGTACCTCTACCAAGGATATTGCTGAATTCATCAGAAAAGCTGTGGGTGAGAAGAAGGCGGCATAGGATTGATTGGTAGCAGGGTAGGGGAGTAAGAAAGACATGTCGGGTCATTCCAAATGGTCGCAGATTAAACGGCAGAAGGGAGTGGCCGATGCCAGACGCGGGCAGCTTTTCACGAAGTTGGCCCGCGAAATTGGCGTTGCTGTCCGCCAAGGTGGTGCCGACCAGCAAAACAATTTTAAGCTAAGACTGATAATCCAGAAGGCACGAGACAGCAACATGCCCCTGGAAAACATTGATCGAGCCATTAAGCGTGCCAGCGGCGGAACTGATGGAGTAGCGCTAGCTGAGGTTACCTATGAGGGATATGGCCCCGGTGGCAGTGCCATCTTGGTGCAGGCTCTTACCGATAACAAGAACCGGACGCTCGCTGAGGTACGCAACATCATGAGCCGGGGTGGTGGCAACCTGGGTGACAGTGGCTCTGTTACCTGGCTGTTCGAGTCCAGAGGTGTGATCATCATCGACGGTACTAAAGAAAATGCAGAGGAAGTGGCCCTGTTCGCTATCGATGCTGGTGCGGAAGATGTCAAAATAGAGGAAACTACTCTGGAGGTAAATACCAAGCCCCAGGACCTCGAAGCAGTGAGAAAAGCACTGGAGCAAAGAAGGGTGCCTATCTCTTCCTCGGAGCTGTCTATGGTCCCCAAGACAATGGTCAAGCTGGATGAGAAGTCCGCGCTTCAAGCGCTCAAGCTCCTTGACAAACTGGAGGAGCTTGATGAAGTTCAGCGTGTCTATACAAATGCCGATTTCCCCGATGAGGTAGTGAGTAAGTATCCAGGATGAAGATGCCTCGATGCCAATCCGTGTCTTAGGCCTCGACCCTGGCATTGCGATTATGGGTTATGGCGTCATTGAGGACAACAATGGCAATCTCACGGCGATAGAATATGGCGGATTATCAACACCGGCCAAACAGGCTACTTCCCAAAGGTTGCGCTCCCTTTATGAGGGCGTCCTTACCATCATAGAACGCCACAATCCTACAGAGGTTGCTGTCGAGTTTTTTGTAGCTCGCAATCTGAGAACGGCGCTGATGGTGGGACAGGCCAGGGGGGTTGCTCTCCTGGCTGCGGCTAATAGGGGGCTCCCTGTTTATGAATATACACCGCTCCAGGTCAAACAAAGGGTCTCAGGCTACGGACGTGGTGAGAAGAGACAGGTGCAGGAGATGGTAAGAATGCAGCTTGGGCTGGATTGTATCCCTGAGCCGGATGACGCTGCCGATGCTCTGGCGGTTGCTATCTGTCATTTGAGTGAGGCACGCCTCTCGCGCCTATTGGCAAATAGCCTGTAGAAGTGATGAATCGACGATGATCGCTGGGATAGAAGGTGTCCTAAAATCGCGGGGTGAGGACTGGGTTATCGTCGAAGTGGGTGGGGTGAGCTTTCGCGTTCAGTCACCAACATCCACCTTAGGCATATTAGGAATGCCGGGTGACAGGGTGAAGCTTCACACTCATCTCCATGTGAGGGAGGACAACCTAGCTCTTTATGGATTTGCCTCCTCTGAAGAATTGAGGGTGTTCGAACTTCTTATCAACGTATCGGGGATCGGACCTAAGATTGCTCTTGCGCTGCTCTCAGCTTTTAACCCAGAAAGATTCGAGCTTGCCATAGTGCGGGGCGACATCGACTTACTCAGCTCGGTAACCGGCGTGGGTAAGAAAACAGCAGCTCGCCTTGTGCTTGAACTTAAAGGCAAGTTTGAGCAGCTAGGAGTTGCTGCCTTTAGCCCTCATGAGGATGTTAGAGCGGCATTGATGAGTTTGGGTTATTCTGCAGCAGAGGCAAACTCTGCCGTCGCCACTCTCCCTGATTCTCCTGACCTCTCTCTTGAAGACAAGATAAAACTTGCCCTGCAACACTTTGCAAAGACTCGTTAGAAGTACCTCTCAATAAATTTAAGTACTCCCTCAAGTGCCCAGGCGCCGGCGAAAGCGACAAGTATACTTCTGGGCGTTTTCCCCAAGAAGCAAAAAAACAGGAATTTCCAGGCGGGGTATTTTAATATGCCTGCGGCGGCTCCTGCCAGGTCAAAAATGGGATTGGGCACGAAGGCGAGCACAAAGATAACCAGGGAGCCTCTCCGTCTCATCCAATGTTCCATGCGCAGGTATGTTTTGCTCTTCTTGAAGACTCCCTGTCCGCTGTAACCTGCCATATAGCCGCTGAGTTCACCCAAGGCTGACCCTGCACCTGCTGCCAGTCCTACCAGATATGGATCGTAAGTAGCACCGAGGGCGAAGATCACTGCTATGCCGGGAACAGGCAATATTATGGTTGCGCTGCTGAGAAGGCTTATGAGGAAAGCACCCAGGTAGCCATAACCGGCAAGGTTCGCCAACCTGTCGCGGAAGACGAAAATAGCGGCGGTGATACCCAGGGCAAGTATAAGGACTAAGATGCGTAGATAAAGCCCACGCGACAAGAAGGGTCGTTTTGCAGCTTTGAATTGCTGTTCGGCGTCTGCCTCTACACCTTTCCCATCGTCACTAATGGTATTGGGTGTAGGGTCTTCCTCTGCCATGTTCCAATATCCCTCTTCCGCAACATTATAAAGGATATCGAGGGTAAATGTCGGAAGGTCGGAAACGAAGGTTTGCTCAATCCAGCTTTGAAATAGGACAAGCCGCCGTTTATTTGACGGGCAAAAGCTTGAAAGGCTTACTCTCTAAGCAGGCAACTGAAGGAGGCAACCTTATCACCGGGCTCCACCTTCATCACGCTAACGCCTTGTGTGTCTCTACCCAAGGATGGGATGTCATCGAGAGTGGTTCGTATTACTATACCTTTGGCTGATATGAGCATAAGCCCCTGATGAGGATAAACAACGGATGCCGCTATGACTTTGCCTGTCTTATCTACGACCTTGAAAGTACGCACACCGCTGCCTCCCCGTGCTTGAAGCGGGTAAGTATCCAGAGGCGTACGTTTGCCGAAGCCATTGGCGCTGATTACAAAGAGGTGGGCATCGAGGTCAACGACATCCATAGCGACCACACGGTCGCCATCGGCGAGGCGGATGCCGCGCACCCCTCCGCTGGTCCGGGAGGCAGCCCGCAATTCCGAAACAGCGAACTTGATTGATTGGCCCCCCTCGGTTACTAGGATGGCCTGATCATCTGCTCCTGCGAGCCTGGCGGCAATCAACTCATCGCCCTGCTCTAGGTCCATGGCGATAAGCCCGCTGGAGCGCACGGATGAGAACTCGGCGAGGCTTGTTTTCTTGACCTCGCCTTTGACGGTGGCGATCACCAGGAATTTGTCCTCCGAGAAAGCGGTGATAGCTACAACTGCGGTGACCCGCTCCTTGGCCTCTATTGAAAGCAGGTTAACAATAGGCATGCCTCTAGCTGTCCGGGAACTCTCCCTGGGTATGTCGTAACACTTTAACTGGAATACCCGACCCCGGTCGGTGAAGAATAGCAGGTTATGGTGAGTACTGGCGACAAGCAGTTGGCGGACGGTGTCCGCCTCCTTGGTCTCCATGCCTATGATCCCCCTGCCTCCACGGTGCTGCTGCCGGTATGTGTCTGTAGCTACTCTCTTTATGTATCCTCTATTGCTCAAGGTGACTACCATCGGCTGTTTGGGAATGAGTTCTTCGTCACTAAAATCTCTTATCTCCTCATCGCTGATCTCGGTGCGCCGTGGATCACCGTATTTTGATTTCAGTTCGCTGACCTCATCCTTAATCAGGAAATCCATCTTCTTGGGATTGGCTAGAAGGTCCTCAAGATAGGCTATAGTTTTCAGTACCTCTGTATATTCGTCGATAATCTTTTTACGTTCCAGGGCTGCCAGACGGCGCAGTTGCATATCAAGGATAGCCTGGGCCTGAATCTGGGAGAGGTTGAATTGCTTCATCAGGTTTTCGCGCGCTGACTCTACAGTCTGAGAACGGCGTATGGTAGCAATTACTGCATCCAGATTGTCAAGGGCAATCTTGAATCCTTCTAGGATATGAGCCCGCTCTTTGGCTCGCTCCAGGTCGAAGCGAGACCTACGGGTGATAATCTGACGGCGGAAGTCGATATAGTTTAAGAGAGCGCCTTTGAGGGTTATCACTTTGGGTTGGCCATCGACCAGGGCCAGCATATTGGCAAAGAATGAGGACTGCATGGCAGTATGCTTATAAAGATTGTTGAGAATCTGCTGTGCCTGTCCTTCTCGCCTCAGTTCGATTACAATGCGCATTCCCTCTCTATCAGACTCGTCGCGTACCTCAGAGATTCCGTCAATCCTTTTGTTCTTAGCAAGCTCGGCAATCCTCTCCACCAGTGTTGCCTTATTAGTCTGATAAGGCAACTCGGTAACCACTACCTGGTATCTTCCTCCTTTAGTTGCCTCTTCGATATGTGCCCTGGCTCTGACTATCATCCTGCCGTGGCCAGTAGTATAGGCGCTATTTATCCCTTCTCTCCCTTCCAAAATACCACCTGTAGGGAAGTCCGGGCCCGGAATTAGCTTGATGAGATCATCGATGGTGGCCTCGGGATTATCGATCAGGTAAGATATGCCATCGCAGAGCTCGCTGAGGTTGTGCGTGGGAATATTAGTCGCCATGCCCACAGCTATGCCGGCGGCCCCGTTGAGGAGCAGATTGGGCAGCCTCGCCGGGAGTACCGTGGGCTCTTTGAGGCTACCGTCAAAGTTCGGGGTGAAGTCGACAGTGTCTTTCTCAATATCGGCCAGAATCTCGCCCGCGATCCTGGAGAGCCGAGCCTCGGTATATCTCATGGCCGCCGGGGGGTCATTGTCTACGCTGCCGAAATTGCCCTGTCCATCAACCAGCCTGTACCTCATGGAGAAATCTTGCGCCATACGCACCATGGCATCATAGACTGCAGTGTCCCCGTGGGGGTGGTATTTGCCTAGAACTTCGCCGACTATACGTGCGCTCTTCTTGTAGGGGCTGTTATAGTGCAGTCCCATATCATTCAAAGCGTAAAGAATTCTACGTTGGACAGGCTTTAAGCCATCGCGGACATCAGGCAGGGCTCGCGAGACAATAACGCTCATGGCATAGTCGAGATAAGAGTTTTGCATCTCGTCTTCGATCTTAACCGGCCTGACTGTTCCAATCTCCATGCCTTAGTCCTCCAAGGAGTTGCGTTTTGTGGGAACTCACACTAATTCAGTACACAATGAAAACAGTTTATCAGGTTCAGCACCGTTCGTCAAAGGGGGAGGATGTGCGGTGTCGCGGTCGTGGGTATCAGAGGTAATGTCAAAGGCTAAAGAGGGGCATCTAAATGAGTCACGTTACAAGGGAGACAATGCCGTTCCTTTTCTCATCACCAGAAGTAAGGCGTGCCCAGCGCCCTGATATTTGCGATGAGGATCATTATCTTGGCAAGGATTTCGGCTATTATCTTCCCAACACCAGTGCCTACAAGCGCTGTGATCGTTCGGTCAGCGTATTTGGTGGACCAGGCTATGAAGGTGTCCAAATCGGCCGCAAACCCACCCGGCGGTTTGTCAGGGACATCGCCCCCCGGTGTTCGCAATACCACGTAGCACAGTCTCGCTGTTTTGAAAGACTGGCCTTCTGGGTTGGGGAGTGCGAGCAGGCCCGAGGTCAGGATATAGAGCTGGGTATCGTTACCAGTTATCCAGGTCCCTGTGAAGGTGGATGACTCTCCCGTAACCTCTTGCCTGAGGTAAAACAATGTCCTTATTCTGCTTCCGTACAGGTCAACTGGGACTATCTCAGGAGTAGCATTGCCTATCTGGAGTGTGAGGTTCCCCACCGCATGCACTGAGAAGCTCTGCGAGTCATTCCCTCTTTCAACTTGTGTAGCATAGCCGACCAGTGTAGCGGTAGCGACATTGCCGTAGCTGGTGCACCAACCCCACCCCTGAAGGTCGAGATGGACAGCAGTGGTGAAGGTATAATAAGTACCATGGCCAGGACTGACTGTGGTCGTGCCCTCCGAATTGCTGGAGCTCACGTCGTAGTAATATAGAGTGTCTGGAGTGAGTCCGGTCAGGGTTATAGAATGGCTTGTAACAAAGGTGCTGTTAGAGGCGGTAAGGCTCGGCGGAGTGCTATTTCCGTAATGAACTGTGCTGTTGCCTAGCTCGTCAGTTGTCCAAGTGATAGTGGCCGAGGTATCGGTTATGTTGGTGGCACTCACCGCCGATAAGGTAGAAGCTAGCATCATTGTTTTAAAGCTATAGAAGTGCCCGCTGTTATCATCGACAGTGGTGTTACCGGATTCGTCAGATGAACTTACCTGATAGTAATAGGTGGTGTTGGGATCTAGTCCGGTCAGATTTACCGTATGGTTGGAGTCAAAGGTGCTGTTCGATGCTGTAAGACCCGGCGGAGCGGTGTACCAGTAGTTAACAGTGCTATTGGCTGGTTCGTCGGTTGTCCAGGTGATGGTGGCCGTGGTTTGAGTGATATTCCCTGAGCTAACGTTTGTTATTGTGAGCGGGCTGGCTGAGGCGGGGGTAGCTATCAGCCATAACAAGAGCAACGCCACTATTATGGCTATCGCCGGTTTATGCTCTCGCAGTCGAGCTTTCGACCAGCCTTTCATGTCTCCTGTCCATCCTCAATTCGCCAAAAGTAAACGGTTGGCAACCACCATGCCCCGTTTGGCTATTATGTAAAATTGCCTTTCCTGCCTGACCTCAGGCTAAGGATAACACGAAGTGTAGCAGAAAGAACGTTTATGGTCAAGTTATGTAATGAAGGGTTAGCATCGTTCCTAATCCCTAATTCCCAGTTTCCTGGTGGTAGACCATCGTGCAGATGTCAGGTTGATTAATATTGTAGAATATTCGCAACGACACTGAGTATACCACTATTTGGTCCTGAGCTCCCCTTTGACTAGAAACGCAACGAAGATGAAGGAGTTCCTCTTCCTCCTCATCTTCGTTCGCTGTTCCGTATCATTAAAGCTTCAGTGAGACGGTACGTAAGCAATTGGTTGTACTATAACCATCAGCAGGGTTCGCCACCACGCATAAGAAATGGGTCACCTGGACCTCTCAGCCTTGCTTCCCTGCATAACCCGCTAAAACCGCACGAATTTTGTCTGTTAAATTAGAAGGTACGCATAAAGCTACTTAACGAGGTGAGCCAGGTGGCAAGGTAGCTCAGGAAATTAGCTGACCCTTGTGTTATAGGGCCCAAGCCATTGACCCACGGCATGGCAAACGCGGTGAACGCATAAGTGGACATCGGTGTGCCAGCGGTGAGGCCAGTATACGACGCCAAATCCGTCGGGGACGCGCCCAAGTAATTGCCCATGAGGTTCATTGGCGTTACGAAAGTTTGGATGAGAGTACCTAAAGCGCCTAACATCGTTTTCACCCCCTTTCACTACTTTACGGCTCCTCTAGTTAGGAACCCTCTCGATTGAAGTGTAGCGTGATGAAAGGGGGGTAACAATCACATTTAAGTCCTACCTGTAGGGTATACTATAGTCCCCTGGTGAAGCTGTTTCGAGGGAGAGAGAGTTGTTGGCCAGGATTAGCTAATAGTGGAACAAGGTAAGGAAGGGGGAAGAAAATAGCCAATACGAAGATTCCCTAATGACAATTCATAAGAATTAGCTATTGCAGGGCTACTGAGAGAGCACCCATCTGGCTATCACCGGAGGGTTGCTTGCGCTATCCAGAAGGTAGGAAACTTGCAGCCCTGAGGCTGAGGCCGGGACTATCCATAAAATTTGGCCGCTGACCGTTACCGAGGGCGACAGACTGGCATTTGGATAAGGTTTACTGAAGCGGTAGTTGCTATAAGTTTGGCCTTGATAAGAATGCCCTGCGGAGTCGGTAAGCACGAAATATCCTGGCCCTGTGAGGAACGAGGTGTTGCCGATATTCTTGCAGGTCACCGTAATAAATAGGAAAACCTTGCCTGAGGGTGCATTGAATGTCTCACCTGATGAAAGGGTGTACGAGCTTTTTTTCTCTGCGGATGAGATCATGATCTCTCTGCCCGGCCCTATCGCCCATATATTGTCTCCAATGGCAAAATCTTGAACAATGGCATTGCCTGGCATCGGGGCTGGCGTTGGCAGGGGTGCCGAGGTTGATTTGGAGGCACATGAGTAGATACCCCAGGCAGGCAATCCAATGACCAACGCCAAGGATGCTATAAGGATTACTCTTCCCCACGCACAAAGGCCAGTTGGTCGGGGACGGTCTTCTGTGGTGTCGGATGTCAATAGTGGACACCAAACCTTTCAT